>NZ_CP019427.1:600000-762500 GCF_009834545.1 Pseudomonas sp. S04
GTGCCCGTCGCAAGAACTCGACGCCGGCTGGCAGCCATAAAGTGGCGGCGACGGAAAAGACCACCAAGATCCTCACCCAGCATACCGGCCTGCCGCCGCGTGCCAGTGATGGTGGCAATCCGTGGGACAAGCGTGAACAGGCCAAGGCTGCGGCGTTCGCCCGTAACCAGCAGGCGGCCAAGGAGCGTAAGGATGCGGCCAAAGGCAAGGGCCCGAAACCTGCGCGCAAGCCGGTTGTGCCGCGCTAAGCCGCGCCCCCGCTGAACAGAACGCCAACCTTCGGGTTGGCGTTCTGCATTTCAGGCTTGGGAAATGTACTGGAGCTGCTGGCCTCATCGCGGGCAAGCCCGCTTCCACAGTGTTGGAGGTTGTCTGCTTTATTGCATTCGCAGCGATCCTTGTGGGAGCGGGCTTGCCCGCGAAGAGGCCGGAACTGACAACCAATTTCTGACGGATCGCCACATTTACGTGCACCTGCGCCAAACCATTTTCCTGCAGCGCCCGATTTTGGTGCTGTACTGCCTCAAGCAACCGGAGAAAGCGCCAGCGCTGCTGTATGGCATAAGTCTTGCGCGGTGCCCGGTACGCTTTAGGCTCGCAGGAGGCACGCCGTGTCGATTCATGTCGCATTGCACCACGTCACGCACTACCGCTACGACCGCGCCGTCGAACTCGGCCCGCAGATCGTGCGCCTGCGCCCGGCGGCCCATAGCCGCACGCGGATCCTCTCTTATTCGCTGAAAGTGTTGCCCGAGCAGCACTTCATCAACTGGCAGCAAGACCCCCAGGGCAACTACCTGGCGCGCTTGGTGTTCCCGGAAAAGACTGAGCAACTGCGCATCGAAGTCGACTTGCTGGCCGAAATGGCGGTGTTCAACCCGTTCGATTTTTTCCTCGAGCCCTACGCCGAGCACATCCCGTTCGCCTACGCCGCGGATGAACGCAAGGAACTGGCGCCGTACCTCGAAACCCTGCCGCTGACCCCCAGGCTCAAGGCTTATCTGCAGGGTATCGAGCGCACACCGCTGCCGGCCGTGGATTTCCTGGTGGCCCTCAACCAGCGCCTGAGCGAAGACATCGGTTACCTGATTCGCATGGAGCCCGGGGTCCAGACCCCGGAATACACCCTGGAGCACGCATCCGGTTCATGCCGCGACTCGGCCTGGTTGCTGGTGCAGCTGCTGCGCAACCTCGGGCTGGCAGCGCGTTTTGTCTCGGGTTACCTGATCCAGCTCACGGCGGACGTGAAGAGCCTCGACGGGCCGTCCGGCACCGAAGTGGATTTCACCGACTTGCACGCCTGGTGCGAAGTCTACCTGCCGGGTGCGGGCTGGATCGGCCTGGACGCCACCTCTGGGCTGTTTGCCGGTGAAGGACATATTCCGTTGGCCTGTAGTCCCGATCCGTCCTCTGCGGCCCCAATCAGCGGCTTGGTTGAACCTTGTGAGTGTGAGTTCAGCCATGAAATGTCGGTGGAGCGGATCTGGGAAGCGCCCCGGGTCACCAAGCCCTACACCGAGGAGCAGTGGCAGGCCATCCAGACCCTGGGCCGGCAGATCGACGGCGACCTGCTGGCCGGCGATGTGCGGCTGACCATGGGCGGCGAGCCGACCTTCGTTTCGATCGACGACCCGGATGGCGCCGAATGGAACACCGCCGCGCTCGGCCCGGACAAACGTCGGCTATCTGCCGAGCTGTTCCAGCGCCTGCGCAAGCATTACGCGCCCAAAGGCCTGGTGCATTTCGGCCAGGGCAAATGGTACCCCGGCGAGCAACTGCCGCGCTGGTCGCTGAACTGCTACTGGCGGCGTGATGGCGTACCGGTCTGGCACAACAGTGCGTTGATCGCCGATGAGCAGCAGGACTACGGTGCGGATGGTGCGCTGGCCGGGCGTTTTCTGGCGAGTGTCGCCGAGCGCTTGAAATTGCCTGCGCGTTTTGTATTCCCGGCTTACGAAGATCATTTCTATTACCTGTGGCGCGAAGGCAACTTGCCGCTGAACGTCAGCGCCGAAGACCCGCGCCTGGACGAGCCGCTGGAGCGTGCGCGGCTGCGCAAGGTCTTCAGCCAGGGCCTGGACAAGGTGATTGGCCAGGTCCTGCCGCTGGCGCGCACCGCCCAGGGCGACCAGTGGCAAAGCGGGCGCTGGTACCTGCGCGATGAGCATTGCCGGTTGATTCCCGGCGATTCCCCCCTGGGCTATCGATTGCCACTGGGTTCCCAGCCTTGGGTAAAAGCCGCGGAGTATCCGTTCATTCACCCGCAGGACCCCAACCAGGACTTCCCAGCACTGCCGGGCACCGCGCAACTGGCGGTCCACGCTACGCCCGCAGAGGCCGAGGAGCGCGTGCCGGCACTCGACGAGTCGGCCGACTGGCTGACCCGCACCGCGTTCTGCGCCGAGGCTCGGGAAGGGCGCTTGTACCTGTTCATGCCGCCGCTTGCGCGGCTCGAGGATTACCTGGAGCTGGTCAGCGCCATCGAGGCCACCGCCCAGGAACTGCATTGCCCAGTGTTGCTGGAGGGTTATGAACCGCCCAGTGATCCGCGCCTGAGCAATTTCCGGGTGACCCCGGACCCAGGCGTGATCGAGGTCAACGTGCAGCCGTCCGCCACTTGGGATGAGCTGGTGGAGCGCACCGAGTTCCTTTACGAGGAAGCCCGCCAGACCCGCCTGACCAGCGAAAAATTCATGATCGACGGCCGCCACACCGGCACCGGCGGCGGTAACCATTTTGTACTGGGAGGCGCGACTCCGGCCGACTCACCCTTTCTGCGGCGTCCGGACCTGCTGCGCAGCCTGATCAGCTACTGGCACAACCACCCGTCCTTGTCCTACCTGTTTTCCGGCCTGTTCATCGGCCCGACGTCCCAGGCGCCGCGGGTCGACGAGGCGCGCAACGATGCCTTGTACGAGCTGGAAATCGCCTTCGCGCAAATGCCGCCGCCGGGTGAGGCCTGCGCTCCCTGGCTGGTGGATCGCCTGCTACGCAACCTGTTGATCGATGTCACCGGCAACACCCACCGCGCCGAGTTCTGTATCGACAAACTCTATTCGCCGGACGGTGCGACCGGGCGTTTGGGCCTGCTGGAGTTGCGGGCCTTCGAGATGCCGCCCCATGCGCGTATGAGCCTGGTCCAGCAACTGTTGCTGCGGGCCCTGGTGGCGCGCTTCTGGCGCGAGCCCTATGCGCCGGCCAAGCTGGCGCGCTGGGGGACGGAGCTGCATGACCGGTTCCTGCTGCCGCACTTTATCGAGCAGGACTTTGCCGATGTGCTGGTGGATCTCAACGCCGCCGGGTATGCGTTGCGCGCCGAATGGTTCGCCGCCCACCTGGAGTTCCGTTTTCCCAAGGTCGGCGATTATGCGGTCAGCGGCATCGAACTGGAGCTGCGCCAGGCGCTGGAGCCCTGGCATGTGCTGGGCGAGGAGGGCGCAACGGGAGGTACGGTGCGTTATGTCGACTCGTCCCTGGAACGCCTGCAGGTCAAGCTCACGGGGCTGGCTGCGCAGCGCTATGTGCTGACCTGCAATGGGGTTGCGGTGCCGCTGCAGCCGACCGGTCGGGTCGGCGAGTTTGTCGCCGGCGTGCGGTTCCGCGCCTGGCAGCCCGCCAACTGCCTGCAGCCAACCATCGGGGTGCATGCGCCCTTGGTGTTCGACCTGCTCGACACCTGGATGCAGCGCTCCCTGGGGGGCTGCCAATACCACGTTGCCCATCCGGGAGGGCGCAACTACGACAGCCTGCCGGTCAACGCCAACGAAGCCGAGAGCCGGCGCATGGCGCGGTTTTTCCGGCTTGGCCACAGCCCGGGACCCCTTCAGGTCCCGACCCTGACTATCAATGATGAGTTGCCCATGACCCTGGATTTGCGCCGGTTTGCGCAGGCCAGCCAATAACAGACCTGCCATAGTTATGCGCTAACCTGATTTTTTCCTGAGCCTGCCGAGCGTTCCATGCCTGACCTGCTAGACCGTTACCCGCTCACGGCGGGCACCTATCACGAACTGCTCGACGACAGCGGCGCCGTGCGCACGCATTGGCGGCGCCTGTTCGAGCAGGTGCAGCGCAGTTCGCCTGCACAATTGGTACAGCGCCAGGCGTTGCTGGCGCGACAGATCCAGGAAAACGGCGTCACTTACAATGTCTACGCCGACCCCAAGGGTGCCGACCGCCCCTGGGAGCTGGACCTGTTGCCCCACGTGATCGCCGCCGAGGAGTGGCAGCACCTGTCGGCCGGTATCGCCCAGCGTGCACGGCTGCTCAACGCGGTGCTGGCGGATCTGTATGGCCCGCAGCGCCTGATTGCCGAGGGCCTGCTGCCGGCGGAACTGGTGTTTGGCCATAACAATTTCCTGTGGCCGTGCCAGGGGATCCAGCCGCCTGCCGGCACCTTCCTGCACCTGTATGCAGTGGACCTGGCGCGCACCCCCGACGGGCGCTGGTGGGTCACCGCGGACCGCACCCAGGCACCGTCTGGCGCCGGTTATGCGCTGGAAAACCGCACCATCGTGTCCCGCGCGTTTCCCGAACTCTATCGCGACCTGCAGGTGCAACACCTGGCGGGGTTCTTCCGGACCCTGCAGGAAACCCTGGCCCGCCAGGCACCCAGCGCCGAGGAAGTGCCGCTGGTGGTGCTGTTGACCCCCGGGCGATTCAACGAGAGCTATTTCGAGCACCTGTACTTGGCCCGCCAACTGGGTTATCCACTGGTCGAAGGCGGTGACCTGACGGTGCGGGATGCCACCGTCTACCTCAAGACCCTGAGTGGCCTGCGCCGGGTCCACGCGATCATGCGCCGGCTCGATGATGACTTCTGCGACCCGTTGGAGCTGCGCACCGACTCGGCCCTCGGCGTTCCAGGATTGCTCGATGCGGTGCGCCAGGGCCGGGTGCTGGTGGCCAACGCCCTGGGCAGCGGTGTTTTGGAATCGCCAGGCCTGTTGGGGTTTCTACCGAAGATCAATCAATACCTGTTCGGTGAGGAACTGCTCCTGCCGTCCATTGCCACCTGGTGGTGCGGCGAACCACCGGTGCTGGAGCAAGCGCTGGCGAAACTCCCCGAGCTGCTGATCAAGCCGGCCTTTCCCTCACAGAGTTTTATCCCGGTGTTTGGCCGCGACTTGAGTGAAAAACAGCGCGTTGATCTGATACAGCGCATCCGTGCGCGACCCTATGCCTATGTGGCGCAAGAACTGGCCCAGCTGTCCCAGGCGCCAGTGTGGCAGGCCGAAACCGGCCAATTGCAGCCACGGGCCATCGGTATGCGGGTGTATGCGGTGGCCAGTCGCGACGGCTATCGGGTATTGCCCGGTGGCCTGACCCGGGTGGCCGCCGAGGCGGATGCCGAAGTGGTCTCGATGCAGCGTGGCGGTGCGAGCAAAGACACCTGGGTGCTGGGCGAGCGGGCCCCCGTCGGCGAACAATGGAAAGCCCAGCGAACCCTCGGCGTGCACGACCTGGTGCGGCGCGATCCGTACCTGCCGTCGCGGGTGGTGGAAAACCTGTTCTGGTTCGGCCGTTATTGCGAGCGCTGCGATGACAGCGCGCGTTTGCTGCGCATCATGCTTGCGCGTTATGTCGACGGCGACGATCCGCAGGCCCTGCAAGCGGCTGTCGAGCTGGGGGAAAGCCTGATGCTGCTGCCCGAGGAGGGCGAATTGCCCGAGCGCCTGCTCGCCGCCTTGCTCGGTGCCGACTGGTCGTTCAGCCTGCGCGCCAACCTGCAGCGCTTGCAGTGGGCAGCGTCCCAGGTGCGCGGCAAGCTGTCGCGCGAGAACTGGCAGGCGTTGGTGGAGTTGCAGCGCGAAGCCATGGCGCTTTCGACCGAGGCCGCGGATTTTGGCGAGTTGCTGGATTTTCTCAACCGCCTGGTGATGTCGCTGGCCGCGTTGTCAGGGTTTGCCCTGGACGACATGACCCGCGACGAAGGCTGGCGCTTCTTGATGATCGGCCGGCGCATCGAGCGTTTGCAGTTCTTGAGCAGCAGCCTTGCGGGCTTTCTGCGTGGCGCCGGGGCGTTCGATCAGGCGGGCCTGGAGTGGTTGCTCGAATTGGGTAACAGCAGCATCACCTACCGCTCCCGTTACCTGGCCGTGGCGCAGTTGATCCCGGTGCTGGACCTGTTGTTGCTCGATGAACAGAACCCCCATGCGGTGTTGTTCCAGTTGAAACTGGTGAGCCGCTCCCTGAAGCGCTTGAACCACGACTTCGCTGCGCCTGCCGAGGCGGCCTTGCCACTGTTGGTGGAGCGCCTGGCCGGGTTTGACCTTGGCTGCCTGGAAAACCCGCTTTTCGGTGACAGCAGTGTGCGCGCCGCCCTCGATGGCCTGGCGGACTTGCTGCAGGAGGTCGCCGATGTCAGCAACCAGGTGTCCGATCGCCTGGCCTTGCGGCATTTCGCCCATGTCGACGATGTCAGCCAACGTACGGTGTCCGTGTGAAAAGTGCCCGCTATCAGATTCTCCACGACACCCATTATCGCTACGACAGCCCGGTGTCCCTGGCCCAGCAGTTGGCCCATTTGTGGCCGCGGCCCTGTGCCTGGCAGCGCTGCACCGAGCAGCAGTTGTTGATCAGCCCATCACCGACGACCCGTCGCGATGAGCTGGACGTGTTCGGCAACCCGCTGACCCGCCTGGCATTCGAGCGACCCCACGATGAGTTGCAGGTCAATGCCCGGCTGACGGTCGAGGTGCTGGCCCGGGCATTGCCCGACTTCCAGCAGTCGCCGGCCTGGGAGGCGACCCGCAGCGCGCTGACCTACAGTGGCCAGTCAGTCGCCGACCAGGTGCTGCAGGCGTGTCGTTATCGCTTCGAGTCGCCGTATGTGCACTTGAAGAGCCCCTTCGTCGAATTCTCCGAAAGCTGTTTTGCGCCGGGGCGGCCGCTGATGCTGGGGGTACAGGCGTTGATGCAGAAGATCTTCAGCGAGTTCACCTTCGACGCCGAGGCCACGCAGGTCGCAACTCCGCTGGTGGAGGTGCTGGAGCGGCGGCGGGGGGTGTGCCAGGACTTTGCGCACCTGATGCTGGCGTGTGTGCGTTCCAGGGGATTGGCCGCGCGTTACGTCAGTGGCTATCTGCTGACGCAACCACCTCCCGGGCAGGCGCGGCTGATCGGCGCCGATGCGTCCCATGCCTGGGTGTCGGTGTTCTGTCCGGTAGTGGGGTGGGTGGATTTTGATCCGACCAACAATGTCCAGCCGGCGCTGGAGCACATCACCCTGGCCTGGGGCCGGGATTTTTCCGATGTGTCGCCGTTGCGTGGGGTGATTCTGGGGGGCGGCAGCCATGACCCGGAAGTGCGGGTGACGGTCTTGCCGATGGACTAGCGCGGTCCGCCGTAGGAGCTGGCTGGCCAGCTCCTACAGAAGATAGGCGGGACACTGTCCGGTGGGGCTCAGGCGTCTGGCGCCTGCTCTTTCGGTGTTTCTACAGCGTCTTCGGCAGTCACTTCGCCTTCTGCATCCTGGTTCAGTGCGCCGGCCTCTTCATCGGCAGCCGCTTTCTTGCGTTGCAACTTTTCCTCTTTCTTCTGCTCTTTGGCCAAGTCTCTTTGACGCTTGGCGAAGGAGTAATTAGGTTTAGCCATGGGCGATCCTCTGGGGTCGAAGGTGAGGTTGAGCGGCGCGTATTCTGCCTTTAAACCGGGACCAAGGGTTAATCGGGTTTTTGCCCGTCCCATTTGGGGCTGACCACCGGCTGCCAGGCATCCAGTGCATCCAGCAGATCCTGCGGCGATTCGCTCGTTTGCAGCATGTCACGGTGCTGGCCGCGAACGAAGCCTTCACCGACGACATGATCAAGAAATGCAGTGAGTTTGCTGTAGAAACCATTCACTTCCAGCAGACCCAGCGGTTTGCCGTGGTAGCCGAGCTGACCCCAGGTCCAGACTTCGAACAGTTCCTCGAAGGTGCCCAGGCCGCCGGGCAGGGCGATAAAGGCGTCGCTCAGTTCTGCCATGCGCGCCTTGCGGGCGTGCATGCCGTCGACCACTTCCAGGCGAGTCAGGCCGTTGTGGCCGATTTCCTTGTTTTTCAGGCTTTCGGGAATGATTCCGATCACTTCGCCACCGGCCGCCAGTGCGGCGTCGGCAACAATCCCCATCAAGCCGACCGCGCCACCGCCGTACACCAGCGTCAGCTTGCGCCGAGCCAGTTCCTGGCCCAGGGCAATCGCGGCCTCTCGATAGGCCGGGTCGGTACCGGTGCTGGCGCCGCAAAACACACAAACAGATGTTAAAGACATGCCTTCCTCCGTGATCAGTGACGAGCGCAGAGTAATGGCTGGCACCGGGTTGCTCCAAGATTAATCCGCGCGGCGGGCCTCATCAAATGTGCCACTGGCACCACAGGCGTAGGCGGCGAGCAAACTGCACAACAGGCTATTGAGGGACATGACGGACACTCCATTGGCGGCAACAATGGGCCGATCTTAGGCTGGCGCGGGCTGTCTGGCTGGTAGATTGTTTCGATGAGTGTCATAGCTCGAAAGTTGTATACAATTCTTGATTCAGGTCATAGGAACTTCCGGAAATTTCAGGCAGTCTTTACAAGATATGGATTTTTTAACCCTGCCTTGGAGATTCACCATGTTTGCCAAACTTGTTGCGGTATCCCTGCTGACACTGGCTAGCAGCCAACTGATGGCTGCCGAATGCAAGGTCACCGTTGATTCCACTGACCAGATGTCCTTCAACACCAAGGCCATTGAAATCGACAAGAGCTGCAAAACATTCACCGTCGAGCTGACCCACTCCGGCAGCCTGCCGAAGAACGTCATGGGCCACAACCTGGTGATCAGCACTGAAGCTGACATGCAACCGATCGCCACCGATGGCCTGGCTGCCGGCATCGACAAGAACTACCTCAAGGAAGGCGATACCCGCGTGATCGCCCACACCAAGATCATCGGTGCTGGCGAGAAAGACTCCGTGACCTTTGACGTGTCGAAACTCGACGCTGCGCAAAAATACGGCTTCTTCTGCTCGTTCCCTGGCCACATCTCGATGATGAAAGGCACCATTACCCTGAAGTAAGCCTTTTAAGCCGATAAAAAAGCGTCCCTCTGGCACTAATGCCGATCAGTTAAGCGACGCCGACCATTGTGGGAGCGAGCTTGCTCGCGATGAGCTTGAAAGCGCCGCGTGTTTATCCATTCACGCGTTATCGTTCACGTCCATCGCGAGCAAGCTCGCTCCCACATAGGTGGTCGTTTCTCCTTAACTGATCAGCATTACCCGGTGGGACGCTTTTTTTGTGCCTGGCGTTTGACCGCGCTACAGACCCTTGGTCAATCACGGAGCAAACGGCATCACCCGCTTGTGATGGGTCTTTCTATAGGTGTCACAAATGATCCGGAATGCTTCTTCACGCACCGGCTCACCGTGCAGGAAGGCATCGATCTCGGTGTAGGTGACGCCATGGGAGGCTTCGTCCGGTTTACCCGGCGACAGGTCCTCGAGGTCGGCGGTAGGGACTTTTTCCACCAGTGACTCAGGCGCGCCGAAGTGCCGGGCGATGGCCCGTACCTGGTTTTTCACCAGGCCGCTGAGGGGCGCGAGGTCACAGGCGCCGTCACCGAACTTGGTGAAAAAACCCATCACCGCTTCGGCGGCGTGGTCAGTGCCAATCACCAGGCCGTGGGCGGCACCGGCGATGGTGTACTGGGCGACCATGCGCATGCGCGCCTTGGTATTGCCCAGCACGAAATCCACCGACACCGCATGTTTGCCTTCAAAGGCCGCGACCTCACTGGCCAGTGCCTTGACTGCCGGACCGATGTTGACCGTGTGGCGCTCATCGGGCGCAATGAAGTCCACCGAAGCCTGGGCTTCGTGTTCATCGAACTGGGTTTCGTACGGCAGGCGCACGGCGATGAATTTGTAGCCCGCATCACCGCTGCGCTCGCGCAGTTCACGCATGGCGCGTTGGGCCAGCAGGCCTGCGGTCAGCGAGTCGACGCCACCACTGATGCCCAGCACCAGGCTCTTGAGCCCGGAATTGACCAGGCAGTCCTGGATGAAACCGATCCGCCGCACGATTTCCGCTTCCAGGGCAGCCTGGTCGGCGAAGGGCGGTTGGACCTTGAGCTGTTCAGCAATCTCACGCTGTACGGCTTGCATGAATTCACTCCTTGCTTGAATTGCCAGATAGGGCGGCAGGTACTTGAAACACATGTCGCAAATAGGCGACGAAATTCGGATCCTTGCAGTGGGTCTTGCCAGGCTCGTCGGAAATCTTGGCGACGGGCTGGCCGTTGCAGGCGGCCATTTTAAGCACGATGCTCATGGGTTCGACACCGGGAATGTCACAGGTCAGGTTGGTTCCGATGCCAAAGCTGACATTGATCCGCCCGCGCAACGCCCGGAAGATCTCCAGCGAGCGGGGCAGCGTCAGGCTGTCGGAGAACACCAGGGTCTTGCTCATCGGCTCGATGCCGAGCTTGTGATAGTGGGCGATGGCTTTTTCCGCCCACAGGATCGGGTCCCCGGAGTCGTGGCGCAGGCCGTCGAACAGCTTGGCGAAGTACAGGTCGAAATCGTTGAGGAATGCATCGGTGGTGATGCAGTCGGTCAGGGCAATGCCGAGCAGGCCACGGTATTCGCGGACCCAGCAATCGAGGGCGGCGCTCTGGCTGTCGATCAGCCTTGGGCCGAGTTGCTGGTGGGCCATGATCCACTCGTGGGCCATGGTGCCCAGCGGTTTCATGTCGATTTCCCGGGACAGGTGCACGTTGCTGGTGCCGACGAAGCGCCCCGGGAAGTCGTGCTTGAGCACGTTGACCACTTCTTCCTGGACCCGGTAGGAAAACCGGCGACGGGTGCCGAAATCCGCGACCTGCAACTCGGACAACTCCTCGCTGCTGGCGTTGGCACTCAGCCAGTCGAACTTGCGATACAGCTGCTCGCGGGCTTGCTCGAGCACCACTTCGCGGTAGCGATAGCGGTTGCGCACCTCGCTGACAATCGCCAGCAACGGCACCTCGAACAAAATCACATGCAGCCATGGCCCGCGCAGGCGGATGAACAATTCGCCCTGTTCGATGCCGGTGTGGATGTAGCGCAGATTGAAGCGGAACAGCCCGAGAAAACGCAGGAAGTCCGGCTTCATGAAGCTGATGCGCTCCAGGAAACCCAACTGGTCGGCACTCAGGCTCAACTCGGCCAGGCGCTCGATCTGAAAACGGATTTCCGCCAGGTAAGGGCGCAGGTCTTCGCTGTTGCGGCAGCGAAACTCCCATTCGACTTCAACGTTAGGGTAGTTGTGCAGCACCGCCTGCATCATGGTCAGCTTGTAGAAGTCGGTGTCGAGCAGGTTCTGCACGATGCGATCGGCAAACACACTCTCGCTCATAACGGGGATCTCCAGGCTGGCCGCAGCCTTTAACGCAGTTTCATTGAGTGGGCGTAGTGGCGCATATCGGCAGTGGTGATTGCCAGTGATTTTTTGGACGACGCCTATCCATTGTTGGAGCGGCCCTCATCAGTTGGCTGCCGGGGTATCGATCTGCTCCAGCATCCACTTCACAAAATCCCGGACCTTGGGCACCTCCGCCGAGTGTTCCGGGTAGGCCAGGTAATAGGCGTCACTGCTGGGCATTGCATGCTGCCAGGGAATGACCAGCTTGCCGTCGGCCAGTTCTTCTTCCACCAGGAAACGCGGCAACAGGGCCACGCCACAGCCGACTTGCGCGGCGCGGATGCACATGTAGAACGTCTCGAAGCGTGGCCCGTGGTAGCTGTGTTCGGTCTGGTAACCCTGGCTGTCGAACCAGTCGTGCCAGGCCTGGGGCCGCGAGGCATTTTGCAGCAACACCAGGTCGGTGAGCTGGGTCGGGTCCGTGAAGGGGTGCTCCGGCAGGCTGCCGGGCGCGCACACCGGGACCAGTTCTTCGCCGAACAGCTTCAGGCACTCAGTGCCCGGTCGAGAGCCCTGGCCGAAGTAGAACGCCAGGTCGGCACGGCCTTGCAGCAGGTCGTCGGCTTCCTGTTCGCTGCACAGGTCCAGATGAATCTGCGGATGGCGCAGGCGCCAACCCTTGAGGCGGGGCACCAGCCAGCGGGCACCAAAAGTAGGCGGGGTGGACACCCGCAAGACTTCTGTCTCGCCACCGTAGGAGCGCAGGTAGTGGGTCGACATTTCGACCTGGGTAAGGATTTTTCGGACTTCAACCAGGTACAGATCCCCAGCCGGGGTCATTTGCAGGCGTCGCCGGACCCGGCGAAACAGCAGGTGCTGCAACAGCTCTTCCAGTTGCGCCACCTGTTTGCTCACTGCGCTCTGAGTCAGGTTCAACTCTTCGGCGGCGCGGGTGAAGCTCAGGTGGCGGGTGACCGCTTCAAAGCACTGCAGGGCAGTGATCGATGGCAAGTGGCGTTTATTCAGCATGGGTGGTCCCTTTGTTCTTGTTGCAACGCGTTGCATGAATAAACGGAATGATATCTCGCCTAATCGTCGTTTGTTGGCTCGTCTGTGTAGCGCTACAACTACAGGCCTGATCAGCCGACTTGCTGCGGCTGCGAACTTTCCGTTTTTTGCTTGAGGAGTGACCCATGGTTGCCGCATTGCTTGATCGTTTGGGGGTAAACCCGGCCCTGTACCAGAATGGCAAACAGCCCGTGCATTCACCAGTCGATGGCAGCCAGATGGCCTCGGTGAACTGGGAAGGTGCCGCCGAAGTCGAGCAGCAGGTCAGTCGTGCCGAGCATGCATTCGAATTGTGGCGCAAGGTGCCAGCGCCGCGCCGCGGTGAGCTGGTGCGCCAGTTCGGTGAGGTCCTGCGTGAATACAAGGCCGACCTGGGCGAGCTGGTGTCCTGGGAAGCCGGCAAGATCACTCAGGAAGGTCTGGGTGAAGTGCAGGAAATGATCGACATCTGCGACTTCGCCGTCGGTTTGTCCCGCCAACTTTATGGCTTGACCATCGCCTCCGAGCGCCCGGGCCACCACATGCGTGAAACCTGGCATCCGCTGGGCGTGGTCGGGGTGATCAGTGCGTTCAACTTCCCGGTCGCGGTCTGGGCCTGGAACACCACGTTGGCGCTGGTGTGCGGCAACCCGGTGATCTGGAAGCCGTCGGAGAAAACCCCACTCACCGCACTGGCCTGCCAGGCGCTGTTCGAACGAGTGCTGAAGAATTTCAGTGATGCACCGCCCTACCTCAGCCAGGTGATCATCGGCGGCCGCGATGCCGGTGAAGCGCTGGTGGACGACCCGCGTGTAGCCCTGATCAGTGCCACCGGCAGTACCCGCATGGGCCGCGAAGTGGCGCCGAAGATCGCCGCCCGTTTCGCCCGCAGCATTCTCGAACTCGGTGGCAACAACGCGATGATCCTCGGCCCAAGCGCCGACCTGGACATGGCGGTCCGGGCCATCCTGTTCAGTGCCGTCGGCACTGCTGGCCAGCGCTGCACCACCTTGCGCCGGCTGATTGCCCACGAATCGGTCAAGGAAGAGATCGTCACCCGTCTCAAGGCCGCCTATTCCAAGGTGCGCATTGGCCATCCGCTGGAAGGCAACCTGGTCGGGCCACTGATCGACAAACACAGTTTCGACAACATGCAGGACGCCCTGGAGCAGGCCCTGAGTGAAGGCGGCCGAGTATTCGGCGGTAAGCGCCAGCTCGAGTCGCAGTTCCCCAACGCCTACTACGTCTCGCCAGCCATCGTCGAAATGCCCGAGCAAAGCGACGTGGTGTGCAGCGAAACCTTCGCGCCGATCCTCTACGTGGTCGGCTATAACGACTTCGCCGAAGCGCTGCGCCTCAACAACGCTGTACCGCAAGGCCTGTCGTCGTGCATCTTCACCACTGACGTACGTGAAGCCGAGCAGTTCATGTCGGCGGTGGGCAGCGATTGCGGGATCGCCAACGTCAACATCGGCCCGAGCGGTGCGGAAATCGGCGGCGCGTTTGGCGGCGAGAAAGAAACCGGCGGCGGCCGCGAGTCGGGCTCCGATGCGTGGCGCGGTTACATGCGACGTCAGACCAACACCGTCAACTACTCGCTGGAACTGCCGTTGGCCCAGGGCATTACGTTTGATTAAGCAGCGGCCAGCTACAAGCTGCGAGCTTCAAGCAAACTGGCTTGCGGCTTGTAGCTTGCGGCTCGTAGCTGCTCCGACAGGAGCTTGCAATGCCGTTACGCGAAGAATGCTTATGGGAAAAACTGACGCCGCAACGGCCTGACCGGGCGGCGCTCAAGGGCGAGGTGCGGGCCGATGTCTGCGTGATCGGCGCCGGCTTCACCGGCTTGTCGGCGGCCGTGCATTTGCTGGAACAGGGCAAGAGCGTCTGTGTACTTGAGGCTCAGCGCTGCGGCCAGGGCGGTTCGGGGCGCAACGTCGGGCTGGTGAACGCCGGCATGTGGATTCCCCCGGACGAGATTGAAGAGGGTTTTGGCGAAGTCGTCGGCAGCCAGCTCAATCGTATGCTCGGCGCGGCCCCCGCGCTGGTGTTCAGCCTGATCGACAAGTACCGCATCGACTGCCAGTTGCGCCGTGAGGGCACGCTGCACATGGCCCACAACCGTACTGGCGAAACCGATCTGCGCAGCCGCGAAGCGCAATGGAAACGTCGCGGCGCCCCGGTCGAACTGTTGACCGGAGCGGCCTGCGAGCAAGCCACCGGGACCAGGAAAATTGCCGCCGCGCTGCTTGATCGCCGCGCTGGCACACTCAATCCAATGGCCTACACCAGTGGCCTGGCCAAGGCCGCCGCCGACCTGGGAGGCCAGTTGTTCGACCACTCAGCGGTGACCCGGCTGGAGCGCCAGGGCCAGCTGTGGGCAGTACACACCGCCGAGGGCGCGGTTCTCGCCGAACAGGTAGTGATCGCTTCCAACGCTTACACCGAGGGTGACTGGACCGAGCTGCGGCGTAATTTTTTCCCGGGTTACTACTACCAGGTCGCCTCGGCGCCCCTGACCGAAGAAGCCGCGCAGCAGATCCTGCCAGGCGGCCAGGGCTCCTGGGACACCCGCCAGGTCCTGAGCAGCATTCGCCGTGACCAGGACGGTCGCCTGTTGCTCGGCAGCCTGGGCAATGGCAACCGCAAGCCCGCCTGGTTCCTCAAGGCCTGGGCCGATCGGGTGCAGCAACACTATTTCCCCTACCTCAAACCGGTGGACTGGGAGTGCACCTGGACCGGCTGCATCGCCTTTACCCCCGATCATCTGATGCGCCTGTTCGAGCCAGCACCCGGCCTGGTCGCCGTCACTGGCTACAACGGCCGTGGAGTGACCACCGGTACCGTGGTCGGCAAAGCCTTCGCCGACTACCTGTGCCACGGCGATCCGCAAGCCTTGCCGATTCCTTTCGCGCCCATGCAGCCAGTGCTGGGTGTGGGTTTGCGCAGTTGCCTGTACGAAACCGGGTTCTCCCTCTATCACGCGGGCCAGTGCCTGCGGATTGTCATTTAAACAAGGGAATTTGCCCTTGGGCGCGGCACTTTCGGCGGTAACGTCTAGCCTGTAATGGTGCGGGTTGTAGCAGTCCCGCACCAGCAGTGTGCAGTTCGGTGACGCGGGCTGTTACAGGTTGGTTGCACGTCGTTTCTGCTGACGGTTGCAATGGTGGCACGCGAAGGTTTCACCCTTAAAAAATAACGGTTTCACCTTCTGCGATCTAGACGGTTGCACGCCCAATGAAAATGGGCCCAAAACTGTCGAAAAAACAATAAGGCAACGACTTGCTCAAGAATAAAAAACCGATGGCACGGCCCTTGCTCTGAGCATTCAGTGAAGTTGCAGTGCCAACTAAAAAAAACCTTGGAGCACCACCTCATGTCCCAGACGTTTTACAAGAAAGGCTTTCTGGCTCTCGCAGTGGCTGCTGCGTTGGGTGTTTCTGCGTTTGCTCAGGCCGACCTCAAGATCGGTGTAGCGGGTCCGATGACGGGCGCCAACGCGGCATTTGGCGAGCAGTACATGAAGGGTGCACAGGCAGCGGCCGACGCCGTGAACGCCGCAGGCGGCGTGAATGGCGAGAAGATCGTGCTGGTCAAGGGCGATGACGCCTGCGAGCCAAAACAGGCGGTGACGGTCGCCAAGGACCTCACCAACCAGAAAGTTGCCGGCGTGGTCGGTCACTTCTGCTCCTCCTCGACCATTCCAGCCTCGGAAATCTACGACGAAGCCGGGATCATCGCGATCACCCCGGGTTCCACCAACCCACAGGTCACCGAGCGCGGCCTGAGCGCCATGTTCCGTATGTGCGGGCGTGACGACCAGCAAGGCATCGTGGCCGGCGACTACATCGTCGATGTGCTCAAGGGCAAAAAAGTCGTAGTGCTGCACGACAAGGACACCTACGGCCAGGGCCTGGCGGACGCAACCAAGGCCCAGTTGGTAAAGCGCGGCGTAACGCCGGTGCTGTATGAAGGCCTGACCCGTGGCGAAAAAGACTTCAGCGCCGTGGTCACCAAGATCCGCGCGGCCGGTGCCGACGTGGTGTATTTCGGCGGCCTGCACCCGGAAGCCGGTCCGCTGGTCAAGCAACTGCGTACCGAAGGCCTGAAAGACGTCAAGTTCATGTCCGATGACGGCATCGTCACCGACGAGTTGGTCACCACCGCTGGCGGCCCGCAATACGTCGACGGTGTGCTGATGACCTTCGGCGCCGACCCACGCATGCTGCCAGAGAGCAAGACGGTCGTGGATGCCTTCCGCAAGGCTGGCACCGAGCCTGAAGGCTACACCCTGTACGCCTACGCTTCGGTCCAGGCCCTGGCTGCAGGCTTCAACGGCGCCAAGTCGAACAAGGGCGAAGACGCCGCCAAGTGGCTCAAGGCCAACCCGGTCAAGACCGTGATGGGCGAGAAGACCTGGGACGCCAAGGGCGACCTGAAAGTCTCCGACTACGTGGTCTACCAGTGGGACAAGGACGGTAAATACCACCAGCTGGAAAAACAGAAATAACGGCACTTGATCAAGCGGACGCCACATTCCCTGTGGGAGCGGGCTTGCCCGCGATGACGGCCTGACAGTCGACAACTCTGTTGAATGATCTACCGCTATCGCTGGCAAGCCAGCTCCCACAAGGGGGCTGCGGTGGCCTGTCTGACATTACTGCGACGTAAATCTGTATTTTCCTTAGAAGAACCGCACCCCGACAAGGGTGCGGGTTCTCACTGCGTGAGATAGCGTTATGGATGGTATTTTCCTGCAGCAACTGGTCAATGGCCTGACCCTCGGGTCGGTCTATGGCCTGATCGCCATCGGCTACACAATGGTCTATGGCATCATTGGCATGATCAACTTCGCCCACGGCGAGGTTTACATGATTTCCGCTTACCTCGCGGCAATCAGTCTGGCACTGCTGGCTTACTTCGGTATCGAATCCTTCCCGCTGTTGATGCTCGGCACGTTGATCTTCACCATCATCGTTACCGGGGTGTATGGCTGGGTCATCGAGCGTGTCGCCTACAAACCGCTGCGCAACTCGACCCGCCTGGCACCGCTGATCAGTGCCATCGGTATTTCCCTGATCCTGCAAAACTATGCACAAATCAGCCAGGGCGCCCGCCAACAAGGGGTTCCGACACTGCTGACCGGTGCCTGGCGCGTGGACATCGGTGACGGGTTCGTGCAACTGACCTACACCAAGATCTTCATCCTGGTCGCGGCATTCGCCGGCATGGCGCTGCTGACCTACGTCATCAAGTACACCAAGCTCGGCCGCATGTGCCGTGCCACGCAGCAAGACCGCAAGATGGCCTCGATCCTGGGGATCAACACCGACCGGGTGATTTCCTACGTGTTCATCATCGGTGCAGCGATGGCGGCCCTGGCCGGCGTGCTGATCACCATGAACTACGGCACCTTCGACTTCTACGCAGGCTTCGTCATCGGCATCAAGGCCTTCACCGCAGCGGTCCTGGGCGGTATCGGCTCACTGCCCGGGGCGATGCTCGGCGGAATCATCCTGGGCATTTCCGAGTCGTTGTTCTCCGGTCTGGTCAACTCGGACTACAAGGACGTCTTCAGCTTCTCGCTGCTGGTACTTGTTCTGGTCTTTCGGCCCCAAGGCCTGCTCGGCCGTCCTCTTGTGTCGAAGGTGTAAGCGATGTCTTCAACCCATAAAAAATCCATTGATGTCAAAGAAAGTGTGGTCGACGCGATTCTTGCCGGCCTGATTGCCCTGATCGTCTTTGGCCCCATTGTCGGGGTCGTGCTGGATGGCTACAGCTTCAACCTGGAACCCAAGCGCGTTGCCTGGATCATTGCCGTGGTCATGGCCGGACGTTTCGCCCTGAGCCTGTTCCTGCAGTCGCCCAAGGGCCGGCGGATCCTCGAAGGTTTCGAGTCCACCGGCTCCGGCGTGCACGTGCTGGCGCCGGACTACAAGTCGCGGCTGCGCTGGATCATCCCGCTGTTGATCGTCATCGCCGTGGTCTTCCCGTTCTTCTCCAACTCCTACTTGCTGGGTGTAGTGATCCTGGGCCTGATCTACGTGCTGCTGGGCTTGGGCCTGAACATCGTGGTGGGCCTGGCTGGGCTGCTCGACCTGGGCTACGTGGCCTTCTACGCCATCGGTGCCTATGGCCTGGCGCTGGGTTATCAATACCTCGGGCTGGGTTTCTGGACGGTGCTGCCACTGGCGGCGATCACGGCCGCGTTGGCCGGCTGCATCCTCGGTTTCCCGGTGCTGCGCCTGCACGGCGACTACCTGGCCATCGTGACCCTGGGCTTTGGTGAAATCATCCGCCTGATCCTCAATAACTGGCTGTCGCTGACGGGCGGTCCGAACGGCATGGCTGCACCGCTGCCAACCTTCTTCGGCCTGGAGTTCGGCAAGCGCGCCAAAGAGGGCGGGGTGCCATTTCATGAGTTCTTCGGGATCGCCTACAACCCGGATGTGAAGTACTACTTCATCTACGCGGTGCTGTTCCTGGTGGTGCTGGCAGTGCTGTACATCAAGCATCGCCTGACCCGCATGCCGGTCGGCCGCGCCTGGGAGGCCTTGCGCGAAGATGAAATCGCCTGCCGCTCCATGGGCCTGAACCACGTGCTGGTGAAGCTCTCGGCGTTCACCATCGGTGCCTCGACCGCGGGCCTGGCCGGGGTGTTCTTTGCTACCTACCAGGGCTTCGTCAACCCGACCTCGTTCACCTTCTTTGAGTCGGCACTGATCCTGGCGATCGTGGTGCTCGGCGGCATGGGGTCGACCATCGGCGTGGTGATCGCCGCGTTCGTGCTGACCGTGGCCCCGGAGCTGCTGCGCGGCTTCGCCGAGTACCGGGTGCTGCTGTTCGGCATCCTGATGGTGTTGATGATGATCTGGCGACCGCGCGGCCTGATTCGGATCAGCCGTACCGGTGTGACTCCACGTAAAGGTGCCATTGCGTATGAAAGAGGGCAGCGCCATGAGTGAAGTCGTACTCTCGGTAGAAAAACTGATGATGCACTTCGGCGGCATCAAGGCCCTCAGTGACGTCAGCCTCAAGGTCCATCGCAATTCGATCTTTGCCCTGATCGGCCCCAACGGTGCCGGCAAGACCACCGTGTTCAACTGCCTGACCGGCTTCTACAAGGCCTCCGGCGGCAAGATCGAACTCAATACCCGTGGCCAGGCTACCAACGTCATCCAGTTGCTGGGCGAGTCCTTCAAGGCCAGCGATTTCGTCTCGCCGAAAAATTTCGCCAGCCGGCTGTACTACAAGATGTTCGGTGGCACTCACCTGGTGAACCGCGCCGGCTTGGCGCGTACGTTCCAGAACATTCGCCTGTTCAAGGAAATGTCAGTGCTGGAAAACCTGCTGGTGGCCCAGCACATGTGGGTCAACCGCAGCCTGCTGGCTGGGATCCTCAACACCAAGGGCTACCGCAAGGCCGAAAGCGATGCGCTGGACTGCGCGTTCTATTGGCTGGAAGTGGTTGACCTGGTGGACTGCGCCAACCGCTTGGCCGGTGAACTGTCCTACGGCCAGCAGCGCCGCCTGGAAATCGCCCGGGCCATGTGCACGCGGCCGCAGATCATCTGCCTCGACGAACCGGCCGCCGGTCTCAACCCTCAGGAAACCGAAGCGCTGAGCGCGATGATCCGGCTGCTGCGCGACGAGCACGATCTGACCGTGGTGCTGATTGAACACGACATGGGCATGGTAATGAGCATTTCCGACCACATCGTGGTGCTGGACCACGGCAACGTGATCGCCGAGGGCGGACCCGAAGCCATTCGCAACGACCCGAAAGTGATCGCCGCCTACCTGGGTGCCGATGAAGAGGAGCTGGTATGAGCCAACCGATTCTCGAACTCAAGGAGCTGGACGTGTTCTACGGGCCAATCCAGGCCCTGAAAAAAGTCTCGCTGCACATCAACGAAGGCGAAACCGTGAGCCTGATCGGGTCCAACGGTGCCGGTAAATCGACCCTGCTGATGTCGATCTTCGGCCAGCCCCGGGCCGCTGACGGGCAGATCATCTACCAGGGGGTGGATATCACCCACAAGTCGTCCCACTACATCGCCTCCAACGGCATCGCGCAGTCGCCGGAAGGACGGCGGGTATTCCCCGACATGACCGTCGAGGAAAACCTGCTGATGGGCACCATTCCCATCGGCGATAAGTACGCCAGCGAAGACATGCAGCGCATGTTCGAGCTGTTCCCGCGACTCAAGGAGCGTCGGACCCAGCGGGCCATGACCATGTCCGGTGGCGAGCAGCAGATGCTCGCCATTGCGCGTGCCTTGATGAGCCGGCCCAAGCTGTTGTTGCTCGATGAGCCGAGCCTGGGGCTGGCGCCGATCGTGGTGAAGCAGATCTTCGCCACCTTGCGCGAGCTGGCCAAGACCGGCATGACCATTTTCCTGGTCGAGCAGAACGCCAACCATGCCCTGCGCCTGTCGGACCGCGCCTATGTGATGGTCAACGGGCAGATCCGCCTGACCGGTACCGGCAAGGAGCTGCTGGTGAACGAAGAGGTGCGCAACGCTTACCTTGGCGGTCACTAGACCGGCAAGCGGCAAACCAACGCCCTGACGGCTCCGGCCCTCAGGGCGTTTTTTTTGTTGTTATGGAGGCTTGATCGTGGATTTTCGGGGTGAAACGGAAAATGTGGAAAACAATATTCAACAGCTGTCAAAGCGCGACATAAAGACGCTGCAAATGGCTGTTTTTCCACAGTTTTGACTTGTCCCCGTTTGCTGTGGAGCTGGCTGTGGGTAACGTGGGTGCAACTCGCTGCGGGCCTTTGTTTACGTGGCTTGCAAGCTTGTGGTTGATTTTTGTACAGCTGCTTTTGCATGGCCCTGAGCCTGGATTGTCAACCTTTTTATTGGCCGCCGGATGCAGGTGAAAATCGCCCTCGCAGCCTGTGGATAAGTCTGTGGTTAAACTCTGGAAAGACTTCGCAAAGCAGCGAATTTGCTGGCTTGAAGCCATCGCCAATTTGACCGGCCGGTCGGGTTCAACCCGGGAGGGCGACACGTGGGGCGGCCTCGGTCAAGCAAAAAACTTTTCAATCTGCCCGCAAAGCCTTGTGGATAGCGGTGCCCAGGCTTTTGCACTTGCCCCCAAAGATTGTGGACGGGGCTGTGGATAAGGTGCGTGCAGTTGGCTGCGGGCCGCGGTCCACAAGGGCTCGGCCGAGTTGGTTGTTTTTTGTCCAGAAAACCCGAGGTTGCCCCTCGGAACGTGGCCGGGCATGCTGCCGCTAGTTAATCGATTTCAAGGCTGTGGATCAGCCCAATCCAGGAGAGCACGATGTCCAACACCCTGTTTATTACCGGCGCCACATCCGGTTTTGGTGAAGCCTGCGCCCGTCGTTTTGCCGAGGCTGGCTGGAAACTGGTGCTGACGGGGCGTCGTGAAGAGCGTCTGAATGCCCTGTGCGCCGAATTGTCGAAGCAGACCGAGGTCCATGGCCTGGTGCTCGATGTGCGGGATCGCCAGGCGATGGAAGCGGCCATTGCCAACCTGCCGCCGTCCTTTGCCACGCTGCGCGGGCTGATCAACAACGCCGGCCTGGCCCTGGGCGTGGACCCGGCACCCAAGTGCGACCTCGACGATTGGGACACCATGGTCGACACCAACATCAAGGGCCTGATGTACAGCACGCGTCTGTTGTTGCCCCGCCTGATCGCCCACGGTCGTGGCGCCGGGATCATCAACCTGGGCTCCATCGCCGGCAACTACCCGTACCCGGGCAGCCACGTGTATGGCGCGAGCAAGGCTTTCGTCAAACAGTTCTCGTTGAACCTGCGGTGCGACCTGCAGGGCACTGGCGTGCGTGTCAGCAACATCGAGCCGGGCCTGTGCGAAAGCGAGTTCTCGCTGGTGCGCTTTGCTGGCGACCAGGCGCGCTACGACGCGACCTATGCCGGGGCTGAGCCGATCCAGCCGCAAGACATTGCCGACACCATCTTCTGGGTGCTCAACGCGCCGGCGCACATCAACATCAACCGCCTGGAACTGATGCCCGTGAGCCAGACCTGGGGTGGCTTTGCGATTGATCGTAACGCCAAGGGGTAAGACGCAGGCGCCGATTCGGCCAAAACAGGGCATAAGGTACACTCCTTGTTGAACCCCCACCGCATGTCGCGGTTGTCCGGGTTCACAAGGAGGCCATGTGAGTAACCGAGGTGAGCAGGCACTGCTCAAGCAATCGACCGTCCTGATGTTGGCCGTGGCGATCGCCGGGATCGTCACGGGTTTTGTTTCCGGGTCCCAATCCATCCTGTTCGATGGTTTCTTTTCGTTGATCGCGACCTTCATCAAGGTCCTGATGTTGATCACCGCCAAGCTGATCGCCAAGCAAAGCAATCAGCGTTTCCAGTTCGGTTTCTGGCACCTGGAGCCCATGGTGCTGTTGATTGAAGGCAGCTTCCTGCTGCTGATTGCGATCTACGCCTTTCTCAACGGTGTGTTCGGCATCATCAACGGTGGCCGCGAGATCGAGTTGGGCTTGGTGATCGTCTATGCGGCGGTGTTTACCGTTGTCGAGTTCGCCTATTTCTTCTACATCCGTCAGCGCAATCGCGCGCTCAAGTCCACGTTGATCCAGTTCGACAACATCAGCTGGCTGGTGGATGCAATGCTATCGGTGGGCTTGCTGGTGAGCTTTCTCACGGCGCTGCTGCTCAAGACCCAGGGGTATGGCCAGTGGGCGCTGTACGTCGACCCGCTGATCCTGATCCTGCTGGCCTTGAGCATGCTGGCTCCAGCCTGGAAGATCCTGCGCCCGGCGCTGCGCGATGTGCTGGGCATCGCCCCCGATCAACTGGATGACAAGGTGCGCCAGGTAATGGACGCGGCTAAGGCCGAGCACGGTTTTGCCGACTACGTCAGCTATGTGCAGAAACACGGGCGGGCGCGGTTTATCGAGATTCACGTGGTGTTGCCGGTGGATTACCGGCTGGAGGGCGTGGCGACGCTGGATGCCCTGCGTGAGCAGATTTCGGCGCAATTGGGCAAGCCGGATGCCGCGCGATGGCTGACCATCAGCTTTACCGCTGATCCGAAGTGGATTGCTGGCTGACGACCGAGGCGATTTGTCGCGAAAGCGGTGTTTAGCTCAACCCAGATACTCAGCCAACCCGCGATAACAGGTCGCCAGGTGGTAGGGCGTGGTCGACGGCATATCCTGGCGGCTGACGGTACCGCTGGCGTCCAGGCATTCGTGCCAGCCGCCGGCGTGCAGGAAACGTTGCTGCAAGGCTTGTAACTGGTGCAACAGCGCAGCCTGGCTGGCCGGGCGCAAGGTCAGGGCACGCAGGTATTCGGCCTGGGCCCAGATGCGCTGGGTGGCATCGCGCGGCTGTTGACCCTCCACCAGGTCGAGCATGGCGGCGACGGCCCCAGTCTGCGGCTCCACCCCCCGTTGTTCGGTGAAGGCGAAGGCGCGGTCCAGCGAAGCATGCAGCGCCGAGCCGCGCAGGGTCGGCGAGGCGTCCAGCAGGAAAAACCATTCGAACTGATGCCCCGGCTCAAACCAGTTATCCACAGCCCCCAGCGGCTTCTCCATCATCACCCCATGCTGCGGGTCGATGAAGTGCTGCTGCATGGCGGCGCACAACGCCTTGAGTGCCGCCTCGACGGCCAGGTCCTCGCGCACCGCCAGGGTGGCCAGGAAGGCTTCGGCCAGGTGCATCAGCGGGTTTTGCAGGGGGCCTGCGCCGAGTGACGACCAGTCGCGGTCCAGGCTCGCTTCGTACAGGCCGTTGCCAGTGGCGAAGTGCTGGGCCAGCACCTGCAGGGCGGCGTTGAGCACCGACTCCACCAGCGGCTCACGCACCTTGGCCCAGTAATGGGCGCAGGCGAAGAGGATGAAGGCGTGGGTGTAGAGGTCCTTGCGCTGATCCAGCGGTGCACCCTGGGGGTCGATGCTGTAGAACCAGCCGCCATGCTCGCTATCATGAAAGTGCTGTTGCAACGAACGGAACAGCGCCGCAGCCCGTTCCTCGGCCGCCGGCACTTCACCGATCAGGCTGGCGAACAGGTACAACTGGCGCGCGCAGGCCATGGCCCGATAGCGCTGGGGCGGCAATGGCTGGTGCCGGGCATCCAGGGCTTCGTAGGGCAATGCTATCTGCGCATTCCAGCCCGGACCCTGCCACAGAGGCACGATCACGCCGCGAAAATGCTGCTGCACAGTGGCAAACAGAGCGGTCAGTTCAGGCTGGGAGGCGGAGCGGGGAGCATCGGGCATTGGCTGGCGTCGTCACGGCAGGAGTGTTTGCGCGACATGGTAGCAGCTGCCCCCCTTACCCCGCGAGCAGCCAGGCCCCGGTCGCCGCCGATGCTGCACCGGCCAGGCGTACCAGCGGCGCGGCGGCTTGTGGCAACACGCGCACCAGGGCGTACCCGGCAGCATGCAGGCTGGCGGTGGCAATGACGAAGCCGCCGGCGTAGGTCCACGGGCTGGACATCTCGGGTAGCTCCAGGCCGTGGGCCACGCCGTGGAACAGGGCAAACAGGGCGGTCGCGCCAACGGCCAGGCTCAGGGCTGGTCGCACCGCGAGCGCCACCGCCAGGCCCAGCGCCAGCACCGAGGCCGCAATGCCGCTTTCCAGGGCCGGCAGGCTCAAGCCCTCGAACCCAAGAAATCCGCCCAGCAGCATGGTGCCGACGAACGTGCAGGGCAGTGCCCAGCGTGCGGCACCTTGTTGTTGCGCAGCCCACAAACCGACGGCGAGCATCGCCAGCAGGTGATCGAGGCCGCCGATGGGATGGCTGATGCCGGCCAGTAAGCCATTGTCGCCATGGCCCGGGTGAGCGAAAGCGAGGGCCGGGGTGAGCAGCAGGGCCGCGGCGGCAAATAGGCGTTTGAGTGTCATGGATAGGCTTCCTTTGCGAGTGTCTTGTGGATAACTGTCAGGCCGCGGTCAGCAGGCCCTGGCGTTCAATGAAGGCAATGATCTGTTCCAGGCCCTGGCCGGTTTTCTGATTGCTGAAGACAAAGGGTTTGCCGTTGCGCATGCGCTGGGTGTCGCTGTCCATCAGGCTCAAAGAGGCGCCCACCAGTGGGGCCAGGTCGATCTTGTTGATCACCAGCAGGTCGGACTTGCAGATCCCCGGCCCGCCCTTGCGCGGCAGCTTGTCACCCGCCGAAACATCGATCACGTAGATGGTCAGGTCGGACAGCTCGGGGCTGAAGGTCGCCGACAGGTTGTCGCCGCCGGACTCCACCAGGATCAGGTCCAGTCCCGGAAAGCGCCGGTTCAGTTGATCGACCGCCTCCAGGTTGATCGAGGCGTCTTCGCGAATCGCCGTGTGCGGGCAGCCACCGGTCTCCACGCCAATGATCCGCTCCGGGGCCAGCGCTTGGTTGCGCACCAGGAAATCGGCGTCTTCGCGGGTATAGATGTCGTTGGTCACCACCGCCAGGTTGTAGCGCTCACGCAGCGCCAGGCACAGGGCCAGGGTCAGGGCGGTTTTGCCGGAGCCGACCGGGCCGCCGATACCGACACGCAGAGGTTGTGTGTTCATGTGATTCTCCAAAATGACCGGCCCTAGGAACGGAACAGGCGGCTGTACTGGCGCTCATGGGCCATGCACGCCAGGGATAGACCGAACGCGGCGCTGCCGAGGTGTTCGGGATTGATTCGGCTGGCGTCCTGCTGCGCCTGTTGCAGCAGCGGCAGCAATTGGCTGGTCAGGCGCTGCGCCGCTTGCTGGCCCAGCGGCAGGGTTTTCATCAGCACCGCCAGCTGGTTTTCCAGCCAGCTCCACAGCCAGGCCGCCAGGGCGTCCTGCGGTGTGATGTGCCAAGCGCGGGCGGCCAGCGCCCAGCACAGGGCCAGATGGGGCTCGTGGCAGCGCTCGAGAAATGCTCGGGCAGGTGGGTCCAACTCCGGCAAGCCGCTGAGCAGTTGTTGCAGGGAGTAGCCCATCTGCCGGCTTTCCTGGTGCAGCTCGCGGGTTTCGCGGCTGGCGCGGTGCTGCTCACAGAGGCTCGACAACTGCGGCCAGTCTGCGCTGGCGGCAGCGTTGCAGTGGGCGAGCAGCAAGGGCGCCTCAAAGCGTGCGAGGTTGAGCAGCAACTGGTCGCTGATCCAGCGCCTGGCGGTCGACGGGTCGCTGACGCGGCCGTTGTCCACCGCCATTTCCAGGCCTTGGGAATAGCTGTAGCCGCCAATCGGCAACTGTGGACTGGCCAGGCGTAGCAGCGCCCAGGCGGGATTCACAGGCGTACGCCGAACTGATGCAGTTTGGGGGCGTAGTTGAAGTCTTCGTCGCCGTGGCGCGAATGGTGATGGCCGCCACCGTAGGCACCGTGCTCCGGCTGGAACGGCGCCTCGATACTGACGGTGCGGGCGCCTAACTGCTCGAGCATGGCCTTGAGCACATAGTCGTCGAGCAGGCGCAGCCAGCCATCGCCCACTTGCAGGGCGACGTGGCGATTGCCCAGGTGATAGGCCGCACGGGTCAGTTCAAAGGCGTTGGCGCAGGTGACGTGCAGCAGTTGTTCAGGGCGGGCGCAGACCCGCACGATGCGACCGTCCTCGGCCTCCAGGCATTCACCGTTGAACAGGGGGGGCTGGCCGCGCTCCAGAAACAAGCCGACATCTTCCCCCGCGGCACTAAAACAACGCAGGCGGCTTTTGCTGCGGGCCTCGAAGTTCAGGTGCAACTCGGCGGCCCAGAGGGGTTGAGGGTCGATTCTGCGATGAATCACCAGCATGGCAAACTTCCGGCAAAGGACAATGCAGGGTTTAGAGCAAGGGGCTTGCCAACAGGAATGGTTGCAGGAAATTTCCTCGGCTAGCCCGTGAATGCTAGAAAGTGGTGCGGGGCCAGGGGGGATGGTGTGGCGTGGTTTGGTGCGCGAGGGCGTGCGGACGCACCTTTTTGTCGCGCGATCAGGCGACGGGGCCCGGCGGGCTTATTCGGTGCTGCCCAGCCCCTGCCAATGCTTGAGGCCGATAAAGATGAAGCGCAATTGTTGGGTGATCTTCGCCTGCGGGGTCAGATGCTCGGGCAGTGCTTCGAGGGGAGGATCGATAATGTCGGGCAGGGTGGCGAATACACTCTTGACGATCAGGTCCGCCATCACCGACAGGCCGGCCAGGTCCAGGTGTTGCAGCTTGGGCATCAAGGCCAGGTCCGCTGCCAGGTCGGCACTGATGTTCTCGCGCAATTGGCCAATGGCCAGGCGCACCGGCAGGGAGCCACCGTACTGCTCGCGGGCCAGGAACAGGAATTGCGAGCGGTTGGCGGCCACCACGTCGAGGAAGATACGCACCGAGGCATCGATGATCCCGCCCATGACGAACTCGTTGTGGCGCACCAGGCGAATGGTCTCGCGGAAGGTCTGGCCAACTTCGCTGACCAGCACCAGGCCCAGTTGGTCCATATCGGCAAAATGCCGATAGAAGCCGGTGGGGACTATGCCGGCGGTTTTCGCTACTTCGCGCAGGCTCAGGCTGCCGAATCCTCGGCCGCACTCCATCAGGTGGCGGGCAGCGTCCATCAGGGCATTGCGGGTCTGTTGTTTCTGTTCGGCGCGGGGCAGCATCAGGCGGCTGACTTCTAATCAGGGACAGCGGCGCACTCTAGCAAATCAGCTTTGCTGGCGTCGAACTTCAGTGGCAGGAGACAGCAAGGGCGTAGCGGGGCGTTGCGGTTGACGCAAAGTCAAAGCCCGACTCCAGGGAATCGGGCTTTTTTCAGGGCCACCATGGGCTCAGCTCACTGCGCTATTGCGTTCGATGACACGGTCACCACCACCTTCGGCAACAACTTGGCCTTGTGGGGTACGGTCGTAGCCATCTTCAACCAGGCCTTTCTCTTCCAGGCGATCACGGCCGCCTTCGGCAACGGTCTGGCCTTGTGGGGTGCGGTCGTAGCCATCGGCGGCGATTTTGTTGCGTTCCAGCAGACGGTCGGAACCACCTTCGGCAACGGTCTGGCTGAACACCGAGTGTTCGGCTTTGGCTTGTGGGGTGGCTTGCTCGGCCGCTGGCAATGCAAAAGCGTTAGCGGCGAGGAGGGAAAGGGTCAGGCTCAGCAGTAATTGGCGTTTCATGGTCGGTTGCTCCGTGTGGGGGCGATAAAGTGGGTACGGAGCCAATGCTACTCTCGATAAGTCGATATAAAAGTTCATAAAGACAATGGTAATAATCAACAGAATTGATTGTTCTGCCGAGCGCCTCTAGAACGCGGGTTTGCGGGGAACGTTTCAGCAGCGGATTGGGTATTTTCGACCCGCTTGTGCGCCGTCAAAGTGCGACCCAGGTAACAGGATTCTGGCGAGTCGGTCAGGAAAAAAGCGGCTATTTAGCGCTGAATCGGGTTTTTGGTTAAACCTGCGGGCCATTTGCCAGTCGTAGTTTTCATAGTCGGTCGATTTATGGCCTAGGATTTTTATCGAGCGTCGCGGTCCGGGCGCCGAGCAGTCATCAGGAGCTTTGTGCAATGACGCGCACCCGTAAAATTCTCGCCTGGGTCTTTGCCAGTCTCGTGTTGTTGATCGCCGTGTTGGTGTTGGTCATCGCGTTCTTCGACTGGAACCGGATCAAGCCGCCGCTCAATGCCAAGGTCTCGGAGGAGTTGCATCGGCCCTTTGCGATCAATGGCAACCTGTCAGTGGTGTGGCAGCGCGAACTCGACGAGGGTGGCTGGCGCGCCTGGGTGCCATGGCCGCATGTGGTGGCCGAGGACCTGAGCCTGGGTAACCCGCACTGGTCCAAACAACCGCAGATGGTCAGCCTCAAGCGCGTCGAGCTGCGGATCTCGCCGCTGGCCCTGCTGGCGCAGCGCGTGGTGATTCCGCGCATCGATCTGACCGAGCCCAATGCCCAGCTGCAGCGCCTGGCGGATGGGCGCGCCAACTGGACCTTCACCTTCGACCCCAAGGACCCGAATGCCGAACCTTCCAGTTGGGTGGTGGATATCGGCGCGATCGGCTTCGACAAGGGCCACGTGACGCTGGACGATCAAAGCCTCAAGACCCGTCTCGACCTGCTGATCGACCCACTGGGCAAGCCAATTCCGTTCAGCGATATCGTCGGCGACAAGACCGCGAAAAAAGCCCAGGACCAGGGGGCGGCGCCGCAGGATTATGCGTTTGCCCTGCAGGTCAAAGGCCAGTACCACGGCCAGGCGCTGTCGGGCCAGGGCAAGATCGGCGGCCTGCTGGCTTTGCAGGACGCCGCCAAGCCCTTTCCACTGCAGGCCCAAGTGCGGATTGCCGATACTCGGGTCGAACTGGCCGGGACCCTGACCGATCCGCTGAACCTCGGCGCGCTGGACCTGCGCCTGAAACTGGCGGGCAGCAGCCTGGGCAACCTTTACCCATTGACCGGCATCACCCTGCCGGACTCCTCGCCCTATGCTACCGACGGTCATTTGATCGCCAACCTGCGGGCACCGGAGGGGGCGAAGTTCCGCTATGAAGACTTCAACGGCACCATCGGCGGCAGCGACATCCATGGCAACCTGGCCTACGTGGCCAGCCAGCCACGACCCAAGCTCAGCGGTGCACTGGTCTCCAATCAACTGCTGTTCGCCGACCTCGCGCCCCTGATCGGCGCCGACTCCAACGCCAAGCAAAAAGCCCGCGGCGGCGACAGCAAACAGCCGGCCGATAAGCTGCTGCCAGTGGAGGAGTTCCGCACTGAACGCTGGCGCGATATGGACGCTGATGTCGAATTCACCGGCAAGCGCATCGTCCACAGCGAGAAACTGCCATTCAATGACCTGTATGCCCACGTGATCCTCAATGACGGCCAGCTCAACCTGCAGCCACTGCGTTTTGGCGTGGCGGGCGGCAAGCTGGACGCACAGATCCGCCTCAACGGCCAGACCACGCCGCTGGAAGGCCGGGCCAAACTGAGCGCGCGGGGTTTCAAGCTCAAGCAGCTGTTCCCGACCTTTGAACCGATGAAAACCAGCTTCGGCGAACTCAATGGCGATGCCGACATAACCGGGCGGGGCAATTCGGTGGCAGCGTTGCTGGGCAGCGCCAATGGCGATCTGAAGATGCTGATCAACGACGGCGCGATCAGCCGTGAACTGATGGAGCTGGCCGGATTGAACGTGGGCAACTACCTGGTCGGCAAAATCTTTGGCGACAAGGAAGTGAAGATCAACTGTGCGGCTGCCGACTTCGGGATCAAGAGCGGTTTGGCGACCACGCGCCTGTTTGTGTTCGACACGGAGAACGCGATCATCTACATCGACGGCACGGCGAACATGGCCAGCGAACAACTGGACCTGACCATCACCCCCGAGTCCAAGGGCTGGCGGTTGATCTCCTTGCGTTCACCGCTGTACGTGCGCGGCAAGTTCATCAAGCCGGATGCCGGGGTCAAGGGCGTGCCGTTGATGCTGCGCGGCGCAGGGATGGTGGCGCTGGGGGTCATTGCCGGCCCGGCGGCCGGTTTGCTGGCGCTGGTGGCGCCCAGTGGTGGCGAACCGAATCAGTGTGCACCGTTGCTGGAGCAGATGAAGTCGGGCAAGGCGCCGAAGACCGTGAAGGACTGATCTGCGGGTTTGACGAGTGTTGGAGCCTTGTTGTGATTGGGCACAACAAGGCTGAATAGGCGAACCTACAAGTCCTTCAGCAAGTCCGCCATGTCGTCGGCATGTTCTTCTTCCTGGGCCAGGATATCTTCGAACAGGCGGCGGGTAGTGGGGTCCTTGTCACCGATGTACTGAATGATTTCGCGATAACTGTCGATGGCGATACGTTCGGCCACCAAGTCCTCGTAGACCATTTCCTTGAGGGTATTGCCGGCGATGTATTGCGCATGGGAGTTTTTCGATAGCAGGTCCGGATTGAATTCCGGTTCACCCCCCAGTTGCACGATACGCTCGGCAAGTTTGTCGGCGTGCTCGGCTTCCTGTGTGGCGTGTTCGAGGAACTCCTGGGCTGCCACCGCAGCCTTTAGGCCATCGGCCATGAAGTAGTGACGTTTGTAACGCAGCACGCAGACCAACTCAGTGGCCAACGACTCATTGAGCAGGCGCAGCACCTCCTCGCGGTCGGCGCTATAGCCTTCGGTCACGGCGCCGTTCTCGACGTGGGTGCGCGCCCGCTGGCGCAGGGTGTTGATATCAGACAACTGTTGCTCACTCATCTCTATCTCCTCGGGCGGATCACTCGGCATCACGCTCTGTTGGCGTGCTCCTTAGGTGTGAGTGATGGGCCGCGAGAAAAGTTTTATCGGATGTTGCGAGCCACGATGACGAGGTTGAGGCGGGCGCGGGGGAATGTCATAGAGTGGTCGTGAAGGCGTCATCCTGGCTGGCGATAGTCATGGCCAACGTCTTGCATCCCCTCCCGGGCTTTCCCATCGATCACAAGGATGTTTGCCCATGTCGCAAGACACTGCCACTCGCTACCCCTTGGTGCTGGTCCCGGGAATGCTCGGGTTTGTTCGCCTGGTGCTGTATCCATACTGGTACGCGATCATCCCGGCGCTGCGGCGGGGCGGGGCCAAGGTGATTGCGGTGCAGGTGTCGCCGGTCAACTCCAACGAGGTGCGCGGCGAAGAGTTGTTGCTGCAGATCGAGGCGATCCTGCGGGAAACCGGCGCCAGCAAGGTCAACCTGATCGGCCATAGCCAAGGCTCGTTGACCGCCCGCTACGCCGCCGCCAAACGCCCCGACCTGGTGGCCTCGGTGACCTCGGTGGCCGGTCCCAACCACGGCTCGGAGCTGGCGGACTACCTGCACCAGCACTACCCGCCCGAGAGCGCCAAGGGTCGGCTGCTGAGTGCCCTGTTACAAGGCGTCGCCTGGCTGATGGGATTGCTGGAGACCGGCCACCACGTGCGCCGATGGCCAGTGGATGTGCACGCCTCTCACAACTCGCTGACCAGCGCCGGGGTGGCACTGTTCAACCAATGCTATCCACAGGGCTTGCCGCAGACTTGGGGCGGGCAGGGGCCCGAGGAGGTCAATGGTGTGCGTTATTACTCGTGGTCGGGCACCCTGCAGCCGGGTATCACCGATCGTGGCGGCAACCTGATCGACGGCACCAACCGTAGTTGCCGTCTGTTTGCCCGTACCTTCGTCCGCGAGGCCGGGCACTGCGACGGCATGGTCGGGCGCTACAGCTCGCACCTGGGCACGGTCATCGGTGATGATTTCCCGCTGGATCACTTCGACATCGTCAACCAGTCGCTCGGGCTGGTGGGCAAGGGCGCGGACCCGGTGCGCCTGTTTGTCGAACATGCGCAGCGGTTGAAGGCGGCGGGCGTCTAGCCTCAGCCGATCATCTGCGGCCCAGCACCCGGGTCCAGCGTTCGCACACAATCACCCCGCCCAGGGTCAGCGCCCCACCCACCAGGTGGTACAGCGCCAGTTGTTCGTGCAGTACCACGGCGGCAATCAGTGCGGTGATCAACGGCAGCAGGTTGAAAAACTGCGTGGTCCGGCTTGGCCCCAGGCGCACCACGGCCTGCATCCAGGCCAGCGGCGCAACCATCGAGGCCAGCAGGCAGGCGTACAGCACCAGGGGCACATTGTGGAGGGTCAGGCCGGTTTTCGGCGAGGCGACGAACAGCGGAAACAGCACCACCACCGCCACCAGCACTTGCAGGTAGAGCAGCACCAGGGGCGGCAGGCGCAGTTGCCATTTTTTCAACAGGGTGCTGTAGATCGCATAGGCGAGGGTGGCGATCAGCATCATTGCATCCCCCAGGTTGAGCCCATGCTCCAGCAGCGTCGCCAGGCTACCGGACGATACCACCACCAGCACCCCGGAAAATGACAGCAGCGCTCCGACCAGCGCCCCGGCGGTCAGGCGCTGACCGAGGCTGATGATGGCCATGGCCAGTGACATCAGCGGCATCAGCGACAGGATGATGCCCATGTTGGTGGCCGAGGTCAGGCTCGCGGCGAAGTACGCCAGGCTTTGATACACCGCCATGCCGAGTACGCCGAGGACAAATATCTTGCCCAGGTTCGGGCGGATGAGCGGCCAATGCTGCAGCACTGGCTTGAGCATGAACGGGGTGAACAGCAGGCCGGCAAGCAGCCAGCGATAAAAGCCGATCTCGGCGGGGAAGATCGCCCCGGCCGACATTTTGGTGATTACGGTGTTGCCGGCCCAGATGAAAATGGCCAGCAGGGGATAAGCGTATTGCATGAGGACAACCAGAGCATTAATGAGGGGGGATTATCCGCCTGTCTGGATCAAGGCCTATACTTGCATTCAGACAACCTGCCCTTGAATCCGGACAGCATGAGCCGTAAACACATTGATCTGCTGGATTTCAGCGAACTGCCCGCCCCGGTGTACTTTCGTTATGCCGATTTCGACGCGCACCTGTATGCCGCCGCTCACCGCCACCCATGGGGCACGCTGGAGTATTCGGCCCATGGTGTGCTGCACATGGAAGTTGGCGGCAGCCGCTTCATGTCTCCGCCCCAGTATGCGATCTGGGTGCCGCCGCAGACCGAGCACAGTTTCTACAGTGATCAGCCAATCAACTATCGCGCGGTGTGCCTGGCGCCCCAGGTGTGTCGCGAGTTGCCGGCGCAGGCCTGCACGCTGGCGATCAGCGACATTCTCAAGGCGATCCTCAAGGATTTCGCCGCGCGCGATGTGAAAATCCCCGCCTTGGCTGCCGATCAGCGCCTGGCCGAAGTGCTGATAGATCAACTGCACCAGGCGCCGGTTCACAACGGCTATCTGCCCTACGCCCGCAGCGCGGCGTTGTCGGCAGTGCTTGAAGCGTTGCAGGCGGCCCCAGGTGACAACCGCACGCAGGCGCAATGGGCCGCGCACGTGCACATCAGCGAGCGGACGCTGGCGCGTCAATGTCTGCGGGAACTGGGCATGGGTTTCGGCGAGTGGCGCCAGCGCCTGCGCTTTCTGGCCTCGATCGAGGCGCTGGACAGTTCACGCAGCATCCAGGAAATCGCCTTCGATATGGGCTACAGCACGGCCTCGGCCTTTACCGCGATGTTTCAGCGCCAGGCCGGTTGTTCGCCGGAACACTATCGTCGAAACAAAGGGTTTTGAATTGTGCGATGGCGCGGGATTTAAAGATTGCGTGTTTACGCATTAGCCAGACGTTTCATACGCGTACGCGCGCGAAAGCCCCTTGGCCATAGAAAGACTCAGGCAAAGTATCGAGCTTTTACCCGAATTGAACGGGCTGTTGACGCCTGAACAGTTTTCCAGCGTGTTGGACAATGCGTTCAGCGAGCAACGAGGGGAACTGTCCGCTGCTCAGCGGGAGTTGGCCATGACCGCGCGTTATCTGAAGCAAACCGGGCGTGCCAGTGAGTACGATGCGCTGGCGCAGTCGACGACGGCCGAGGGAACTCGGTCAGATACCGCAGCAGACCTGTTTAGCTATGCGCAGCTTTTCGATCTGCCGGTGCAGCCAGGCAGAGTGATTGAAGTGGACGCGCCAACCATGGCCAATCTGCAGTTGGCACAACGAACCGTCGCCCGGAGCAAGGAGCTGCTGCCCCTGTCCGGCAATCAAAGGCCGAGCATCTGGGAAAAAGGCGGTTCGGCCATCGCCAAACTGAAAAACCTCAGGAAGATCGACCTGGCGACCGGCCAGGCCACCGCCGAACTGACCATCGGCGAGGCAGCTCAGGCCGCGATGAAAATCATGGGCGGCAACTGCTCGGAAAACTCCAAGGTGACCTTTTCGATTCTGGCCAGCCAGCCAAGATCTGCTGCGGTGCATATTGTCAGGGCCAGCGATTTTGACCACCAATACGTGCTCATCGGTGACCTGAGCAAGCCCGCCGAGTTGGTGGTCGCTGACTCCTGGCCAGAACTGCCCGCTGCACACCTGGCCCAGGAGGGTTGCTTCGGCTTTGATCCTGATCCCGTGATCAGCCTGGAGCCCGGGCCGGCGATTGCCGAGTACAGCTTTATCAATGACACGCCACCAGGTCCTCCGACGTTACCCGCGCGGGGCACCGATGACTCGACCTTGCGTTCAATCAAGGTTGCGAAGTTGCATCAGAAAGGCTCTTACGCCCAATGGACCTCATCGAATGCACTGGGCGCTACCTATCGTGAGCCCGGCGGGCAGCCGGTGTCTTTCGAACGCTTTCGCGCCGAGCTCATTGAGCGCCGAATAAAGGCTTATGAGGAATACGTACAGGCGATTGGCCCCGTCTGACGAGCTGCGAAGCCGGGACCGGGGTGGGTTAATCGCGCCCTGACGTTTGCTGCTCCTGGATGAACCTGTAACAGCTGTTGTCTACACTGCAGTTCAAGCTGCGCCCCTCGGCGCAGCAACCAGGAGAAGTCTCCATGAAGATGCTGCGTATCCCGTTGTTGATGGTCGGCTTGCTGCTCTGCTCCCAGGGTTTTGCCGCCACGGCGCAACAGAACAAAATGACCACCTGCAACGCCGACGCCACCACCAAGGCCCTCAAGGGCGACGAGCGCAAAGCCTTCATGAGCGATTGCCTCAAAGCGCAGCCGGCAGCCAATGACGCCAAGGCCCTGACCCCACAACAAGAGAAGATGAAAACCTGCAACGCCACCGCAGCCACCCAGGCGCTGACCGGCGAGGCACGTAAAACCTTCATGAGTGATTGCCTGAAGAAAAAATAAACTACCAGGGCAAATTGGCGGCCAGCGTTCAAGCCAGTGGTGCCGATCGATATCGGCCATCCGCTCGCTTCAAGGGCCGAACGCTGGCAGACTGCCAATCCTTTAACGCCGTTTGTTTTGAGGCTGTATGCCAACGTTTTCTCAGCGTCACGTGTTGCTGGTAGTCAGTTGGGTGATCATTTTTGGTGGTTTGCTGCTGGTCCTGCCCTTGCGGCTGTTGCCCAGCCTGCTGGCCGGGTTGCTGGTGTACGAACTGGTCAACATGCTCACCCCCCAACTGCAACGGCTGATCGAAGGGCGGCGTGCGCGCTGGTTGGCGGTGGCCTTGCTGGGTACGCTGGTGGTCAGTGTGCTGGCGTTGATCTTTGCCGGCGCCTTCAGCTTCCTGTTGCATGAAGCGGAAAATCCCGGGGCGTCGCTGGATAAATTCATGGGCGTGGTCGATAAGGCGCGCGGCCAGCTACCGCCGTTCGTCGACGCCTATTTGCCGGCCAGTGCCGCCGAATTCCGCGTGGCCATCGGTGAATGGCTGAGCAAACACCTGAGCGACCTGCAGCTGGTGGGCAAGGACGCGGCGCACATGTTCGTCACCTTGCTGATCGGTATGGTGCTGGGGGCAATCATTGCCCTGCAGCGGGTGCCGGACCTGACCAAGCGCAAACCCCTGGCTGCCGCGCTGTTCGACCGCCTGCACCTGCTGGTCCAGGCCTTTCGCAACATCGTTTTTGCGCAGATCAAGATTTCCCTGCTCAACACCTTCTTCACCGGGATCTTCCTGGCGGTGATCCTGCCGATGTTCGGCATTCACCTGCCGCTGACCAAGACCCTGATCGTGTTGACCTTCCTGCTTGGCTTGCTGCCGGTGATTGGCAACCTGATGTCCAACACCCTGATCACCATCGTCGGCTTATCGCTGTCGATCTGGGTGGCGATGGCGGCGCTGGGCTACCTGATTTTCATCCACAAGCTGGAGTACTTCCTCAACGCACGGATCGTCGGCGGGCAGATCAGTGCCAAGTCGTGGGAGTTGCTCCTGGCGATGCTGGTATTCGAAGCTGCGTTCGGCTTGCCGGGGGTGGTGGCAGGGCCGATTTACTACGCGTATCTCAAGAGTGAGTTGAAGCAGGCGGGGATGGTTTGATCTGCGAGATGTGGGGTGCCCGCGATGGGCATAGGTATCTACACCGCTGTGATGCGACGTTGCACCTGTGGAGTGAGAACCTGCTTGCGTAGTGACCTCGGGGCCGACCAGGAAGTAGGATTAGACCGAGTACATATCTATTCTTGCGGTAACGGCCTCCTATGGTTCCGCCTGACGGCGGCTCACTTTTGAGAAGCGCAAAAGTAAGCAAAACGCTCTTACCCCACCACTCGGTGCCTCGCTTAGGCTCGGCATGCCCGTACTCCGACATTGATTTGGGGGGCCGCCGCAATGGGCCTTCCCTGGCCCAGTGCGGCTAAACCGGCGTCCTGCCGGTTTACCCCCCAAATCAATATCGAAGTACGGCCAGCGTGGTTAACGGGGCGCCCAGGATCAAAAGCAAAGCGAGGCGGCCTTAAAGCCGACCTGATCGCTAGGGCATGCGCGGTGTGGCTTCTACTTCCTAAGACGCTGACGAAGTCAGCAATCTTTTGATCTGGCTCTGGCTCTGGCTTTTGATCCTGGGCGCCCGTTAACCACGCTGGCCGAACGCAGGCTTGAAGCCGTGGGTAACCCGGCAGGACGCCGGGTTAGCCGCCCCGCGCCATGGATGGCGCGTGGCGGCGGCCCACGGATTCAAGCCGGAGTGAGGGCACACCGAGCCCAAGCGAGGTGCCAAGTGGTGGGGCATGTACGGGACAACCACATGGGTTACAAAAAAGTACCTTTACATAGGTAACACTTTTATCGACACGTACCCGTTCTTTGCCTCTCTAGCATAGACCCGGCCTAGGATTACCGGACCGAATATCACCTCCCACACATCATCACTGATCATCTCCATTCCAATGGTCTGATGCTTAAGCACATTGGCTATATAAATCCGCAGACCTGCTCGATTAATGATTCCATTACTATCAGCCAGGTAACACTCCACGTGGCTCGCATACCCCATTTCAGGCAACTTTTCCGGGTAAGTCCGAGTCGAGGGTGAATAGCAGGAAGCAGGCGTTTTCTGGTCAAGCGCCTCGTGCCCCCGCTCATAATTGTAGTGCTGCATAAAGCGGTCAAACTGTCTCTGCTGAGCCTCCCAAGGAATGGCGGGCGGTTGAGGCAAGGTACTTTTCAGCGTTCGGTGCATGCGTTCGTGACGCCCATTCTGGTCCGGACGGCCAGGCTCAATTCGCTCAGGAATAATCCCTAGTCGCAGCCACCATATCGACAGCTGCGACAGCCCGGCACGGCCGGTACTGGCAAATGGCACACCATTGTCAGTTCGAATACGCTCCGGCAACCCGTACTCGCGGAAAACTCGCTCAAAGGTCTGTTGGGTCTCCTTCAGATTGGTACTGGACATACTCTGGCAGGCCAGTAGAAAACGGCTGGCGTGATCCATGATCGTCAGTGGATAGCACCAAACTCCGGCGCCCGTCAGAAACTGGCCCTTGTAGTCCGCGCTAAAGAGCTGATTAGGTTTTTCTGCCTTGCTCAAAGGTTTGGGATAGACCGCGACACGCCGTCGTACACGCTGCGGCGTAATTAAGTCGGCTGCTTTAAGGGTGTTGTAGATGGTCGTTTTTGACGGCGGATCCTGATCGGGAAAGCGCTTGAGCAAGTCATTTTGGATCTTCTTAGGCCCTGGAGTTGTTTCTCCGATAGACCGAAGCTCGATGATTGCCTGCCTAACAGCGACAGGCACCACGTAGCTCTGGTTGTGCCGGCAACGGCTGCGTTCCTCAAGCCCACTAGGCCCTTCAGCTTTGTATCGCTCGACCCATTTATAGCCAGTCTTTCGACTGATCTCGTAGTCACTGCACAGCTTGCTGAAGGTGTGTTTGTCCGCCAGATAGGCAGCGATGAACATCACTTTTCGATCCATAGGTTTCAGCTCTCTCCAGGGCATGGTCAGATCCTCGCGAAATCGACCCTGCTAGTTAAAAACTGTTACCTATGTGCGTGAACTGATTTGTAACCCATGTGGGTGAGTCATACCGGTAAAAGCGTTTTGCTTACTTTTGCGCTGTTCAAAAGTGAGCCGCCGTCAGGCGGAACCATAGGAGGCCGTTACCGCAAAAATGGATATGTACTCGACCTAATCCAACACCCCGGCCAGCCCACAGGCCGCTACAAAGTTGTGTAGATACCTATGCCGCGATGGGCGCAATGGGCGCGCCGCGGTATCGGATCAATCCATCGAACCGTAACGCTTCGCCGCTTCAATCGCCAGGCCGCTGCCGATGCTGCCAAAGATGTTGCCTTCGACATGGCGGGCGTTCGGCAGCATGGCCGAGACGCTGTTGCGCAGGGCCGGAATCCCGCTCGAACCGCCAGTGAAGAACACCGTGTCCACCTGGTCGACGCTGACATTGGCGTCCAGCAACAGTTGGCTGACACTGTTGCGCACGCGCTCCAGCAGCCCATCGATGGCTGACTCGAACAACGCTCGGCTCAGCTCCACGCTCAACCCCGGCTCGATGCGGTCCAGCGGCACGTGGCGGCTGTCGGCATGGGTCAGCTGGATCTTGGTTTCTTCCACTTCCATCGCCAGCCAGTGCCCGGCGCGCTGCTCGATCAGTTTGAACAGGCGGTCGATGCCACCGGTGTCCTCGATGTCATAGCGCATGCTGCCCAACGCCAGCTGGGATTTCTGCGAGTACACCGAGTTGATGGTGTGCCAGGTTGCCAGGTTCATGTGCTGGCTGGTGGGCATGTAGGCGCCGCTTTTCATCCGGCTGCCGTAGCCGAACAGCGGCATCACGCCTTGCAGGCTCAGTTGTTTGTCGAAGTCGGTCCCGCCGACGTGCACGCCGCCGGTGGCGAGGATGTCGTCCTGGCGCTGGTCCAGGCCTCGGCGCTCGGGTGACAGGCGCACCAGCGAGAAGTCGGAGGTACCGCCGCCGATGTCGACAATCAGCACCAGCTCTTCACGCTCGATGGTCGACTCATAGTCGAAGGCAGCCGCGATCGGCTCGTACTGGAACGACACTTCCTTGAAGCCAATGGCGCGTGCCACATCCACCAGGGTGTCTTCGGCTTCCTTGTCGGCCATCGGGTCGTCATCGACGAAGAACACCGGCCGGCCCAGCACCACTTCTTCGAATTCCCGACCGGCGGCGGTCTCGGCACGCAGCTTCAACTGGCCGATGAACAGGCCCAGCAGGTCCTTGAACGGCATCGCCGTGCCCAGGACGCTGGTGTCGTGCTTGATCAGCTTGGAACCCAGGAGGCTCTTGAGGGAACGCATCAGGCGCCCTTCGTAGCCTTCCAGGTACTCGTGCAGCGCCAGGCGGCCGTACACCGGGCGGCGTTCCTCGATGTTGAAGAACACCACCGAAGGCAGGGTGATCTTGTCGTCCTCCAGCGCGATGAGCGTTTCCATGCCAGGGCGCAGCCAGCCGACAGTGGAGTTGGACGTGCCGAAGTCGATACCGCAGGCACGAGCTGGAGATGCGTTTTTCATGTCTTTCTGGTTCCGGTTAAAAAACGGCCGCGCAGTGTATGTCAGTGCGACGCAGAATCGAAGGCCGACTATCCGCTAAATCTCAGCTTTAAGTGCCTTGAAAGACTATCCTTGCTCCCCAAACTTACAGGCATGGCTTGGCAGCCACTGCGCGATCAACGGATTCGCCCGGCTGCCGATAAACTTCTGCTGCGCTGTCCGGTCACAACCTTGAGATCGGTCAAGCCCGCTGCGCCCCGGTGGTGCATGCTGGCAGACGGCGCGATATCGATAACGGATGGTGATTCCCGCGATGGACTTCAAAGACTATTACAAGATTCTCGGTGTCGAACCGACCGCTGACGATAAGACGATCAAGGCCGCCTATCGCAAGCTGGCGCGTAAATATCACCCTGACGTCAGCAAGGAAAAAGACGCCGAAGCCAAATTCAAGGACGCCTCGGAAGCCTATGAAGCGCTGAAAAGTGCCGACAAGCGCGCCGAGTACGACGACTTGCGCCGTTATGGCCAGCATGGGCAGCCGTTCCAGGGGCCGCCTGGCTGGCAGAGCCGTGGCGGTTTTGGCGGCGCGCAGGACAGCGGCGACTTCTCGGACTTCTTCAGTTCGATCTTCGGTAACCGTGGCCCAGGCTTCGGTGGTGCACAGTCTGGCCGCAGCGCCGGTCGGCGAGGGCAGGACGTGGAAATGGAACTGGCGGTCTTTCTCGAAGAGACCCTGTCGAACGAGTCGAAGAAGATCAGCTTCCAGGTGCCGCAATACAACGCGGCTGGCCAGCACGTTAGCAACACGGCCAAGAGCCTCAACGTGAAGATCCCCGCCGGCGTGACCGACGGCGAGCGCATCCGCCTCAAGGGCCAGGGCGCACCGGGAATCGGTGGCGGCGCCAATGGCGACCTGTACCTGACGATTCGTTTTGCGCCGCACCCAAAATTCGACGTCGAAGGCGAGAACCTGATCATCACCTTGCCGCTAGCGCCGTGGGAGCTGGCCTTGGGTGCCGAAGTGGCGGTGCCGACCCTGACCGGCAAGATCAACCTCAAGGTCCCGGCCGGCAGCCAGAACGGCCAGCGCATGCGCGCCAAAGGCCATGGCCTGCTGAACAAGGCCGGCGAGCGCGGGTACCTGTTCGTGCAGCTCAAGGCCGTGATGCCCAAGACCTGCGACGAGGAGGTCAAGGCGCTGTGGCAGGAACTGGCGAGCAAAGCCGCGTTCAACCCGCGTGAGCACTTCTGATCGAGCACATTCGAGTTCCAGAACCTGGAGTAACTGACAATGAGCAGTCCCCTGATCGTTCAACTGGACATGGCGCAATTCTGTGAGGCGACCGATCTACCGGACGTCTACGTGATCGAAATCGTCGAGCACGGCATCCTCGAACCTCAGGGCGCCCAGCCCAAGGACTGGCGTTTCAACGACTATGAACTGGCGGTCGCCAAGCGCGCCGCCAAGTTGCGCCACGACCTGGAACTGGAGTGGGAAGGCGTCGCCCTGGCGCTCGACCTGCTCGAAGAAGTGCAGCAACTGCGCGCCGAAAACCAGATGCTCAAGCAACGCCTGGCGCGGTTGGTGGTGGAGTAAGTGTTCTATTCTCTTCGCGTTCTGATACTGCCTTGAATCATCGACAAACTGACTTTTTGCACACTGCGCTGCCTGGGGTTTCCGCTGAGGTCGTAAGTTACGGAATATTCGCGGGTGGCGCCACTTGGTAGTGTTCTCGGCGGCGGAACGGGTGCGAGTAGAGGCTCATAGGGGGGGCTGTTCCAGATCTGACGGGAACTACTAGGTTCTCCAGGTTGCTGGTCGGGACTAAGAATACCTACTTGCCCACCGGTATCATTAAAGCGGGGTAACTGTCTCTTTGGTGGAATCGGCGGAGGAGCTTCACTCCGAGTTGCGTGATCAGGAAAGTTGCGAGTGGTTTCACCCGAGTGCTTCCTGACCAATGGCGGCGTAGTTTCGGGCGCAGCCCCGCCAGGGAAGTTTGGATTGCTAATGCCCGTTTGCATTTGGTTGGCAGGTGAGGCGGGGGGAGTATCCGTAGAAGCTAGTAAAGGGGTTACGCTAGAGGTGCTGGAGGTCCTAGCCAGTGAGGTACGGCGGTTGGAGAGAAAATCCAGCAACTTAATATGCCCCGTCGGATCCGAAAAGTTCACCGGATCCCCCTCGCAATACGTATACGCATTCAACCCACCTCGTCCAAACGGGCTCCAACTGTCTGGGCTATGAAAACGCATCAGTATCGGGTTGTAAGCGCGGTAGCCATTGCCTAGCAAGTACCAGCCCAGTCGCGCTTCGCGCAGTTCACCGTTAAAACCCAGCCCCGTCGTAACTGCCTGTTGTCCGGACTGCTGGCCGTAAGGAGGGTAAGCGATAGGGTTGGTCCGATCCGCCGTAATCTCAGCGATGATCGAGCGCTTGTTATCGGTGGCCAGCAGCAGGGTTCGTGCCTGGCGCGAGCCGTCGCTACTGTCAGATCGAGAGTGGGTCATGACCGGCCTTCCTTGTGAAGAGGTGCGACGCGAATCAATTTTACCGATAACGCATAACGCGGGTAACTAGCAGAACTGCTAGTAAAGCGTCACCCTTGCCACCGAAATGCACCCGTCATATCAAATCGGACCGTTCGTCGAAGGTGCTCGACATGCAAATACTACCAGGGCACCACCTCAGAACAGGAAGTAATGCTGCGCCATTGATAATGGTATCTGTCGGCTTATTGCGCGGCGCATCCGGGCGGGTGGTATATAAGTACTTTCGGTATTCGGATAGTCGAAGATTAGCTCGTTGTTTGGCAGGTTTCCTTGCAGCTATTTGGTTTATTTATCGGCTCGGCTTTTTAGTAAGTTTGGTGCTCTTGAAAATAACGTGAGTGGATCAGACGATGGCTGAGTTAAATAAACCGTTTGCAAGTAGTGCTGAAACTGCGCTCGCTGAGGATAAAGGGCCTCACTATGATTATGTAAAGAATAAACTGCCTGCTTGGCTTTTGCAGGCAACACCACAAAGACGCAGGGAACTGCGCGATGCCGGGTTGGCTAGGCCCAGCCGGCACGAAGCTGCAACCCAGGATCACCAGGCTGCTTTCAAACGTAGCAGTCGGCAGAGTTACGCTACGCAAAATACGCTCGATCAGATGCTGGTCAACCTGCAGGACGTCAAGGCCTTTTCCCGCCCACTCCTGACGGCTGCAATTATGCAGAAGTTCAACGTCTCGGTGGATGTTGATAATACGCTGTTATCCTACGCGGTCTCGAACCCCGAACCCTTTGCCGACGATATTCGATTAACCAGCAGTCTGCTGGATGCGGCCCTGCATAACTTTACCGAGGCTGACGAAGATGACACTTATGCTGCAACGCGCAGCAGTAATAGTGTGCTGCTGCTTTCACCGCAAGGAAGGTTGCCATTTACCGTTGAACAATTTGCCGCGTTGTCTCGACAGTTGGACTTGGGTGCCAAGTATCAGGCGCATATCAAGAGCGCACTGGGTATCGCCGAGGTCGTGGCTGAAGGTGTCTTGAAGGCCAGGGTCATACTGAGTCAACAACATGCGTTCAGTGCGGCCATCGATCTTGCGCGAATGCAGGGTGATATCGACAGGGTCACACCCGATTCAACTATTTATGACCTGCTCATCCGGGTCCGGGACAACCCTCACGACCTGACTCTGGATGGCAAGCCTGTGCAATTCAACGGGCTGAAACTGCTCGGGGAAACCGGGTTGATCGGCGTGGTACTTATTGGGCCGGACCGCATTAGCAGTGAATCGGTGCAGCGCCTGGTTGTGTACATTCCGCATGACCCGATCAGCCCGATCAAGGAGTACCCATCGGCGCAGCATTTCCACAGCGAGTTGCGTGATCGATTGCGTGACCCTGGCTATCAGGAATTTTTCAGTCGGTTTGTCAGGCAGGAAGACAAGGCGCGTTTTTTCAGGCGGTTGAATGATCGGCTGACGCCGCTTAAACCGCAGCCCAACGGCCGTGTTTATATAAGAACTCCAGATCCTGAGGCCAGGATCCATATGGAGGAAACGCCGGTTTTAGGGGCGCTTTGGGTTTTTCTCTTCGACCAGCAACTGAACAAGCTCCTCAACGATGCAGCGTTTGTCGCAGTGTCCACGGCAGATGTTGATGCGCAGGCGCGTACTGACAAACTGCTCGGTTATCTGGGTACGGCGCTGGCGGTCCTCAATGTCGTTGCGTTGTTTGTCCCGCCCCTGGGTGTGGCGATGATGGCTGTGATGGCGACGCAACTGACCTATGAGGTGGTAGAAGGCGTCGAGGCATTGGCGCAGGGCGATACGGATGAGGGTTTTATCTATCTGATGGATGTTGCACAAAACCTCGCTCAGCTAGCGCTCCTGGCCGCGGTTGGTGCTGAGGGCGCAGAACCAGTTACCCCCCTCAAGCGCTCGCCGTTTGTCGATAGTTTGCAACAGGTCACCTTGCCGGATGGAGAGACTCGGTTGTGGAAACCCGATCTAAAACCCTACGAGCACACGGGAGCATTGCCGGCAGGTCTGAAGCCCGATGACTTGGGGTTGCTGCATCACGATGGCCAGGCGTTCCTGGTCCTGGGAGATAAGTGCTACAGGGTGAAAATGGACCCTGTCAGCGGCCAGTACCGGGTCGTGCATCCTGTCAGGGCAAATGCCTATGGGCCTGAACTCAACCACAACGGTTTCGGTGCCTGGAGCCATGAAGTGGAGCAGCCTCGGACCTGGCAGGGCCGCGAATTGATGCAGCGGATAGGGCATGGTGTCCGCGAGTTCAGTGACGCCGAGCTTGAACAGATTCGCCATGTCAGCGGCATCGATGAGGGCGTCTTGCGTCGAATGCACGTCGAGAACGAACCACCTGCACCGATGCTGGCCGATACGATCAGTCGATTTCAGGCGTACAGGCAGGTCGAGGAATTTATCGCCGATATGAAGAGCGCCTCATCCAGCGCTTCTGCAACCGATCATTCGATCAATCAGTTGCATGTCCTGACGCGGTATGGCACGTGGCCGGACACGGTATCGGTACGGATCATCGATGCGCAGGCGAAGACCCTCTGGGAATACGTCAATCCCCAGGGTGTACAGGGCAAAGTGCGGATCGTGCAGATCCATGATGCGCAGGTTCGAGGGGGGCGACTGCTGAAAACGCTCCTGGAAAGTCTCACTGAAAGTGAAACCGATGTTGTGCTTGGCCAAGCGCCTGGGGCCCCGCGGGAAGTTCTGGAAAAACGCATCGAGAGACTGCGCGAGCGCATTGCTCGTGTTGCCGAAAGCCATAAGGTCGAGTTCTTCAATGATATCTACAACGCCAGGACCGACAGCAGCGATCCACGGCTCAGTCTGATCAAGTCGCGCTTTTCCAACGTACCCACGAGCGTGATTGAACAGTTGCTGGCCGAAGCCAGCCCTGGTGAGCGTCAGCAAATGGCCAAATGGGACTTTGCCGACAAGTTGCAAACCAAGCCCATACCCCTGCGCCTGGCGGAAGAACTGCGCTGGATCCAGCGCGAGGTGCGTCTGTCACGAACCTACGAGGGTTTTTACCTGGACGATTTGATGGGGCAGGACGCAGAGACGCTGGTACTCAACTCACTGAAAAAGCTGCCAGGCTGGTCGGATGATTTGCGCATTGAGGTTCGAGACGGCTCGTTCAGCGGTGCGCTGCGGGCCAGTGTCGGTCCCCAGAGTGCTGAAAGCTCAAAGGTGCTGGTGCGTAATGACCAAGGGCGGTACGAGGCCCGAGATCAGAATAATGAGCATTTGCACGGGGCCGATGATCTTTATGCTGCTCTTCAGCATGCCTTGCCGGATACCCAGCGCAAAGCGCTAGGCTTGCCTCATGTGGGGCAGGGGCCAGAGTTGAAGGCGTTGATCAGGCAGCACCTACTGACGCGCGGTGAGTTGCGCTCGTTACTGGGGATGCAACCGATCAATCCCGGATTCAGGGCGCCCCAGCGCTGGATCGATGGCCGCCTGGGTTATCCACTGTCCGGGCGCGGGGCGGGTTTTCATCCCGTGCCGGTATCGGACGAGGCCAGAGTGCTCAAGCTGTTTCCCAGCTTCACTGATGGTCAGATTGAGGGTTTTCTGGAGTTGTTGGGAGCCGCGCGGGAAGTGTATCTGGTCAATTTTGAGGCGGAGCATCAACAGTTGCTGAGCTGGTCTGAGCAATGGCTGGCGACTCCGTCGACGCGTGTCTTGCCAGATGGCAGTGTTGTCGCCGTCGAGCAGTATGAAAAACAAGTGGTCGCTGAGTTGCTCAAGCGTAGCTGGCAAAGACAGTCACTCAAATACTCGCGCTATGGTGTTCGTCGGGGGTATGAACTGAGGCTGCGAGGTCGAGCGGTTGGGGCGCTGCCTGCTCTGGAAGTGGACTTTAGTCATGTGAATTTTCTGGACCTCAGTGGCATGGACCTGATGGCGGCTCCCAACGAGTTTCTCGAATCGTTTCCCTTGGTTCAACGCTTGGAACTGCAGGCCAACCGTCTTGTAGACATCCCCGCGCAACTGGATGAAATGCCCAGTCTTGCCTATTTGGACCTGTCCGGTAACCGCATCAGGTTAACCACCGGCGAAGCGGATTCACTGGCTCGGATGAGGGGGCTCAGAGAGCTGAATCTAAACCACAACCCGTTGGAGCGAGTGCCTGATCTAAGCCAGATGACAGAGTTGGGCGTGGTTCGCTTGCAGGGCACCGGAATCAGTCAATGGCCAGTCGGGCTGGCCGATCCACCCCGCCTGGGCATGGTCGATTTGCGCGATAACCAGCTCACCTCGTTTCCCGAATGGGCGGTGAATCCACCTGCGCAGCAGTCGGCGGCCATCAATCGGGTATTGCGAGTCACTGAACTGAATGGCAATCCTCTTTCCGACCAGGGCATCACGCAGTATGGGGAGATTCTGGCGCGTATCTACCTGGACAACGATGAGGCCGGATTAGCGCCGGTTCCCCCTGATTCGCCGGCTGATCGTGGTGCTGCCGGCGGCACCCTGGCGCCCTCGGCGCAGCGTGTAGAGCGCTGGATGCGCGATACGCCAGCGCTGGAGCAGAATGTCAGAAGGACGCAATGGGCACTCCTCGACAGTGAAGCCCTCGCTAGGGAAGCCGCCGCAGGAGAGGCTGGAGGGTCGGTCAGTGAAAGCGAGGAGTTTTTCCGCTTGCTGGAAAAACTGCATGCGACGGCCGAGTACAAAAAAGCCTACCCCGACCTCAAGGCTCGGGTTTGGGCGGTGCTGGATGCGGCCGAAGAAAACGCAGTGCTGCGTCGTGAACTGTTCCAGTTGGCAGGAGAGCCAGAAACCTGCAGCGATCGTGCTGCGCTGATGTTCAGCCAGCTGGAAATCAAGGTCCTGACTCACAAGGCCCTGGCGCGCGTCGGCGATAGCGGCGCAGGTCTTCAATTGCTCAAACTGGCCCAAGGCCTGTTTCGTCTGGATGAGGTGGAAGCGTTTGCGCTCAAGGACATTAACGAGCGTATCAAGACCATAGTCCGTTCCGATAAATCGACGCACGAAAAGGGCCGCCAGCTGTTGTTGATGGACCAAATCGAAGTGCGGCTTTCCTATCGGGTCAACCTCAGGGACAGGCTGGACCTGCCAGGGCAGCCTACGAAGGCAGAATACGCGGGTTCGCAATACGTGCCTCGCGCCAAGCTGCAGGAAGCAGAACAGTATGTGCACAGCCTCAAGGACTCGAAGGCCGAGATTGAATCGATCGCGCACCGTGATTTCTGGGGGCAGTACCTCAAAGAAAAATATCGCTCCAGGTTCGATCTGGCCTATGAGTCAATCCTTGAACGCCTGGAGCAATTGGACATCGCCCGCACTTCGATGACCAGTGATGCCTACAACACTCAGTCCAAGGCACTGGCCGTCGAGGCCAGGGTTGTCGAGCAACGGCTCATCGACCTGCTGACACCCGAGGAAATACTCAGCCTGGAAAATGGCGGTAATGCTGCTTAGCGGATAGCTCCAACCCCGAATGTTGCCTGCGGCAGCCTTCGGGGTTTTGCGTAGTCAGAACAGGAAATACCGCTGCGCCATCGGCAACACATCCGCCGGCTCACACCACAACAGTTCGCCATCGGCCTTGACCTGATAGGTCTGCGGATCGACGTCGATGCTGGGTAGGTAGTCGTTATGGATCAGGTCGGTCTTGCACACGCTGCGGCAACCCTTGACCACGGCGATGGTCTTCTTCAAGCCCAATGCCTGCGCCAGTCCTGCTTCCTCTGCGGCCTGGCTGATGAAGGTCAGGCTGGTGGCGTGCAACGAGCCACCGTAGCTTGCGAACATCGGGCGGTAGTGCACCGGTTGCGGCGTCGGAATCGAGGCGTTGGCGTCGCCCATGAGGCTGGCGGCAATCGCCCCACCCTTGAGAATCAGGCTGGGCTTGACCCCGAAAAACGCCGGGCGCCAGAGCACCAGGTCGGCCCATTTCCCCACTTCGATCGAACCCACTTCGTGGCTGATGCCGTGGGTGATCGCCGGGTTGATCGTATATTTGGCGAGGTAGCGCTTGGCGCGGAAGTTGTCGTTGCCCTCGCCATCGCCCGGCAGTGGGCCGCGCTGCTGCTTCATCTTGTCGGCGGTCTGCCAGGTTCGGATGATGACTTCGCCGACCCGGCCCATGGCCTGGCTGTCGGAGCTGATCATCGAGAACGCCCCGAGGTCGTGCAGGATGTCCTCGGCGGCGATGGTTTCACGACGGATACGGCTTTCGGCGAAGGCCACGTCCTCGGCAATGCTTGGGTCCAGGTGATGGCAGACCATCAGCATGTCCAGGTGTTCGTCGATGGTGTTGCGGGTGAACGGCCGGGTCGGGTTGGTCGAACTCGGCAGCACGTTGGCAAAACCGCAGGCCTTGATGATGTCCGGGGCGTGACCGCCACCCGCGCCTTCGGTGTGATAGGTGTGGATGGTGCGGCCCTTGAAGGCGGCGAGGGTGGTTTCGACAAAACCCGATTCATTGAGGGTGTCGGTGTGGATCGCCACCTGCACGTCGTACTGGTCGGCCACAGTCAGGCAGTTGTCGATGCTGGCCGGGGTGGTGCCCCAGTCTTCGTGCAGCTTGAGGCCAATGGCGCCGGCCTTGACCTGCTCGATCAACGGTCCCGGCAGGCTGGCGTTGCCCTTGCCGGTGAGGCCGATGTTCATGGGAAAGGCGTCCGCGGCCTGGAGCATGCGCGCCAGGTGCCAGGGCCCGGAGGTGCAGGTGGTGGCGTTGGTGCCGGTGGCAGGACCGGTGCCGCCACCGATCATGGTGGTAACGCCGCTCATCAAGGCTTCTTCGATCTGCTGCGGGCAAATGAAGTGGATATGCGTGTCGATGCCGCCAGCGGTGAGGATCATGCCTTCGCCGGCAATCACTTCGGTCCCGGCGCCGATGGCCATGCTCACGTCGGGCTGGATATCCGGGTTGCCGGCCTTGCCAATGGCGGCGATGCGCCCATCCTTGAGGCCGACATCGGCCTTGACGATGCCCCAGTGGTCGAGGATCAGCGCGTTGGTGATCACCGTGTCGACGACGTCGGCCGCCAGCAACTGGCTCTGCCCCTGGCCGTCGCGGATCACCTTGCCGCCACCGAACTTCACTTCTTCGCCATAGGTGGTGAAGTCCTTCTCGACCTCGATCCACAACTCGGTGTCGGCCAGGCGGACCTTGTCACCGACGGTGGGGCCGAACATGTCGGCGTAGGCCTGACGGGAGATTTTCATTCGTTCGCCTTGAGATTCAGGAAAATTTGAAGTCGTTCGCTGCGCTCACTGTCGCGGGCAAGCCCGCTCCCACAGGGGAATGCGATCACTTGTGGGAGCGGGCTCGCCCGCGAAGAGGCCAGTGCAGACGCCGTAAAATTTAAAGGTCCCCCATGATCCGTCCGGCAAACCCGAACACCCGGCGATGCCCGGCCAGGTCCACCAGTTCCACATCGCGGCTCTGCCCCGGCTCGAAGCGCACCGCGGTACCGGCCGGGATGTTCAGGCGCATGCCGCGGGTGGCGGCGCGGTCGAAAGCCAGGGCGTCATTGGTTTCGAAAAAGTGATAGTGCGAACCGACCTGGATCGGCCGGTCGCCACTGTTGGCCACGGTCAGGCTCAGGGTTCGCCGGCCGACGTTGAGCTCGATCTCGCCGGGCTGGATCCGGTATTCGCCAGGAATCATGCAGGTTGTCCCAGGGTCTTGAAGTAGATGGCGGTCGGCGCGTAGTGGCCGTCCGGGCTTTGGCAGTAGTTGGGCAGTTCGCCGACGCGGGTATAGCCCAGTGACTGGTAGAAGGTTTCCGCGGCCGAGCCGGCTTCGGTATCCAGGTACAACAGGCCGCGCTGGTGCTGGCGCGCGGCAAGTTCCAGGGCATTCATCAACTGCTGGCCGAGGCCGCGTCGACGGGCCTGGTGCAGGACCTGGAGTTTTTGCACTTCGGCGCGATTGCGCCCGTTGGCTTTCTGGCACAAGCCAAGTTGCACACTGGCCAGGACCCTTTCTTCCTGGACCACCACCCACAAGAGCAGGCTGCCGTTCTCCAGGTCGACCTGGACGGCGTTGAGGTAGGCGCGGGCCTGGGCGTCATCGATGTCGGCCAGAAAGCCGATCGAGGCCCCGTGCTGCACGGCGTCGAACAGCAAGTCGTGCAAGCCCTGGCGGTAGTGGGCAAAGCTTTCCGGGTTGACCCGGCGTAGTTGGGCGGCGTTCATCGTGGCTTACTCCTTGTGGGCCTGGGGTGGCTCCGAGCCTGGGTTGAGGGTCAATTGCATGAACGTCAGGTCGAGCCAGCGACCGAACTTGGTGCCCACCTGCGGCATCTGTCCGGTGGTGATGAAGCCGGCCCGCTCATGCAGACGGATCGACGCCGCGTTGCCGCTCTCGATGGCCGCCACCATCACGTGTTTGCCAGCGTCCCTGGCGCGCACCACCAGTGCTTCCATCAGGCGCGGACCGAGGCCGTTGCCGCGTTGGTCGTTGCGCACGTACACCGAGTGTTCCACGGTGTGGCGAAACCCATCGAAGGGCCGCCAGTCACCGAAAGAGGCGTAGCCGAGCACCTGCTCGTCGGCAGCGGCGATCACCAGGATCGGGTAGCCTTGGGCGTGGCGGGCGCTGAACCAGGCTTGGCGATTGGCCAGGTCGACCGCCTGTTCGTTCCAGATCGCGGTGGTGTTGAGCACAGCGTCGTTGTAGATGTCGCGAATCGCCGGCAGGTCGGCGGGCACGGCATCGCGGATGTGATACGGCATGGCGCGACCTCAGGCGATAGGTTGATGGACGGTGACCAGTTTGGTGCCATCGGGAAAGGTGGCTTCGACCTGGATCTGCGGGATCATTTCCGGGATGCCGGGCATCACCTGTTCGCGCTGCAGCAGGGTGGTGCCCAAGTGCATCAGCTCGGCGACGCTCTGGCCGTCCCGCGCGCCTTCGAGCAGCGCTGCGCTGATATACGCCATGGCCTCCGGGTAATTGAGTTTGACGCCGCGGGCCAACCGCCGCTCGGCCACCAGGCCGGCAGTGAAGATCAGCAGCTTGTCTTTTTCGCGTGGGGTCAGGTCCATCGTGGAAATCCATCTGGGCAGAAAAAAAGAGCATTCGTAAGGTCGACCCGAACCCGTTGTCGGTGTTCAGGTATTCCATATTCGCGGCGCCAGCGCCTCGCGGCCGAGCAGGGCCGGGCGCAGCAGTGTCCATAAATCAATCAGCCAACCCCGCGCCAGCAAGGTTTCACTGGCCAGGCAGCGGGCAACCAGCAGCCCGGGAAGTTGGGTCAAATCCCCGCGTACCGGGTTGGGCAATGAGCGACAGGCCTGCAGCAGTTCGCTGTCGATCTCGCCCGTCACCAGCAAGGTGGCAAATACCGGCTGGCCGTCCAGGCCAATCGGCGAGTCGAGCAAACCGTCAGCGCCGACAATGCGCTGGCGTTCGTGCCAGAGCAACTGGCCGTCGCGGCGGATCTCCAGTTGCGCTTGAAAGTGCCCATGCTCGAAGCGTTCGCCGCTGGCCGGGCGACCCAGTGCCACCACGTCCCAATAGAACAATCGCGCATCGCCCTGCAGTTCGATCGAGGTCTTGAGCTCGGCCTGGGCGGCGCTGAAGACGATGGTTTCCTGGGGCAGCCATTCCAGTGTGGCACCGGTGGCAACCTGCAAGTCGAGCTGCTGATAGGCGGGGCTGGCGGCGCGATACCACTTGGCGGCGCCGGGGCTGGTCAACTGCGCCCAGGCGTTGGGTCCGACGCTCGCGCGGACCTCCAGGCGATCGCCACCGGCAATCCCTCCGGGTGGGTGGACGATGATGTGCTGGCACACTTCGGGGCCTTCGGCGTACAGGTGTTTTTGCACCCGCAGCGGACCCTGATGGCGGCGCAGGGTCGGCCGCGTGCTGGCGCCGAAACGGGCGTAGCCGAGCTCAAGCTCGGCATGCCAGCTGGGTGTGAATGCGTTGTGTTGGGCAGTGGCAGTCATATTTTCTGATTATCGTCAGGACGCTAAAGACTAGATCGTTACCAGGCCGCGTACACCCTCGGCTTCCATGTTTTCGCCGCGACCTTGCTGGACGATCTCGCCTCGCGACATCACCAGGTACTGATCGGCCAGCTCGGCAGCGAAGTCGTAGAACTGTTCCACCAGCAGGATCGCCATGTCACCGCGTGCCGCAAGCTGCTTGATCACCGCGCCGATCTCCTTGATCACCGAGGGCTGGATGCCTTCGGTGGGTTCATCGAGGATCAGCAGGCGTGGCCGGCTGGCCAGCGCACGGCCGATGGCCAACTGTTGCTGCTGGCCACCGGAGAGGTCACCGCCACGGCGTAGCTTCATTTGCAGCAGCACCGGGAACAGCTCGTAGATGAAGCCCGGTACTTCCCGGGCTTCGGCGCCGGGGAAACGCGACAGCCCCATCAACAGGTTTTCTTCGACGCTCAGCCGGGGGAAGATTTCCCGGCCCTGGGGAACATAGGCGATACCAGCATGAACCCGCTGGTGCGGCTTGAGCCCACTGATGGTCTTGCCCTCCCAGTTCACCGCGCCCTCCTTGGCCGGCAGCAGGCCCATCAGGCATTTGAGCAGGGTGGTCTTGCCCACGCCGTTGCGCCCGAGCAGGCAGGTGACTTCGCCAACCTTCACCTCGAAGCTGAGGCCGCGCAGGATGTGGCTACCGCCGTAGTACTGGTGCAATTTATCGACTTGCAGCATGTTCAAATTCTCCTCAATTCCCTGTGGAGCGGGCGCTCGCTCCTACAGAGAGCAATCCACACCTGCGTTCAGCGCCCGAGATAAACCTCGATCACCCGCTCGTTGTCCTGCACCTGCGCCAGTGACCCCTCGGCCAGCACGCTGCCCTGGTGCAATACGGTGACGTGGTCGGCGATCGAACCGACGAAGCCCATGTCGTGCTCCACCACCATCAATGAATGTTTACCGGCCAGGCGCTTGAACAGCTCGGCGGTGAACTCGGTCTCGGCGTCGGTCATGCCCGCTACCGGTTCATCGAGCAACAGCAATTGCGGGTCTTGCATCAGCAGCATGCCGATTTCCAGGAATTGTTTTTGCCCGTGGGACAACAGGCCGGCGGGGCGATTGACCGAGGCGGTCAGGCGAATGGTGTCCAGCACCTCACTGATCCGGTCGCGCTGCTCGCCATTGAGTCGGGCGCGCAAACTGGCCCATACCGACTTGTCGGTCTTTTGCGCCAGCTCCAGGTTCTCGAACACGCTCAGGGCTTCGAACACCGTGGGTTTCTGGAACTTGCGGCCGATCCCGGCCTGGGCGATCTGCACTTCGCTCATGCGGGTCAGGTCCAGGGTCTCGCCGAACCAGGCCTTGCCGTGGCTGGGGCGGGTCTTGCCGGTGATCACATCCATCAGGGTGGTCTTGCCAGCCCCGTTGGGACCGATGATGCAGCGCAGTTCACCGACGCCGATGTACAGGTTGAGACTGTTCAACGCCTTGAAACCATCGAAGCTGACGCTGATGTCCTCCAGGGTGAGGAGGGTGCCGTGGCGGGTGTTCAGGCCTTTTCCGGCGCGCTGCCCGAGGCCGATGGCATCGCGGCTGCTGCCGGCATCCTTGTTCGGTTCCAGGATCGGTTCGAGCATGAATTCGGCGGTCGCAGTGACTCTCATTGTTCACCTCTTTTTCTCAGCAGGCCGATCACGCCCTTGGGCAGGTACAGGGTGACGATGATGAACAGCGCACCGAGGAAGAACAGCCAGTATTCGGGAAAGGCCACGGTGAACCAGCTCTTCATGCCGTTGACCACGCCGGCGCCCAGCAGCGGGCCGATTAGCGTGCCGCGTCCGCCCAGGGCGACCCAGACGGCGGCTTCGATGGAGTTGGTCGGGGACATTTCGCTGGGGTTGATGATGCCCACCTGGGGCACGTAGAGCGCACCGGCCAGACCGCAGAGCACCGCGCTCAAGACCCAGACAAACAGCTTGAACCCGCGTGGGTCGTAGCCGCAGAACATCAGCCGGTTTTCCGCGTCGCGCAGGGCGGTCAGCACTCGGCCGAACTTGCTTTGCGCCAGCCGCCAGCCGATGAACAGGCTGGCCACCAGCAGCAGTACGGTGGCACTGAACAGCACCGCGCGGGTGCCAGGTTCGGTGATGCCGAAGCCGAGGATGGTGCGAAAGTTGGTGAAGCCGTTGTTGCCGCCAAATCCGGTCTCGTTGCGGAAAAACAGGAGCATGCCGGCGAAGGTCAGGGCCTGGGTCATGATCGAGAAATACACGCCCTTGATCCGCGAGCGAAAGGCGAAGAAGCCGAACACCAGCGCCAGCAAGCCGGGGGCCAGCACCACCAGGCACAGGGTCCAGAGAAAGCTGCTGGTGCCGGTCCAGAACCACGGCAGCTCAGTCCAGGAGAGGAAGGTCATGAACGCCGGCAAGCCGTCCCCCGAGGCCTGGCGCATCAGGTACATGCCCATGGCGTAGCCACCGAGGGCGAAGAACAGGCCGTGGCCCAGGGACAGCAGGCCGGCGTAACCCCAGACCAGGTCCAGGGCGAGGGCGACGATGGCGTAGCAGAGGATCTTGCCGACCAGGGTCAGGGTGTAGGCCGAGACATGCAGGGCGTTGTCGGCGGGCAGCAGCGACAACAGCGGTAGCGCCAGTAGCGACAACACCAGTAGCGTACCGACGGCAATCGTCACCTTGGGCCCGGCCTTGCGGGTGGCGGTAATGAGCAGGGGCTGGTTCATCAGTCGATTACCCGTCCTTTGAGTGCGAAGAGGCCTTGCGGGCGTTTCTGGATGAACAGGATGATCAGCGCGAGGATCAGGATCTTGCCCAGCACCGCACCGATCTGCGGCTCGAGGATCTTGTTGGCGATCCCCAGGCCAAAGGCGGCGAAGACGCTCCCGGCCAGTTGGCCGACGCCACCGAGCACCACCACCAGGAAGGAGTCGATGATGTAGCTCTGGCCGAGGTCCGGGCCGACGTTGCCGATCTGGCTCAGCGCGACGCCGCCGAGCCCGGCGATCCCGGAGCCGAGGCCAAAGGCGAGCATGTCCACGCGCCCGGTGGGCACGCCGCAGCAGGCGGCCATGTTGCGATTCTGGGTGACGGCGCGCACGTTCAAACCCAGGCGGGTCTTGTTCAGCAGCAGCCAGGTGAGCACCACCACAAACAGCGCAAAGGCGATGATCACGATACGGTTGTACGGCAGCACCAGGTTGGGCAGGACCTGGATTCCGCCCGAAAGCCAGCCCGGGTTGGCGACCTCGACGTTCTGCGCGCCGAACAGCAGCCGGACCAGTTGAATCAGCATCAGGCTGATGCCCCAGGTGGCGAGCAGGGTCTCCAGCGGGCGGCCGTAAAGGTGGCGGATCACCGTACGCTCGAGTGCCATGCCGATGCCGGCGGTGACAAAAAACGCCACCGGCAAGGCCAGTAGCGGATAGAACTCGATGGCGTTGGGGGCGAAGCGCTGGAGCAGCATTTGCACCATGTAGGTGGAGTAGGCGCCGAGCATCAGCATTTCGCCGTGGGCCATGTTGATCACCCCCAGCAGGCCGAAGGTGATCGCCAGTCCCAAGGCCGCCAGCAGCAGGATCGAGCCCAGCGACATGCCGCTGAATGCCTGGCCGAGCAACTCGCCCACCAGCAGTTTGCGCTTGACCTGGCCGAGACTGGTTTGCGCTGCGGTGAGGACCGCGGCATCGGCCTCGACTCCAGGTTGGAGCAGGCTTTCCAGGCGGGTGCGGGCCAGTGGGTCGCCGGTTTCACCGAGCAGGCGCACTGCGGCCAGGCGCACGGCCGGGTCACTGTCGACCAGTTGCAGGTTGGCCAGGGCCAGGCTCAGGGCCGCGTGCACCGGTTCATCCGCTTCGCCAGCCAGTTGCTGGCCGAGGAATTTCAATTGCGCCGGCTTGGCGCTTTTCTGCAGTTGTTGCGCCGCACCGAGTCGCACCCGGGGATCGACGGCGAGCAGTTGCTGGCTGGCCACGGCGGTGTCGATCAGACCCCGCAGGCGATTGTTCAGGCGCAGGGTCTTGGCTTGGCCGTCGACGGTCACTACGCCTTGCTGCAAGGCATCGATCAATTCGACGCGCGCCGGATCGGGCTGCGCGGCCCAGGCTTCGAGCAGCCGGGCTTGCTGCGCCGGATTGGCGGCGACGAAGTCTTCGGCATCGCCGGCGTGGCTGGCCAGAGGCAGCAGTAGCGCTGCGAGTGTAAGGAACAGGCGAAAAAGCGACATGGTGATGTCCTGAATAGCAGCGACTACCCCTGTAGGAGCCGAGCTTGCTCGCGATAGCGGTGCATCAGACACACTGCCATCGTGAGCAAGCCGCAAGCGGGCACCCGCTCCCACAGGATTCTATTGGTCCGCTCAGTTGCTCTTGACCGCGTAATCCGGCTTCTTGTCGTTGCCGGCAATGAACGGGCTCCAGGGCTCGGCGCGGATCGGTCCTTCGGTCTGCCAGACCACGTTGAACTGACCGTCGGCCTGGATCTCGCCGATCATCACCGGCTTGTGCAGGTGGTGGTTGGTCTTGTCCATGGTCAGGGTGTAGCCCGACGGTGCAGCGAAGGTCTGGCCGGCCAGGGCTTCACGGACCTTGTCGACATCGGTGGACTTGGCTTTCTCGGCGGCTTGCGCCCACATGTGGATGCCGACGTACGTGGCTTCCATCGGGTCGTTGGTGACGGCCTTGTCGGCGCCCGGCAGGTTGTGTTTCTTGGCGTAGGCCTTCCAGTCTGCGACGAACTTCTGGTTGACCGGGTTCTCCACCGACTCGAAGTAGTTCCACGCCGCGAGGTTGCCCACCAATGGCTTGGTGTCGATGCCGCGCAGTTCTTCCTCGCCTACCGAGAATGCGACGACGGGCACGTCGGTGGCCTTCAAGCCCTGGTTGGCGAGCTCCTTGTAGAACGGCACGTTGGAGTCGCCGTTGACCGTGGAGATGACGGCGGTCTTGCCGCCGGCCGAGAACTTCTTGATGTTGGCGACGATGGTCTGGTAATCGCTGTGGCCGAACGGCGTGTAGACCTCTTCGATGTCCTTGTCGGCCACGCCTTTGGCGTGCAGGAACGAGCGCAGGATTTTGTTGGTGGTGCGCGGATAGACGTAGTCGGTGCCCAGCAGGAAGTAGCGCTTGGCGCTGCCGCCTTCTTCGCTCATCAGGTATTCCACGGCGGGGATCGCCTGTTGGTTCGGCGCGGCACCGGTGTAGAACACGTTCGGCGACATCTCCTCGCCTTCGTATTGCACCGGATAGAACAGCAGGCCATTGAGCTCTTCGAACACTGGCAATACCGACTTACGCGACACCGAGGTCCAGCAACCGAATACCACGGCCACCTTGTCCTGGGTCAGCAGTTGCCGGCCCTTTTCGGCGAATAGTGGCCAGTTCGACGCTGGGTCGACGACCACCGGCTCCAGCAGCTTGCCATTGACGCCGCCCTTGGCGTTGATTTCGTCGATGGTCATCAACGCCATGTCTTTGAGCGAGGTTTCAGAGATCGCCATGGTCCCGGACAGGGAATGCAGGATGCCAACCTTGATGGTCTCGGCGGCCTGGACTGTCCAGGTCATGCCCATCGCGGCAATGCTTGCCGAAAGTGTGAAAGCCTTGATCAAGCTGCGACGCTTCATTGTGCGATCTCCATGAACTCATGAGTTTTCTTGGTTGGCAGATGCGAACTACTGAAGGCTCATTAGCAAGGGCTGTGCCCAGTCGGAGAAAGGCAGGTAAATGTCGTGCTAGAGCGCTGGCGTTGGCTGGCAATGCACCAGGAAGGGACAATCGGCGGGCGTTGGTGCAGGGGCATGCGCCAGCTTGGCGCATGGGTGGCGGTGCCGGGACCCCAGGTGGGGGCTCCCGTCAGCTTATCGAGGGGGTTTACTGCTTGATGCACGTCTCCATGCCGTTGCCACCGCCTTCATACTCCGGGCCGTAGTAATACTTGCTGAAAGATACGCGGCCATCGGCGGCCGTTTTAACTTGCGCGATTCCCACGCCGTAATCTTTCAGGGCCGGGTCAGTGTGGGCAAAGTAGATCGCCAGCGACTTCCTGTGCGCGGCGGCGAAGCCGTTGTAGAAGGAGTTGTCGGCCAGGGTCAGGGTGAAACTGTAGGCACCATACGGACCGGTACTTTGCTCGGGGTTGAGCTGCATATCGACGGTGCCTTTGTACTCCCCTATATGACTGTCCATGCCAGTACATTGATATTTTCCCGAATAGTCAGTGCCGGTGAACGGCGGCTGGGCTGCCAGTGCGGGCAGTGAAACGAAGGCGAGGGAGGCTAGGATCTTCTTTATCAAGTTGACCTCTTTCAATTCTTTGTAGGAATTGTACGGATTGAAAAGTAGGAAGTTTCCCGCAACTAATGTTGTCTGGTTAGTGGGTGCTTAAGTTGCGGCAGCGGGAGTATGCCGAGGATTAGGCGGCGGCTCAAAACCAACCCAAGACAAGACTTTTCAAGTTGTTCAACGGTATTTCAAGCACCCTTGAAATACCGTTGCTCCGTCCCTGGCGATGTTCAGGAAGAAGAGGAGGCCGCTGCAGTCTGCCGGCTCACGCGCGCTAGCAGGAAACGGTCCAGCACCCACATCACCACCAGCGAAGCACCCACCAGCGGGAACAGCACGGCCAGCACCAGCATGATCAGCACCCCGGTTTTCCAGGTCGGCAGGCCATGGCGCAACGGTGGTACCCCGACTTTGCCCTGGGGCCGGCGCTTCCACCAGATCACCACGCCACTGACGGCGCTGAGCAGGATCATCAGGCAGATCAGCAGCACGATGAGCTGGTTGAGCACGCCGAACATCTTGCCTTCGTGCAGCATTACCCCCATTTCCGTGGCGCGGGCGACGTTGCCATAGTGTTCCCAGCGCACATCGGCCAGGACCTTGCCGCTGTACTGATCGACGTGCAGGGTGGCGTCGTTGCGCGGGTCGTCGGCGAACACGGCGATGGTGAACACACCGCTGGCGCTGGTAGGCAAGGTGATGCTGTAGCCCGGCTCGACCCGGCCTTGCTCGGCGATGTCCTGCACCGCCTGCAGGCTGATGCCCGGTGCTGCCGGCGCGCTGCTGGCGCCGTTGTGGGCCATGTGTTCGGCGTGGTCGCCGGACATCGGCATCGGCGTATTTTCCATGGCCCAGGGCACGGTCTGGCGGGCCGCGGTGTTGAGGCTGCGCGCTTGCTCGTCGGACTTGGGGACGTTGTCCCACATGGCGGCCGGGAACTGGTTCCAGAGTTCGGCGTAGGATTTGCCCCAGAAACCGGTCCAGGTCATACCGCTGAGCAGCATGACCAGCAGCAATGCCGCCCCCCAGAAGCCGGTGACGGCGTGCAGGTCACGCCACAGCACCCGACCACGACTGTTCAGGCGAGGCCAGAGAATGCCGGCGCCGCCCTTGCCACGAGGCCACCAGAGGTAGACCCCGGACACCACCAGCACGATGCCCCAGCCGGCCGCCATCTCGATCAGGCGATCGCCGAGGGTGCCGATCATCAGTTCGCCGTGAATCGCGCGGGCGATGGCTTGCAGGTTGTACTTGGCATCCTGCTCGCCGAGGATGTCGCCGTGATAGGGGTCGACGAATACGTTGAGTTCGTTGCCCTGGTTGTGCAGCACAAATTGCGCGCTGCGCTCGGCATTGATCGCTGGCAGGTACTGGGTGACCTGGCCCTGTGGATACGCCGTTTGCACCCTGCGTAGCAGGTCATCGGCACTGAGGGTGTGATGGCCGGCCGGGACATTCAGCAGGTTGCCGTACATCAGGGGATCGAGTTGTGGCTTGAACAGGTAAATGGTGCCGGTCAGTGCCAGCATCACCATGAAAGGGGCGACGAACAGCCCGGCATAAAAATGCCAGCGCCAGGCCAGGTTGTAGAAGGACACTTTGGGTTGGCTCATCAATAGCACTCCGCTCGGCTATGAATCTTTTATAGGTGTTGTGTGGCTGCTGGTTCTGCAGCAACTGGCGCGGGCAGCGCCAGTTGCTACAGGCATGGCGTCCTTGCGAAGCGTTTTAGAAACTCATGTCCACTTTGGTCCAGAACGTGCGCCCCGGTTCATTGATCGCTTGTGGATCACTGGCCGGGTAGCCGAACCCGGCGTTGCCGGCCAGGTTCAAATGCTCGGCGTAGTCCTTGCCGAACAGGTTGTCGATGCCGCTGCTGACCTTCCAGTGCTGGTCGATGCGGTAGGCGCCATTGAGGGAGAACACCGCGAAGCCGGGGCTCTTGTCGTAGTCCTTGCCCACCACGTTGCCTTTGTTCTGGTCGATGCGGTTTTGCGCGGCGACTACCCGCCACAAGGCACCGGCGCTCCAGTTGTCTTCGCTGTAGGTCAGGCCGAAACGCGCGTCCAGCGGCGGCATTTGCGGCAGGGCGGTGTCGTGGGTGGTGTCTTTGCCCCAGGCGTAGGCCAGGGTGGCGTCGGCTTTCCAGTGGGATGTCAGGTTGTAGGCTGCACCCAGTTCACCACCCATGATGCGGGCGTTGATGTTCTCGGCCCGCGAGCTGGTGCCCATGGGCGTGGGGGTGTAGTCGAACAGGATGTAGTCGTGCACTTGGCCGATGTAGGCCGAGGCCCAGGCTTCGAGGTCCTGGGTCTTGTATTGCAGGCCGACGTCGAGCTGGGTGGTTTTCTCCGGCTGGATCGAGTCGAAGGCGTTGAGCGACCCCGCGGGACCGGACTTGGGCGAAAACAGCTCCCAGTAATCCGGGAAACGCTCAGCGTGGCCCAGGCCTGCGTACAGGGTGGTCGGGCTGTCCGCCAGGTCGTGTTCGTAGCGCACGAAGCCGCTGGGCAAGGTATCGGCGCGGGTGTCGTCGGCCGTCGGGTTGGGCTTGCTCATCATTCCGGAGCCGATGCTCTGGCGAAAATCCTTGGCCGAGGCACGGTCCAGGCGTGCGCCAGTGATCAGGCGATTGCGGTCGGCGGCGTACCAGGTCAGTTCACCGAACAGGCCGTAATTGTGGAAGTCCGCATCCTTGTTGCGTGGCACGTCCTTGTAGGTGTCGATGCCCATGGCGCTGCGCTGGCGGTGTTCGTTGGTCTGTGCGTCGACACCGCTGACCAGTTGCAGGTCGGCCCAGCGCCAGGTGGCCTTGACCCGCGCACCGAGGGTCCGGCGGTCGACGTTGGAGGCCATGGGGCCGGCCATCATCCCGGTGCCGGAGGGCGTGCGCAGGGTGTAGTTGTCCATCACGTGGTCGGCGTAGTTGTAGTAGACCTGGGCCTCGAGTTTTTCCAGCACTTCGCTGAGGTCCGACTGCACGAAACGCAGGCCCAGGCTTTCGCGCTTGAACTGCGAGCCGTCCATGCCGCGTCCGGCATAACGCGCTTCACCGTCGCCCTTGCCAGCGGTCAACTCCAGCAAGGTGTCGGTGTTCGGGGTCCAGCCGACGGCGACGTCGCCGTTCCACTTGTCATAGCGCGACGGCACGCTGTCGTTGTTGCCGTCCTTATAGTCATCGGAGTGGGCAGTGTTGCCGATCACCCGTACGTAGCCCTGTGGGCCACCCGCAGCGGCATCCAGCACTTTGTCGAAGCGCCCGTTGGAGCCGCCCAGCACGCTGGCATTCACCCGGCTGCCGAGTTCGCCGAAACTTTCCGGTTCGCGATCGAAGAGGATCGTGCCAGCCGAGGCGCCGGGGCCCCAGAGCACGGTTTGTGGGCCCTTGATCACCGTGAGCGTGTCGTAGGTTTCCGGGGAGATGTACGAGGTGGGTGCGTCCATGCGGCCAGGGCAGGCGCCCAGCAGCATGCTGCCGTTGGTGAGGATGTTCAGCCGCGAGCCGAACATGCCGCGCAGCACCGGGTCGCCATTGGTGCCTCCGTTGCGCACCAGGGCGAAGCCGGGAATGGTCTTCAAGTAATCGCCACCGTCGCTGGCCGGCACCGGTTGGCGCGGGTCCTTGGGGTTGGTGACGATGGTCAGGGGCGAGCTGGGGGCAATGCCCGTAATCACGGTGGGGCTCAGCTCTTCGGCGTGCTGGCTGTGATCAACGGCCGTCTCGGCGGCGCCGGCCAATGGCGTGAGCAGGGCGCCGCACAGCAGCGCGGTGGCTTGTTTGAGGCGAACGCGCAAGGTATTAGGGGCGAAAGTTGCCTGGGCAGCGCTCAGGCGTGGGGCAGCAGAAAACCTGGACATAACAGTTCCATCAATCAGTCGTAAACACACGGCCAGCAGCCTGTGGCTGTCGAGTTCAACAGTTGGCCGTGTCAGTGGGGATGTGGGTGTTTACGCATTGATGGGTGGGGCGCGGGTGCGGGCGCCGGGGAAGACGGTCAGCCGGGCATGACCCAGGCGAGGTGATGAGGTGATGAAACCTTGCGCCAGAGGCGGGTCGAAAGTCGCCAGGGCCAGGCTGCCTGGCAGTGCCGGGCAATTGAAGAGCAGGTTGCAGTAGCCGCACTTTTCCCAGATTGCATGGTGATCGGCCTGGGGCGCGCAGTGTTCGGCAGGCGCTTGGGCCTCATGCTCGGCATGGGCTCCGGGCGCCATGTCCATGCTCATGTCCATCGACATGTTCATGGACATTGGGGCGCGCTGATCCATCGGCATCGACTGAGAAATCAGTGGGCCGATAAAGATCAACAGCATGGCAAACAGACTGACCCAACTGCCACGCGCGACCGTCAAGCTGGTCTTGCGTGGAGTTGTGCGCCTGCGGCCGGGTGAGCGCTGCGCGTTCACGGGCGGTGGTGCTGCCGGTTACTGGGCGTGCTGGTGCGTGTCGGTGCCAGCGGGCGGTTGTTTCTGCACCGCGACGTCCACGGTGAGGTTGCCGGCCTTCTCGAAATGCAGGGTCAACGGGAAGCGCTTGCCGTCGCTCAGCAGGCTGCGGTCCTTAAGCTCCATGAGCATCACGTGGTAGGCCATTGGCGCGAACGTGATGGTGCCGCCGGCGGGAATCTCGACGCTGGGCACCTGCTGCATTTTCATCAGGTCTTTTTGCATCAGGTGTTCGTGCAACTCGGCTTTGCCCGAGATAGGCGAGTCCACACTGAGCAGTCGGTCAGCGGTTTTGCCATTGTTGTGAATGACAAAGTAGGCCGCCACGGTCGGGGCATTGGGCGGCAGCTCTTGTGACCAGGGGTGGGCGATGTCCAGCTCACCGGCCTTGTATTCATGGGCATTGGCAAAGCAGGCAGGCAACAGCAATGCGGCGAGCAGCAACGTGTGCTTCACCAGGGATGGTTTTGACATGGCAGTTCTCCGAAACGATTAAAACGCAGGGTAGTTGCGAATCGAATCAGACCAGGGGAGAGGCCCGGGGGTTGAGACTGGGCCATTGCTGGCGCGGTGTCGGCGAGTCGAGGGTCGGCGCCGGCAGGCTGCGATTGGCTTCGAACCGGGCGAAGTACAGCTGCGGCGTATGCCCGGGCAATGCCACCAGGGGCGCTGAACCCGAGCAGCACCAGCAGTGCTGCATGTTGGAGTGTTGCTCGCCGGGCGGGGTTTTCTGCTCAAGGTTACCCAGGGAGATGGCGACCATGCGGGTGCCACTGGACGAGCAGAAACTGCCCCACATCAACTGCTCGGTCGGCGACTGGCCGGACGCTTTGGCCATGGCGCTGGACATCGGCATGGCGAGCATGTTGAACAGCACTGCGAAGCAGGCGATCCAGGCAATTGCTAGCCGTTGTCGGGACATGGTCAGATCCGGTGAAGTGGGAGATCAGGCGGCGTATTTAGCCTGATCGGGGTGGATAAGTAAAAAGCTGTCGTGCGGTGTGGTGTCGCAGTGTCATCAGGCAGCTGTCGCGTGAAGCTTGAGGCCCAGGGCCTTCATCACCTTCATGATAGTCGCGAATTCCGGATTGCCAGTGCTGCCGAGTGCCTTGTACAGGCTTTCACGGCCCAACCCGGTGTCGCGGGCGATCTGTGTCATGCCTTTGGCGCGCGCAATGTCATTGAGCGCGCAACGGATCAATACACCGTCGCCTGCATCCTCTTCAAAGCAGGCGTCCAGGTAGGCCGCCATTTCCTCAGGTGTCTTGAGGTATTGGGCGACGTCGAAACGGCTAAATTGTTCAGCCATGGCTTACTCCTCGCTACCGATGTTTCGCGCCATCGACTGCGCGCGCTGGATGTCGCGTTTTTGCGTCGACTTGTCCCCTCCCGCCAACAACAGATAAACCACTCGATGTTTGCGGGTGAAGTACATTCGATAGCCAGGCCCGTAATGGACACGCATTTCATAAACAGCCTCACCCACAGGTTCACAATCACCGAAGTTGCCATGTTCCGCAGCTCGAAGCCTCGCCAGCAGGCGAGCCTTGCCGATGGTGTCCTTGATTGAGCCAAGCCAGTCGGAAAATAGGTCTGACTGTTCGAAGTCGATCATGGCTGATCGTATTCCTTGGGATACAGGTTGGCAAGCAGCACTTTCTCCAGGGCGAACGGCTGGTGCCGAGTAATCTTGGGTCGTGTGCTCGAAGTATTGAGGTGTTTACGAAGAGTTGACGCAATGTAGAGCAGGCGTGTCGGGTTACACCAGACAGCGCTTTCTGGTTGTCTTGCCTGCTTTTTCTTGCTTGCCGTTGGTGGTCAGGAACCGTCTGACAACGACAGTGCCTTCAATACCTGCTCCACAGTGACAAATTCCCGATCCGCCGCTGGCAACACTGGACGCTTGAGAATCAGCACCGGCACCCCACGCTCGCGGGCTACTTCGAGTTTTGGTTCGGTGGCGCTGCTGCCGCTGTTCTTGCTGATCAGGACGTCGATCTGCCGACGCTGGAACAGCGCGCGTTCGTCTTCGAGGTGGAATGGGCCGCGGGCTCCGAGCACTTCGCAGCGCGGGTTGCCGGGGTAAACCTCGAGCGCGCGCAAGGTCCAGAACTGCCCGGCCGGGATTTCGTCCAGGTGTTGTAGCGGCTCGCGGCCCAAGGTGAACAGCGGGCGTTGGAACGGCTTGAGGGCTGCACTCAGTTCGGCCCAGTCGCTGACTTCGCGCCAGTCATCGCCGGCTTGCGCCTGCCACGCTGGCCGGCGCAGCGCCCAGCATGGGATAGCGCTGAGTCGCGCGGCAGTGACGGCGTTCTGGCTGATCTGTGCGGCGTAGGGGTGGGTGGCGTCGAGCAGCAGGTCGATGCCTTGTTCCTGGATGAAACGGGCCAGGCCTTCGGCGCCGCCATAACCGCCGACGCGCACCTGGCACGTCAGGTCGCTGGGTACCCGGCCGACACCGGCCAGGCTGTAGATGTGCTGCGCGCCAAGCGTGCGAGCGATCGCCAGGGCTTCGGTGATACCGCCGAGCAACAACAGCCGTTTCATGGCAAGACTCCCGCTTGACCGACAATGCCGCCCTGGCGGTCGATGGCAAATACTTCGACCTGGACCTGGGCCGGCACCACGCTGCGGGCGAACGCCAGGGCGTGCTGGCACACCGCGTCACCCAGGGCGATGCCGGCGGCGCTGGCCATCGCCAGGGCCTGCTGACTGGTGTTGGCTTGGCGAATCTGCTGCTGCAGTGCGGCGTCGGCGCCCACCGCAGCGGCCCATTCGGCCAGTTGCCCAAGGTCGATGCTCGAATGTCGACTGTGCAGGTCCATGTGGCCGGCGGCGAGCTTGCTGATCTTGCCGAAGCCACCACACAGGCTGAGTTTATCCACAGGCACTTTGCGCAGGTGCTTGAGCACCGCACCGACAAAATCGCCCATTTCGATCAGGGCGATTTCCGGCAGGTTGTAGACCCGGCGCATGGTGTCTTCGCTGGCGTTGCCGGTGCAGGCGGCGATGTGCAGGTAGCCGTTGGTCTTGGCGACGTCGATGCCCTGGTGGATCGAGGCGATGTACGCCGCGCAGGAAAACGGCCGGACGATGCCGCTGGTGCCGAGAATCGACAGGCCACCGAGAATGCCCAGGCGCGGGTTCATGGTCTTCAGCGCCAGGGCTTCACCGTCCTGGACGTTGACCGTCACCGCAAAACCGCCGGCATAACCGAGCTCCAGGGCCAGGGCGCCGAGGTGGTCGCTGATCATCTTGCGCGGCACCGGATTGATCGCCGGCTCGCCGACGCCCAGCACCAGGCCTGGGCGGGTCACGGTGCCGACGCCAAGCCCGGCACTGAAGCGAATGCCGGGCTCGGCGGTCAGGCGCACCTGGCTGTAGAGCAAGGCACCGTGGGTCACGTCCGGGTCGTCGCCGGCATCCTTGATCGTGCCAGCCTCGGCGCCGTCAGCCAGGAGCCGGCAGAACTCCAGGCGCATCTGCACCTGCTTGCCCTTGGGCAGGACGATCTGCACCGCGTCACTGCTGCCGCCGCCCAGCAGCAAGCGCGCCGCCGCGAGGCTGGTGGCGGTGGCGCAACTGCCGGTGGTCAGGCCGCTGCGCAGGGGGGCGGGTTGTTCGCCGGTTTCGTCACGCATCGAGGGGTTTGACCAGATCCAGCAAGGTAATCGGCAGCGCCTGGCGCCAGGTGTCGAACTCGCCCAATGGCTGGGCCTGGGCGATGTGCAGCCGGGTCAGTTCGCCGCCGTGCCGCTCACGCCAGGCCAGCAAGGTCATTTCGCTTTGCAGGGTGACGGCGTTGGCAACCAGTCGGCCGCCGGGTTTGAGTTGCGCCCAGCACGTTTCGAGCACGCCGGCACGAGTCACGCCGCCGCCAATGAATATCGCGTCCGGGCGTTCGAGTCCGGCCAGCGCTTGTGGTGCGCTGCCGCGAATCAGCTGCAGGCCGGGGACGCCGAGGGTGTCGCGGTTGCGCTCGATCAGTAGCTGGCGGCCTGGGTCCGCCTCGATGGCAAAGGCGCGGCAACTGGGGTGGGCGCGCATCCATTCGATACCGATCGAGCCTGAGCCTGCGCCGACATCCCACAACAATTCGCCGGGTATCGGCGCCAGGTGGGCCAGGGTCACGGCCCGCACGTCGCGCTTGGTCAATTGGCCGTCGTGGGCGAAGGCCGAGTCCGGCAGGCCGGCCAGACGCGACAGGCGCGCAGCAGTCGGTTCGGCGATGCACTCGATGGCCAGCACATTGAGGTCGGCGACCGCGGGATCGTCCCATTCGCTGGCAAGGCCGTCGATCCGCCGCTCCTGCTCGCCGCCCAGGTGTTCCAGCACGCTGATCCGGCTCGGGCCGAAGCCCCGTTCACGCAGCAGCGCGGCCAATGCAGCCGGGCTGTGTCGGTCGTTGCTCAGCACCAACAGGCGTACCCCACTGAACAATTGGCCGTTGAGCGCGGCCAGTGGCCGGGCCACCAGCGACAGGCAGACCGCCTCTTGCAGTGGCCAGCCGAGGCGGGCGGCTGCCAGGGAGCAGGACGACGGCGCGGGCAGGATCAGCATCTCTTCGCTGGGCACCTGACGCGCCAGGCTGGCGCCGACGCCGAAAAACATCGGGTCACCACTGGCCAACACACAGACCGGTGCGCCGCGTTGCACCAGGAGCGGCTCCAGGGAGAACGGGCTTGGCCACAGTTGGCGCTCGCCACGGATGCACACCGGCAGCAGATCGAGCTGGCGCTGGCCGCCGATAATCCGTGCGGCCCCCAGCAATGCACGCCGGGCCTGCTTGCCCAGTCCCTTGAAGCCGTCTTCTCCGATGCCTACGACTGTCAGCCAGGGGGCCATCTATATTCCTCAAACATGAAGGTTCCGACGGGCAGGCTTTTCATGCCGTCGGACAAAGCAGGCATAATACCGCGCCTTCGCCCGCGAAGTGCTTCTACCTCTTGAGTCGGTCGCCCCCTTGAACGAACGTCCGTTGCATCCTGCCTTACGCCCCTCGGCCTGTCCGGGGTTGCTGCGTATCGTCCAGGCGCTGGATGGCGGGATCTGCCGGATCAAGCTGAGCGGCGGCTCGATCAGTGCCGCCCAGGCCCTTGCGGTAGCCACGGCTGCCGAGGAATTTGCCGGCGGGGTGATCGAGGCGACCAACCGCGCCAATTTGCAGATTCGCGGCATTACCGGCGAGCACTCGCGGCTGATCGAGCGCCTGCTGGCGGCCGGACTCGGTCCGCGCTCGGCGGCGGGTGACGATGTACGCAACCTGATGCTCAGTCCGGCCGCCGGCATCGACCGCGCCATGGTGCTGGATACCCGGGCGCTGGCGGCGCAGATCCTCGCGACCCTGGAGAGCAACCCGGGCCTGCATGACCTGTCCGCCAAGTTCGCCGTGCAACTGGATGGCGGGGAGGCGCTGGCCATGCTCGAGCACCCCCATGACCTGTGGTTGAGTGCGTTCGAGCGCGAGGGTGAGACCTGGTTGGCCTTTGGCCTGGCCGGATGCCCGACGGACACCGCCGCGGGTGCCGTGCGGCTCGACGACGGCCACTGCCTGGTGGTGGCGGTGCTGGAGCTGTTTCTCGCACTGGCGCGGCCGGAGCAGACTCGCATGCGCCACTTGTTGGCCGAACGTTCCTTGGACTCGCTGCTGGTGCTGCTCGGTGAACGGCTGCCGCTGCAGCGACTCGATACCTGGCAGCGCACGCCGGCACCGTCGGGGCGGCACCTGGGTACTTATCCACAGCGTCAGCCGGGCCTGGTCCATGTAGGGGCCGTGCCGCCGTTGGGACGGCTGACCTCGGAAATGCTCCAAGGCGCGGCGCTACTGTGTGAGCAATACGGTGATGCCAGTCTGCGCCTGACACCCTGGCAGAGTCTGTTGCTGCCCAACATCCGCGAGCAGGACGCGCCCGCCCTCAGCCAACAGTTGCAAGCGCTGGGGTTCCTGTTGAGCGCCGATCAGGCCCTGGCCCACGTGCTGGCCTGCACCGGTTCCACCGGTTGTGCCAAGGGCCTGGCCGACACCAAGCGCGACGGCCAGCGCCTGGCCGCACTGCGCCAATCAGCTGGCGCGCCAGTGCAGGTGCACTTATCCGGTTGCCCGCGTTCCTGCGCCGCCGCCCATACGGCGCCCGTGACCTTGCTGGCGGTCAGCCCCGGTCACTACGACCTCTATTTTCGCGATGCAGGGCAGGCCGGTTTCGGCGCCCTGCAAGCACGTAACCTCACTATTGAAGCGGCGGGTGCACTGCTTGATGCCCGCCCACGGAGCCCCCTTGATGCTTGATTACATCCGCGACGGTCAGGAGATCTATCGCAACTCCTTCGCGATCATTCGCGCCGAGGCGAACCTGGACCGTATTCCGGCCGATCTGGAAAAACTCGCGGTGCGGGTGATCCACGCCTGCGGCATGGTCGAGGCCATCGATGGCCTGCAGTTTTCCGCCGGGGCGGGCAAGGCCGGGCGTGATGCGCTGGCGGCCGGTGCACCGATTCTGTGTGACGCGCGGATGGTCTCCGAGGGCGTGACCCGGGCCCGCTTGCCAGCCAACAACCCAGTGATCTGTACCCTGCGCGACGACAGCGTGGCCGAGTTGGCGCGCGAACTGGGCAACACCCGTTCCGCTGCGGCGCTGGAGTTGTGGCGTCCGCACCTGGAAGGCAGCGTGGTGGTGATCGGCAACGCCCCGACCGCGTTGTTCTACCTGCTGGAAATGCTCGACGCCGGCGCACCCAAGCCGGCGCTGATTCTCGGCTTCCCGGTGGGGTTTGTCGGCGCCGCCGAATCCAAGGCCATGCTCGCGGCGGACAGCCGAGGCGTGCCCTTCGTGATCATGCAAGGCCGGCTGGGCGGTAGCGCCATGGCCGCCGCCGCGGTCAATGCCCTCGCCACGGAGATTGAATGATGCAGCAACCTGGACGCTTGATCGGCCTGGGCGTGGGCCCCGGTGACCCGGAACTGATTACCGTCAAGGCCCTGCGCCTGCTGCGCGAGTCGCCCGTGGTGGCGTACTTCGTGGCCAAGGGCAAGAAAGGCAATGCCTTCGGCATCATCGAAGCCCACCTGCAAGAAGCGCAAAACCTGTTGCCGCTGGTGTACCCGGTGACCACCGAAGCGTTGCCAGCGCCGCTGTCCTACGAAGAAATCATCAGTGATTTCTACGACGGCGCTGCCCAGGCGGTGGCCGCGCACCTGGACGCCGGCCGCGACGTGGCGGTGATCTGCGAAGGCGATCCGTTCTTCTACGGCTCTTACATGTACCTGCACGACCGTCTGGCCACGCGCTATGAAGCCGAAGTGGTGCCAGGTGTGTGCTCGATGCTCGGTGGCGCTTCGGTGCTTGGCGCGCCGTTGGTGTATCGCAACCAGAGCCTGTCGGTGCTGTCCGGCGTGCTGCCCCACGAAGACCTCAAGCGCCGCCTGGCCGATGCGGACGCGGCGGTGATCATGAAGCTTGGCCGTAACTTCCCGAAAGTGCGCCAAGTGCTCGAGGAGCTGGGACTGGCCGAGCGAGCGCTGTATGTCGAGCGGGCGACCATGGCCAATCAGAAGATTGTGCCGCTGGATCAGGTCGAGCCGATGTCCTCGCCGTACTTCTCGCTGATTATCGTTCCTGGCGAAAGGTGGCAAGGCTGATGACCCATTCCACGCCAGCCATTGTCATTCTCGGCCAGGGTAGCCTGGCCACTGCGCGTCGCCTGCAGCAGGTGTATCCCGCTGCCTTGATCCACGGTCTCGGTGGGCGGGTAGACGGCGCAGACCGGGTGTATCGGGAGTTCGGCGCGACCCTGCGCGAACTCTATCAACAGGGCACGCCGATCATTGCCCTGTGTGCGGCCGGTATCGTGATCCGCACCCTGGCACCGTTGCTGCTGGAGAAAGGTGTCGAGCCGCCGGTGCTGGCGGTGGCGGAAGACGGCAGCGCAGTAGTGCCGCTGCTGGGTGGTCTCGGCGGGGTGAATGGCATGGCCCGGGAGATTGCCGCGGCATTCGAGGTGGCGCCAGCGATCACCACCAGCGGTGAGTTGCGCTTCGGCACCTGCTTGCTCAATCCACCCAGCGGTTATGCGTTGGGTGATCTGGAGGCGGGTAAACGTTTTGTCTCCGATCTGCTGGCCGGTCACTCCGTGCGCGTCGAAGGTGCCGCGCCCTGGCTGACGCAAGCCCAACTGCCGGAGGATCCGCAGGCCCAGCATTCGATCCACGTCGGCAGTGCCGAGCGTGTGGCGACAGTCAACGAGTTGTTGATCTATCCGCGCAGCATCGCGGTGATCGTGGTCAGCGCCGCAGAGGATCTGCCAGAGCGGATTCGCGCGGCCTTGCAGGAGGCGCAACTCGCGCTGCCGGCCCTGGCCTGCCTAGTGGCGCCGCAGGCACAGATGGCCTGCCCGGTGTTGCGTGAAGCCGCGCTGGCGTTGGCCGTACCGCTGCGATTTGTCGCCTCGGCGATCGACCTTGAAACCCTGGCGCGCAGCGCCGTGCCAGAGGGGCGTCTGATCGCCAGCACCCAGGAGCTGATGATTGCCGTGGCCGAACAGCCGCTGCAGGTGAATCTGATCGGCCGTCCCCGTGGGCGTCTGGCGGTGATTGGCCTCGGCCCTGGCGCCGCCGAACTGATGGTGCCAGCGGTGAAAGCCGAACTGGCGCGAGCCACCGATGTGCTCGGCTATGAAACCTACGTACGCATGGCCGGACCGTTTCGTCAGGACCAGGTGCAGCACTGCACCGACAACCGCGAAGAGATGCAACGGGCCCGGCACGCCTTTGAACTGGCCGCCCAGGGGCGTTCGGTGATCGTGGTGTCGTCCGGTGATCCGGGAGTGTTCGCCATGGCGGCGGCGGTGCTTGAGGCGTTGCACGAGTCGGATGACCCGGCGTGGCATAACGTCGACCTGCAAATCCTGCCCGGGGTCTCTGCTTCGCTGGCCACCGCTGCCCAGGCCGGAGCACCGCTGGGGCATGACTTCTGCGTGATGTCGCTGTCCGACAACCTGAAGCCCTGGTCGATCATCGAGAAGCGCCTGGACCTGGCAGCGGAGGCCGATCTGGCGCTGGCGTTCTACAACCCGATTTCCCGCTCGCGCCCCTGGCAGTTGGGGCGCGCGCTGGAGATTGTCGCCCAGCATCGCGCACCTGCAACGCCGGTAGTCCTGGGCCGGGATATCGGCCGCCCCGGCCAGACCCTGCGCATCACCACCCTCGGTGCGCTGACTCCTGATCAAGTCGACATGCGCACCATGGTGCTGGTCGGTTCGTCCACGACCTGCACTTTTCCACGTAGCGACGGCGGTGAGTGGGTCTATACGCCACGTTGGTATGGTGAAAAGCCTGGCACTTGAATAATAACGCCCCTTCTTAGGGGCGTTATTGTTTTACCCCTGTTAACGGATTTGTGAAGTTTGTATTGGGGGCGGATAACCGTGGCCGTATAACGCTGAATAAATCACAGCTTGAAGTCATTCTCTCGGTCTGCTGTTTCGCGGTGCCGAAGCGCTCGATGCGGCGTCAAGGCATGGACTGGAACTGGCCATGGAGTTTTCTGGCGAGCGTGTCTCGCTGTCACCGGCAGAGCTGATGGTGGGGCTTGAGCCGGGCCTCAGGGCACCAGGTAACCCTTGACCCCGGTAAAGATGATTTGCGCCGCCAGTGCACAGACAAACAGCCCCATCAGGCGGCTGACGATCTGCAAACCCTGGTCACCGAGAATCCGCTCGATGCGATTGGAAAGGTACAGCACCACGCCCACAGTGAGACTGGCCAGGGCAATACTCATGATCGCGGTGAGTTTATCGTCCCAGTGCGGTTGGCCGACGCCCATCACCAGCAAGGCACCGATGGTGCCGGGACCGACGGTCAGCGGGATGGTCAGCGGGACGATGGTCACATCCTGCTGCACGTTGTCGGTCTGCACCGCGGATTTGCCTTGGGCCATGCCCAATGCCGAGATGAACAGTACGCTGCCGGCGCCGATGCGAAAGGCGTCTACGGTGATGCCGAACACGTTGAAAATCACCCGGCCGAACAGGTACAGCAAAATGCTGGAAATCAGGGTCGCGAGGGCGACTTTCCACGCCAGGCGCCGACGCTCCTTGTTGGAATAGCCGCGGGTCAGGCTGATGAAGCACGACAGCACGAAGAACGGGCTATAGAGCACCAACATTTTCAGGTAAACGCTGAATAGCACGTGGAGCATGGTTTTGGCTCGCGGCGGGAGAGTGTTGGGGGAGTCTATCAGTCGGTCTATGGGTTGTGGGAGATGGCTGGGAGATCAATGATTATTTTGTCGGTACGTAGTTAGTTATTTTGTTTAGGTAGTTCGATGCTTGGGTGACAGTTGTTATTGGAAAGTTACAGGTTGCAGTTTGTGATTTTCCTTGTTCCTGTTTATGGTCGCTTTGCAGTCTCATGAAGAGGCTGGAATTATAATCAAGGAGCTGGTCATGAATGTTGTTGATGGTGTGTATGGAATGACTGCCGTCGGATGTGTTGAACGTATCAGGAGTTATGAGATAGCGAACTCCTCGACTCTACGCTCCCGCAGTTTTGCTTTGCCGGAAGTTGAGGCGCCGGAAAAAGCTGCTGTTGTCGGGGAGGGTGTTTTGTCTTTTACCGGTAATCTCGCTGGGCAAAATATCGACGATGTCATGCACGCGTTTCTTTTTGCAACGCTGGCGTCGAACAAAGCATTTCCGCGCGAGGAGCAGGGTAAGGAGTGGTACTACCATTTTGTCCAGGTCATGACCGATGCCGGTTGGCTGCCCACCCAGAAGTTTTATAACGACATCAATATCGGGGGTAACTCGGTGCGCATGGATGAATTGGTCCTGGAGATCCTTGGGGCTGTCGTGGGCGGGATTGCCTTGCCGGGTTCTACCTCCGCACTGATGCTGAAAGTGGCAAGTTCCGCCATCAACGCACTGAAAAAGCGCGAAACCGCGCTGACCCTGTATGAGCGCAACATGCTTGAAAATGGCGTAGGCGGTACCGCGGCCGGAACCTGTACGGAAATCAATGGTGAAGTGACACTGGCCTTGGGGACCGTGCGGTTTATTCGCAAGAATACTTCGAGCCAGGTTATGTTTGCCGACTGGGATTCTCGCGATGTGAAACTGTATCGCGGTGAGTCGGTATTCAGGAAAGTGCCGGCAATTGTCGAGGTGACCCGCGAGGTCATTCTAGAGAAGTTAGGTATCAACGCAAAAACCAAGATCTCCAACTACCAAATTTAACGGAATAAAAATAAAAGGGGAGCCATGCAGTGGCTGCCCTTTTAGTTTTGGGGGTTTGCTATGGAACAGCATTACATGGTGTATGCAGTAAGGGATGCGGTTGTTGCATTGCCCGGAGCCAATGGCCTGGCCACGTGTTCTGATGTCGTCAAATCGTGCCTGTTGGCCCAACTGGTGGCTAATAAAAAAATGCAGATGAAGGCGGCTGTCGATTGGTACGACGCCTATCTGCAGGTGGTCGATGATTTTTGGATACGCTCGCTCAAGGCGCAGCAGCATTTTTCCCTGGGACCCCAGAGTGGCAGTTCCCCCTTGGAGTGGGCAGCCGGGATGATGACCAATTGCAAAGATCGTTCGGGGCAGGTTTTTGCCGCTTTCCTGCCCCATATAGCGCACTTGAACAGCTCCGTTGCAGCCATTGGCGAGCTGCCTGGAAACGCCAGTCCAGCCCTGCAGGACGTGCGTCTGTTGGCGATCCTGGCGCTGACGCCAACCTCGATCATCAGCCTGTATATCGTCTTCCAGACTCGCCAGGTGCTGAGCGCAAACCCCTGGTCGCAGGCATTTTGCGTTGAGGAGGTGGTGGGCCCTGTATGCATTCGCCAGGCGCGGGCGAATCTTTCCGAACTCCTTTATGCACGGGCTCGTGAGGCGGTTGACCTGAAACTCAGGGATAAACTGAGCGACAACCTTGCGAAGCTGGGTGAAATCACCGATGTCACCTGTAAACCCTTCACGGTGGAGGGCCGCTCATGATCGATACCACTGCACAAGCCGCCGTGGTGGGTGGCAGCCTGATCGCCTTTGCCGGTGATTTACCGGAGTCCCATCGGGAAGACATTTACCTCAGTACCCTGTACGCGCAAAGGGCGACCCGCGCGGCAGTTGCCGATGGCCTGGAAGGCGACTGGTTTGAGTATTACCGCAACACGCTCAAGTTCATCGGCTGGGATGTGCCAAAACCTGCGAGACTGCCGGGGACCTCCGCTGACACGATGAGCCAGCTAGCCATCCAGCAGATTTCAAATCGCCTGGGTGCGGTTTTTTCCAGTCCCATCAGTCGGGCCATCGATGCTCTGGAGCGCAACTCACAGGCGCTCGAGTTGTTCGAGTCCAGCAGCCTGAACCAGGAGGTGGGGGTCTTTCAGTTGATTCCCTGCATCGCCAACGGCCCGAACAAGATCGACCTGGGTCTCTACCACCGACAGTTCAGGCTGTATCGAAGCGCTCCGCAGTTTCTATTCGCGCAAGAACAGGTGCGAGAGAGCAGGGAGCAGATGGCGTTGCTGACCTTCAATACGCTTTACTACGCGCTGTTTCGCGAGAAAGTTAAAAAAGCGGTCCTGGAGCAATCACTCACGTCCATCCGCGGGCTGTCGATTTGACTGGGACGCAGCGAGGGGATTGATCAGACGGGCGATGTGTTGCGATTGTGCTGATCGCGCTGGACCACCCAGTACTCGACCAGCTCACGCAGTTGCGACAGCTCCACCGGCTTGGCCATGTGCCCGTCCATGCCGGCCTGGCGTGCGCGCTCCTTGTGTTCGGCGAGGATGTGCGCGGTCAGTGCTACCACTGGGGTCCGAGTGCGTTGGTTGCCGACTTCCCAGGCGCGTAATTGCTGGGTGGCGGAAAAACCGTCGAGGATCGGCATTTCGCAATCCATCAACACCAGGTCATAACGCTGGGCCTTCATCGCCTTCAAGGCTTCTTCGCCGTTGCTGGCGGTATCCGGTTGCAGGTTGAGTTTGCCCAGCATGCCGCGAATCACTTTGGTCGAGATGCTGTTGTCTTCGGCGACCAGGATGCGGAAGTCGCTGGGCACACTGACCTCCAGGGGTTGGTTGCCGGGCAGGGACGGGGAGACGGCCTGACCTTTGTTGCGTTGGGTCAACTCGTCGGCCAGGGTGGTCTTGAGCGTATATCCGGCCACGGGCTTGGCCAGGATGCGCTTGATCCCGGCGTTGCGCGCGATGATCTTGCTCGGGGCGTTGCTGATACCGGTGAGCATGATCAGCAGGATGTCGTGATTCAGGCTCGGGTCTTCCTTGATCTTGGCGGCCAGCTGCATGCCGGTCATGCCGGGCATGTTCTGGTCCAGCAGGACCACGTCGAAATAATCGCGCAGGTGCGCCTTGGTACGCAGCAAGGCCAGGGCTTCCTTGCCGGAAGGCACGGCACTGACATTCAGGCCCCAAGCCGTGCATTGCTGCACCAGGACCTTGCGGCAGGTGTCGTTGTCGTCCACCACCAGCACCCGTGCGCCTTGCAGCGGGCTGTCGAGGTCGGAGGTCGGGTGTTCGAGACGGTCCGGGTCCAGGGGCAAGGTCAGCCACAGTGTATTGCCCTGATTGCTGCCGCACTTGATGCCGAACTCGCCGTGCATCAACAGGATCAACTGGCGGGCAATCACCAGGCCCAGGTTGCCGCCCAGGGGTGTCGCGGAGAGGAAGTTCTTGCTGTGCAGTTCTGCGTGCATCAAGGCTTCACGTTCTTGCGCCTCCATGGGCAGCCCGCTGTCCTGCACGGCGATGCGCAGGCGCGGTTTGCTGCTGCGCTCATCGAGGGCGACAACGATCAGGATCTCGCCTTCCTCGGTTTTTTTCAGTGCGTTTTCCAGCAGGCTCAGCAGGGTCTGGCGCAGGCGTGTCGGGTCGCCGCTGATCACGCGTGGCACCTGGGGCTGGATGAAGCTGATGAGCTCGACGTTCTGCTGCTCGGCCTTGGCGCGGAAGATGCTCAGGCAGTCGTCGACCAGGGCGTTGAGGTCGAACTGCACGTCATCCAGCTCGATTTGCCCGGACTCCAGCTTGGAGATGTCGAGGATCTCGTTGATCAGCGTCAGCAGTTCGTTGCCGGCGCTGTGGATGGTCTGCACGTAGTCGCGCTGCTTGACTGACAGTGGCGTGCCCAGCAGTAGTTCGGTCATGCCCAGTACGCCATTCATCGGGGTGCGAATTTCATGGCTGATTTTCGCCAGGAACTCGGCCTTGGCGTTGATTTCGGCATTGCTGGCGGCCAGGTCGCGGCTGATGCTGAAGCGGTTCTCGATGATGCTGCGCTGGCGCTCGGTCAGCGCAATCCCCATCAGCAGGCCGCTCAGTCCGATAAAGGCCAACAAGGCGGTGATCAGGCTTTGCGGGGCGACCACTGTCAGGCCCAGCAGCGCCGGCAAGATGATCAGCGTGCCGAGGTTGAACACCACCATCGCGATGACGAAGAAGCGGGCCGGTCGGTAGCCCTGCTGCCAGTGGTAGGCGCTGACCAGGAGCATGCTCAGGCCGGCCAGCGCGACCAGTGCATAGGTCATCAGGTTCAGCGGCAAGGTCTCGACGAACAGCAACAACAGGCTGCACAGGACAATGAACAGGATATCGCCCATCAGCAGCTTGTTCAGCGGGTGCGGGCCCAGCGGGGTAAAGAACCGATAGGTGAACATCAGCCCGCACGGCGCCGTCAGTAACAGGGCCAGGTAGGCGTCGGGGGTTTGCAGGGCATGCCAGTCGGGTAGCCATGGGCCGGCCAGGTTCAACAGCAGGAGCATGCCCAGCATCAGCAGGCCTTCACACGCCGCGAGCCACAGGCAGGTTTGCGAGCGGGTGAAGGCATAGCGCGTGAGGTTGTGCAGGATCAGCATGGCGATGCAACCGAACAACAGGCCGTAGATCAGCGTCTGGGTCTGGTTGGCGGCAGACATGACCGCTGATTGCAGGGTGATGTAGGGCCGCAACTGGTGTTCGGACACCAAGCGTAGATATACGTCGAGTGGTTGCTGGACCTGCGGCAGCGGCACCATGAAGTCGGTGCTGGGCAGCGGGCGGGTACTCAGTGCCTGGTCGTTGCCACTGTGGGTCTGCTCGATCAGCGTGTCGCCGTCCAGCACATAGAGGTCCAGGTGCACCAGGTCGGGGGCGAAGATGCGCAGCAGTTGTTCGTGTTTGCCAGGATTGAGCCGAAAGCGCAGCCACAGCGCGCCATCGGGGTCGGCGGCGGTGATCTGGTCCAGTTCAATCGGGCTGAATTGATTGGTGTAGCGGGCCGAGCGGATGTCGGTCAGTTGCAGGCTGCCGTGTTCGTCGAGCAATACCGCCCAGCCACTGCCTTGCGTGGCCTGGGCCGGGAGCATGCAGAGCAGGGTCAGTAGGGTGACGGTCAAGCCAATGGCAATCCTGAGCCAGCGCACGGCGGAATCCCTTCTTAGGTTGATGCCAGATTACAACTATGCGCGGGCCTGGAACAGGGCGGCAAGGACCAGCGGCCCTTGCCTGGCCGAACGGCTGGCTTATTACTGGTTTTCGCCACGCTCGCGGGCAATGGCGCGGTAGCCAATGTCCTTGCGATAGAAGCAGCCGGTCCAATTGATCTTGGCAGCCAGTTGGTAGGCTTGCTGCTGGGCGGCATCGACGCTGGCGCCCATCGCCGTGGCGCAGAGCACCCGGCCACCGGCAGTCACGACGTTACCGTCCTTGAGCGCAGTGCCGGCGTGGAAGACTTTGCCTTCCAGTGTGGCGGCTGCATCCAGGCCCTGGATCACATCATCCTTGGCGTAGTCAGCTGGATAGCCACCCGCAGCCAGGACGATGCCGACGCTTGGGCGTGGATCCCACTGGGCTTCGACCTTGTCCAGCGCTTGGGCCAGTGCCGCTTCGACCAGCAGCACCAGGCTCGACTGCAGGCGCAGCATCACCGGTTGGGTCTCAGGGTCGCCGAAACGGCAGTTGAATTCGATGACCTTCGGATTGCCGGCCTTGTCGATCATCAGGCCTGCATACAGGAAGCCGGTGTAGACGTTGCCTTCGGCCGCCATGCCCTTCACGGTCGGCCAGATCACCAGGTCCATGACCCGCTGATGCACTTCGCTGGTGACCACTGGCGCCGGGGAGTAGGCCCCCATGCCGCCGGTGTTCGGACCGGTGTCGCCATCGCCCACACGCTTGTGGTCCTGGCTGGTGGCCATCGGCAGGACGTTCTTGCCGTCGACCATGACGATGAAGCTGGCTTCTTCGCCGTCGAGGAACTCTTCGATCACCACGCGCGAACCGGCGTCACCGAAGGCATTGCCGGCGAGCATGTCGCGCACCGCGTCTTCGGCTTCCTGCAGGGTCATGGCGACGATCACGCCTTTACCGGCAGCCAGGCCGTCGGCCTTGATCACGATCGGCGCACCTTTTTCACGCAAGTAAGCCAGGGCTGGCTCGATCTCGGTGAAGTTCTGGTAATCGGCAGTCGGGATCTTGTGGCGCGCCAGGAAGTCCTTGGTGAAGGCCTTGGAGCCTTCCAGCTGGGCCGCGCCGGCGGTTGGGCCGAAGCAATCCAGGCCACGGGAGCGGAACAGGTCAACCACGCCAGCCACCAGCGGGACTTCCGGGCCGACGATGGTCAGGGCGACGTTCTGCTCGGCAAAGTCTGCCAGTTGTTCAAGGGCCAGGACGTCGATCGCGACGTTTTCGCACTTGGCTTCAATGGCGGTACCGGCGTTGCCGGGTGCCACGAAAACCTTCTGCACACGCGGATCCTGAGCCACTTTCCAGGCCAGGGCGTGTTCACGGCCACCGCTGCCAATGATCAAAACATTCATTTCAAAAACCTCGGATGACGCTAATTCTGTGGAGCACCGCAGGGGCGCTTTTCTGTGGGAGCTGGCTTGCCAGCGATAGCATCACTGCGGTCCATCTGAAAAACCGAGGTGTCTGCATCGCGGGCAAGCCCGCTCCCACAGGGAATCGGTTAATCAGTGACGGAAGTGGCGCATGCCGGTGAAGACCATCGCGATGCCGGCTTCATCGGCCGCTGCGATCACTTCTGCATCACGCATCGAGCCACCTGGCTGGATCACCGCGGTCACGCCGGCCTTGGCTGCGTTGTCCAGGCCGTCGCGGAACGGGAAGAACGCGTCGGAAGCCATCACCGAACCGACTACCTGCAAGCCGGCGTGTTCAGCCTTGATCGCAGCGATACGGGCCGAGTTCACACGGCTCATCTGGCCAGCGCCGACCCCGATGGTCTGGCGGTTCTTGGCGTAGACGATGGCGTTGGACTTGACGTACTTGGCCACTTTCCAGGCGAAGATCAGGTCGTTGATCTCGTGTTCGGTCGGTGCGCGCTGAGTCACGACTTTCAAGTCGTCGGCGCCGATCATGCCGATGTCGCGGCTCTGTACCAGCAGGCCGCCGTTGACGCGCTTGTAGTCCCAGGCAGCGGCACGCTCAGCCGACCACTCGCCGCAGGCCAGCAGGCGCACATTGGCCTTGGCCGCAACGATGGCGCGGGCCTCGGCGCTGACGCTCGGGGCGATGATCACTTCGACGAACTGACGCTCGACGATGGCTTTGGCGGTTTCAGCATCCAGTTCGCGGTTGAACGCGATGATGCCGCCGAAGGCCGATTCGGTGTCGGTGGCGTAGGCCAGCTCGTAGGCCTGGCGAATACCGCCTTCGGCGTCCGGGCTGACCGCTACGCCGCACGGGTTGGCGTGCTTGACGATCACGCAGGCTGGCTTGACGAAGCTCTTCACGCACTCCAGCGCGGCGTCGGTATCGGCCACGTTGTTGTACGACAGTTCCTTGCCCTGCAGTTGGGTCGCAGTGGCGATCCCGACTTCGGCAGGCGTCGCTTCTACGTAGAACGCCGCGCTCTGGTGCGGGTTCTCGCCGTAACGCATTTCCTGGGCCTTGACGAACTGGCTGTTGAAGGTGCGCGGGAATTCGCTGCGACCTTCGGTGCTGAGGGTGTCAGCCGCCTGATTCACGGTGCCCATGTAGTTGGCGATCATGCCGTCGTAGGCGGCGGTGTGTTCAAACGCCTTGAGCATCAGGTCGAAACGCTGGGCGTAGGTCAGGCCGCCGGCCTTGAGGTTTTCCAGGACGCTGGCGTAATCGCTGGCATTCACCACGATCGCTACGTCTTTGTGGTTTTTGGCTGCCGAACGGACCATGGTCGGGCCGCCGATGTCGATGTTCTCGATCGCGGTCGGCAGGTCGCAGCCCGGCTTGTTGATGGTGGCTTGGAACGGGTACAGGTTGACCGCCACCAGATCGATCGGCTTGATGCCGTGCTCGTTCATGATCGCGTCGTCGATACCGCGACGACCGAGGATCCCACCGTGGATTTTCGGGTGCAGGGTCTTCACCCGACCGTCCATCATTTCGGCAAAACCGGTGTAATCCGCGACTTCCACAGCGGCTACGCCATTGTCCTGCAGCAGCTTGAACGTCCCACCGGTGGAGAGGATCTCAACCCCAAGGGCTTCAAGCTCCTTGGCGAATTCGAGGATCCCGGTCTTGTCGGAAACGCTGATCAAGGCGCGGCGGATCGGCAGGCGGGTAGTCTGGTCGGTCATCTCAATTTCCATCAAAAGCAAAGGAAGTCAGCAAAAAAGGCGACCGGTTTTACGCGGGCGCCTTTCTGGTTTGATTAAATGCTTACAGCAAATCGTACTGCTTGAGTTTCTTGCGCAGGGTGCCGCGGTTCAGTCCCAGCAGCTCACTGGCCTTGGTCTGGTTACCCTTGACGTAGTTCATCACGCTTTCGAGCAGGGGAGCCTCGACTTCGGAGAGCACCAGGTTGTACACATCCGTGACGGCAGCGCCCTCAAGGTGGGCGAAATAATTGTGCAGCGCCTTCTCGACACTCCCGCGAAGGGTCTGGCCTTCTTCGCTCGGCGTATTGAGGTGCTGTTTCAAATTCACGTTGTCGCTCACGGGTGTTGTTCCACTCACTAAAGTCTCGGTCATCATCGTCATGCGGCCACCCCTTCTCCGTCCCCTGTCAGGCTCTTATAACGCTCGGCAAAAAACTCCCGGACGTTGGCGCATTGTGTTTCCGTTCCATCCAAACGATTGAAGTGGGCGCGAAATTCCCTGGCGCCCGGCAAGGTTGCGAGATACCAGCCGACATGCTTGCGCGCAATGCGTACGCCCATGACGTCTCCATAAAAAGCATGGAGTGCGGCCAGATGCTCAAGCAGAATACGTTCCACTTCGCTCAGCTGCGGAGCCGGCAGTTTTTCGCCGGTACGCAGGAAATGCTCGATCTCACGAAAAATCCATGGCCGCCCCTGGGCAGCCCGGCCTATCAGCAGGCCATCGGCACCGGTCGCGTCAAGCACGTGCCGGGCCTTCTCGGGCGAGTCGATGTCGCCATTGGCGAACACCGGAATCGACACCGCCTGCTTGATCGCGGCAATGGTGTCGTACTCGGCGTCCCCGGTGTACAGGTCGGCACGGGTGCGCCCGTGCACCGCCAGCGCCGTGATCCCGGCCTGCTCGGCGATCTTCGCCACGGTCAGGCCGTTCTTGTTTGCCCGGTCCCAGCCGGTGCGGATCTTCAAGGTGACCGGCACATCAACCGCAGCCACCACGGCCTGCAGGATCTCGGTCACCAGTGCTTCATCTTTCAACAGGGCGGACCCGGCGGCCTTGTTGCAGACCTTCTTTGCCGGACAGCCCATGTTGATATCAATAATCTGTGCGCCCAGCTCGACGTTGGCCCGGGCCGCGTCCGCCAGCATCTGTGCATCACCACCGGCGATCTGTACCGAGCGAGGCTCGGGATCACCTTCGTGGACCATGCGCAGGCGCGACTTGCGGGTGTTCCACAAGCTCATGTCGCTGGTTACCATTTCCGAAACTACTAACCCTGCGCCCAGTCGCTTGCACAGCTGACGAAAGGGCTGGTCGGTGACGCCCGCCATCGGGGCGAGAATCAAGCCGTTGTGCAATGTATATGGGCCGATGCGTACCGCCGACATAGGACTTCCCTGTTGTGGGGTCGGATCATGAGAGTTCGAAAAAGGGTTGGCATGATACCCGCTCTCGATGACTGGTTAAAGGCTGAATTGGATAAAATCTGAACAGTTACTTTGTTATTGCCAGTAGTTTGGTGCGCCTCGCCAGCCGTCAGAAAGCCACCGTCAAAGGCAGGACACTGAACCGATTCACTCGGGCGAGTGAAAGCTGAGGCTGTAATTCACGGCCTTGGAGCCGGGGTCGAGGATGTCCAGGGCGATGTGGATCGGCGTTTGTGGCGGCATCTCCGCCAGGCCGGCAAGGTCGCCATTGAGGTATTCCCCCGGCTTGAATCGCCGACTGGCGATCAGGTGGCCGTTGAGGTCGGCAAATCGCAACTCCAGCAGCGGGAACGGCTGGGAGAACGGCGCACGGTTATAGATGATGGCGTCCACCACCAGGGCGCCGCTGAAGTCCGGGTGGCTGCGCACCACCAGGTTACTGCTCTTGATTTTGGCGATGTCGACCTTGGACGGCACATTGCAGCCAATCTGTGGGCACAGTTGCTGGAACCAGGGGCGGTACTGGTCCTGGCGGGCCAGTTCGTCGAAGTGGTAGGCGATGTACTGGCCGGCCAGGGCGCCGCCCGCCAGCAGCACCATCAAGCCCCAGAACAGGCGTCGGCCCCAGGGCGAGCGGCGCTTTTGCCAGTCCAGTTGCAACGGGTCGTCGACCAGGTCCTGCAGCACTTCATCATGGCGGGCGGACTCGTTGCGCGGGCGTTTCTTGCGCGGCGGTTCGATAACCTGGGGCTGATCTTCCAGCTCGTCGTCATCGGTGGCGGACAGCCGTTCGTGGCGCTGGTCCGGCCTGGCGTCCTCTTCCACAGGCTCAAGGCGCAGTTGCGGAGCCTCGGGTTCGTCGTCATCAAGATCGACCAGCGACAGCGAAGGCTCGGTGCGTGAGGAGGTGTGGGGTTCGTCGAGATCGTCGATCGAGACGTTGCCTGTTGCCGGGCTGTCGTCGTTGGTCAAGGCGCGTTCGGCGGCAGACTCGCTGAACAGGCTGTCGGACCAGGGTTCTTCGCTTTCGCCGCTGTCGCGCCGGGCACTGAGCGAGTCTTCCCGAGGCTTGCGCTCCTGGCCGAACTCCTTGGTCGGCTGGATTTCCCGCTGCTCCAGCCGGGCCAGTTCCTCGTCGAGGTCGAGGTGGTCCAGGTCAAGCTCGGCGGCGGTCCACTGCTTCTGGCTGATCGCTCGTTGCTCGGGAGCAGGTATGACCGGCGGCGGGGTAAGCGGGGCTGCTTGCTGACCCTGGCGTTGCTCGAGCAACTGGCGGGCGGCGTTGAACACTTGCAGGCACGAGCCGCAACGAACCACCCCGCGAGCCACGCTCAATTGAGTGTGGCTGACGCGAAAACTGGTCTGACAGTGCGGGCATTGAGTGACGAAGCTGTCGGTCATGCGGCCATCCGGAGTCTGCAAGCGCTCATTCTAGCGCCGACGGCCGGTAATACGCACCCAGCCGTCGCGATTGGCGATCGGGTCGAGATCAAAGTCCTGGGCATAAGCACCAGCGACCTCGTCACCTTGCTCGGCAAGGATCCCCGACAGCGCCAGGCGTCCGCCGGACTTGACCAGGCTGGACAGTTGCGGTGCCAGTGAAACCAGGGGGCCGGCCAGAATGTTGGCGACCAGCACATCGGCCTGCACCGGTGGCAGATCTTGTGGCAGGTACAGTGGGAACAGCTCTTCGGCAATGTTGTTGCGCCCGGCGTTGTCGCGCGATGCTTCCAGCGCTTGCACGTCGATATCGGTGCCGACCGCTTGTTTCGCGCCGAGCAGCAGGGCGGCAATGGCCAGGATCCCCGAGCCGCAGCCGAAGTCCAGCACGTTGCAATCTTGCAGGTCCTGGCCGTCGAGCCACTCCAGGCACAGCGCGGTGGTCGGGTGAGTACCGGTGCCAAACGCCAGGCCCGGATCCAACAGCAGGTTTACCGCGTCGGGCTCGGGGGCGGCGTGCCAGCTTGGCACGATCCACAGGCGTTGGCCGAACTGCATCGGCTGGAAGCCATCCATCCAGCTGCGTTCCCAGTCCTGGTCTTCGATCACTTCGCTGTGATGCTCGGGCAGCGGGCCGCCGGTCAGCAGCTGAAGGTGAGCCAGCACCGGGCCAGGCTCGGTGCCACCTTCAAACAGGGCCAGCAGGTGAGTGTGCGACCACAGCGGGGTGGTGTTCAGTTCCGGCTCGAAGATCGGCTGATCTTCGGCGTCCATGAAGGTCACCGAGACGGCGCCCACTTCAAGGAAAGCGTCTTCGTAGGTTTCGGCTTGTTCTGGGCTGATGGCGAGACGGACTTGCAGCCAAGGCATGGCGGGCACCTTTGAAAAATATTGATTGCAGCCTAGCGGTCTGCGAGAAGCCCGCAAGTTTACGCGAGCGCGAAGGTTTTGTGGGAGTGGGGTGTGAGCTGGGGCGAGGGAGCTTGCTTGCGTGGCGGCCTCTGGGGGGGTGTTGGATTAGGCGGAGTACATATCCATTTTTGCGGTAACGGCCACCTATGGTTCCGCTTTTACAGCGGCTCACTTTTGGAGGAGCCCAAAAGTAAGCAAAAGGCTCTTGCCCCACCACTTGGCACCTCGCTTGGGCTCGGTGTGCCCTCACTCCGGCTTGAATCCGTGGGCCGCCGCCACGCGCCATCCATGGCGCGGGGCGGCTAACCCGGCGTCCTGCCGGGTTACCCACGGCTTCAAGCCTGCGTTCGGCCAGCGTGGTTAACGGGGCGCCCAGGATCAAAAGCCAAAGCCAGAGCCAGAGCCAGAGCCAGATCAAAAGATTGCTGACTTCGTCAGCGTCTTGGGAAGTAGAAGCGACACCGCGCATGCCCTAGCGATCAGGTCGGCTTTCAGGCCGCCTCGCTTTGTTTTTGATCCTGGGCGCCCGTTAACCACGCTGGCCGTACTCCGATATTGATTTGGGGGGTAAACCGGCAGGACGCCGGTTTAGCCGCACTGGGCCAGGGAGGGCCCATTGCGGCGGCCCCCCAAATCAATGTCGGAGTACGGGCATGCCGAGCCTAAGCGAGGCACCGAGTGGTGGGGTAAGAGCGTTTTGCTTACTTTTGCGCTGTTCAAAAGTGAGCCGCCGTCAGGCGGAACCATAGGAGGCCGTTACCGAAGAAATGGATATGTACTCGGACCAGGATCCAGCATCCTGGTCGGCCCAGAGGTCACTACGCAAGCAGGTGCAACGTCGCACCACAGTTGTGTAGATACCTATGCCCTGCGCGGGCAAGCGGAGCGCCGCCCGGCCCGCTCCCACAAGGTGGATGGTGCAGAAACAACAAAGCCGCCCGAAGGCGGCTTTGTCAGGTGCAGCTTCGAAGCTTAGTGCTTCTCGCCCGCCAGCTTGTGCTCGAGGTAGTGAATGTTCACGCCCCCTTTGCAGAAGCCTTCATCGCGGACCAGGTCGCGGTGCAGCGGGATGTTGGTCTTGATCCCGTCAACCACGATTTCGTCCAGCGCATTGCGCATGCGCGCCATGGCTTCGTCACGGGTTGCCCCGTAAGTGATCAGCTTGCCAATCAGCGAGTCGTAGTTCGGCGGAACGGCATAACCACTGTACAGGTGCGAATCGACGCGAACGCCGTTGCCGCCTGGCGCGTGGAAATGCTTGACCGTGCCCGGGCTCGGCATGAAGGTTTTCGGGTCTTCGGCGTTGATCCGGCACTCCAGCGCGTGACCGCGGATGACCACGTCATCCTGGGTGAACGACAGCTTGTTGCCAGCGGCGATGCTCAGCATCTCCTTGACGATGTCGATACCGGTGACCATTTCCGAAACCGGGTGCTCAACCTGAACGCGGGTGTTCATTTCGATGAAATAGAACGCGCCATTCTCGTACAGGAACTCGAAGGTGCCGGCGCCACGGTAGCCGATGTCGATGCACGCCTTGACGCAGCGGGCGAAGACTTCCTGGCGAGCCTTCTCGTCGATGCCCGGTGCCGGCGCTTCTTCGAGAACTTTCTGGTGGCGACGTTGCAGCGAGCAATCGCGGTCACCCAGGTGGATGGCGTGGCCCTGGCCATCGGAAAGCACCTGGACTTCCACGTGACGTGGGTTGGTCAGGAATTTTTCCAGATAGACCATCGGGTTGCCGAACGCCGCGCCTGCTTCGGAGCGGGTCAGTTGTGCCGAGGAGATCAGGTCTTCTTCTTTATGCACCACGCGCATGCCGCGACCACCGCCGCCGCCAGCGGCCTTGATGATCACCGGGTAGCCCACTTCGCGACCGATGCGCAGAGCGGTTTCTTCGTCTTCGGGCAGCGGGCCGTCGGAGCCTGGAACGGTGGGTACGCCGGCAGCGATCATGGCGTGCTTGGCCGAAACCTTGTCGCCCATCAGGCGGATGGTTTCAGCTTTCGGGCCGATGAAGGCAAAACCGGAGTTCTCCACCTGTTCGGCGAAGTCGGCGTTTTCCGCGAGGAACCCGTAGCCTGGGTGAATGGCGGTAGCGCCGGTCACTTCGGCTGCGGCGATGATTGCCGGGATGTGCAGGTAAGAGTGCGCGGCCGATGCCGGACCGATGCAAACGGATTCGTCTGCCAGGCCCAGGTGCATCAGCTCCTTGTCGGCCTTGGAGTAAACGGCGACGGTCTTGATACCCATCTCTTTGCAGGCGCGCAGGATCCGCAGGGCAATTTCACCGCGGTTGGCGATCAGGACTTTTTCCAACTTCGCAGTCATCAAAGGCACTCCGCGGTTCAAACGATGGTGAACAGCGGTTGGTCGTACTCAACCGGCTGGCCGTCTTCAACGAGGATGGATTCGATCACACCGCTGGTTTCAGCTTCGATGTGGTTCATCATCTTCATGGCTTCGACGATGCACAGGGTGTCGCCTTTCTTCACGCTTTGGCCTACTTCAACGAAGGACGGCGAAGTCGGCGAAGACTTGCGATAGAAGGTACCTACCATTGGCGAGCGGGCCACGGTGCCGTTGAGCACGGGTGCGGCCGGAGCGGCAGGTGCAGCGGCAGCAGCAGGCGCTGCAGCAACCGGGGCGGCAACAGGTGCAGCCATTGGCGCCGGAGCGTAGTACTGCTGGGCTGGAGTCTTGCTGTGGCGGCTGATACGTACGGACTCTTCGCCTTCCTTGATCTCGAGCTCGTCGATGCCGGACTCTTCCAGCAGTTCGATCAGTTTCTTAACTTTACGGATATCCATGAATCATCAACTCCCAAGGGTCGGTCAGGGGCGTTTAACGCTTGTTGTTCAAGCCGTTGCCGGTCTTTCAAGCTGTTCCAGGGCGGCCTCCAGGGCCAGTCGATAACCGCTGGCGCCAAGGCCGCAGATCACTCCCACCGCTACGTCGGAGAAGTAAGAGTGATGGCGGAAAGGTTCGCGTTTGTGCACGTTAGACAAATGCACTTCGATGAATGGGATGCTCACCGCCAGCAGCGCGTCACGTAATGCGACACTTGTATGCGTAAAAGCTGCTGGATTGATCAGGATGAAGTCCACGCCCTCGACACGAGCTGCGTGAATACGATCGATCAATTCATACTCGGCGTTGCTTTGCAGGTAGAGCAAATGATGGCCGGCGTTACGTGCCCGCTGTTCCAGGTCCTGATTGATCTGGGCCAGGGTCACAGCCCCGTAGACGCCCGGTTCACGGGTGCCGAGCAGGTTCAGGTTGGGGCCGTGCAGCACCAGTAGGGTCGCCATCTGCTGTTCCTTGTGATCTATGCGTAGTTATCAGAACCCGGCGACTATGCCGCAAAGCAAATATGACTGTCCAGTTCTCTGCAATAGCCAGCACGATTACCGATGATTGCGCGAAGTATATGACCAACTGATTAAATCTGGTCATTCAAGTTGGCTGCACGTTCGGCGAAGTCCCGGCGACAGGCGAAGCGCCTGCAACAGGTCGCTCAAACACGAAAGGCCTGCACTGCCGTATGCAGTTGCCCACCCAGCACCAACAGGTTCTCGCCCTGGCTGCGCCCTTGGCCAATGCGCAGCAGATTGTCCCCGCCCAGTTGATGAATGCGTTCGCTGTGATCACGGATTTCGCTGACCGCGCCACTTTGCTGGGCCGTGACATCGGCGATGCGCACGGCGGTATCGGCGATGGTCTGGATCGCATCGACGATTTTATCCAGGGCGCCGTCAGCCGCCTGCGCCTGGCTGGCGGTGGCCTCGGCGTGCTCGACCTGGGCGCGCATGCCGTCCACCGACAAGCGCGCCGCCTGTTGCAAGCCGGCAATCAGGGTCTGGATTTCGGCGGTGGCGCCGGCGGTGCGTTGGGCCAGGGAGCGAACTTCCTCGGCGACCACTGCAAAACCACGGCCCATTTCCCCGGCGCGGGCGGCTTCGATGGCGGCGTTCAGGGCCAGCAGGTTGGTCTGGTCGGCAATCGAGCGAATCACTGTCAGCACGCCGCCGATGGTCGCTGACTCCTCGGCCAGGTGCTCGATCATCTGGGCATTGCCCTGGACCTCGTCGACCAACGCGTGCAGCCCGGTCAGGCTCATGCCGATCACCTGCTGCCCGTGGGCGACTGCCAGGCCCGCATGGCGACTGGCGTCGGCCGCCTGGCTGGCATCGCCGGCCACTTGCACGATAGTGGCTTCCAGCTCGCCCAGGGAGTCGCGGATCAGCGCGGTGTCGCCAGCCTGATGCTCGGCACCGCTGTGCAGTTCGTTGCTCAGTTCGGCCAGCACACGGCTGCTGCCGGCGACTTGTTCGGCGTTGCGCCGGATGGTGCCCACCAGATCCACCAGGTAGGCGCGCAGGCGATTGAGCGATGCCTCGATGTCGTGCAGTTCACGGTTGGTCGCCCCCAAGTGGATGTCGGCGCTGAAATCCCCTTCGGCCCAGGTCGACAAGGCCGGTGCCAGGTTGCTCAGGACTCGTGCCAGGCGTCTTTGCAGAGTGTCGATCAGCAGGGCGATCAACAGAATCAGGCCGATCATCGCGCCCTGGAGCAAGCGCACTTCGCCTTGAATCTGCCCATGCTGAGCGCGCACCACGGGCTCCAGCCCGGCGATGGCCTGCTGCACGGCGTCGATTTTCAGGTGGGTGGCGGCGCTCAGTTCGCTGCGTTGGCGGATCTGTTCGCGGGTTCGGGCCAGTTCAGCCGGGTAGCGGGCGAGCAGGCTGGCCAATTCGCGCTTGTAGCCGGTGCCGGCATCTTCGGCGACCGTTTGTTCGTTGCCTTGCAGGCCCATCATCGCGGCGAAGTCGTCGCTGTTCGACGCCTGGCTGCTCGCCACGCCGAGCAATGGCAAGGCGTCGATCAGCTCGGCCTGGCTGCGGATGTTGGTCACTTCACGCTCGACATCGACCGCCAACTCACTGCGGCCACTGCTCACCAATTTGTCCCGGGCCAGGGACAGCTTGCTCAGGTGTTGGGCCGCCGCCAGCAACGCCGGCAAGTAAGCGGCGGATTCCGGGCCGGGGCTGGCGGTGGCGTACTGGCCGAGTTGCTCCAGGCTGGCCCCCAGTTCGCGTTCCGCTTGCAGCAGCAGCGCTTGTGGATCGCCAGCCAGCTTGCCCGCCGCCAGCAGCTCGGTGTTGCTGAACACCTCGAGGCTGGCCAGGCTTGGGCGCAGGCTTTGCGCCAGCTCGGGGGGCATTTCATCCAGGCCTTGTTGCAGCGCGGCAATCGCCTGGGTGGCGCTGCTCAGGCGCAAGGCGTCGCCGCTTTGCAGGTAGTCTTCGATCTTGCGTGCCACTTGGTTCTGGAACTGCTGGGAGAGTCCCAGGTAACGCTCCATCAACAGATAAGGACGTTCCAGGGCTTTTTGCGACCACCACAAAGTGGTGCCGAGTGCGAGGCACACCGCCACTAACAGCAGGGTATTGAGATTGGTCAGCCACTTCAGGCGCATCAGGTTTCTACCGACGACAGAATGGTAAGCGCCCGAAGTTATTGCGTTCGTATTACAGCGTTATGACCAAATCGGTGGTTTCCGTGGAAAAAGTGGCACTTTGCCTTGATTGCTGCGCAGCCTGCACCCGATTGCGACCTGCCGCCTTGGCGCGATACAGGGCTTCGTCCGCCTGGCTGGCCATCATCAGGCTGTCGCTGTCTTCACTTAGGTCGACCACGCCGGCGCTAAAGGTGCACCACAGGTCTTGCGGTTGGGCTGGGTAGTGAATCTCGGCAAAGCGTCGACGGATCTGCTCGAGTACTTTGTAGGCCGATTCGATATCGGTGTCGGGCATGACGATGGCGAACTCTTCGCCGCCATAACGACCAATGAAGTCGGTCTTGCGCAGGCGTTGCTTGAGAAACAGCGCCAGGCTCTTGATCACCCGGTCGCCCATGGGGTGGCCGTGGCTGTCGTTGACCCGCTTGAAGTGGTCGATGTCGAGCATGGCAAAACTCAAGGGCTTGTTCTCGCGGCGGGCGCGGAAGCTGCAGTCTTCGAGCAGTTGCAGGATATGGGTGTGGTTATACAGGCCAGTCAGGCTGTCGCGGACCATGCGCGCCTTGAGGTTGCGGGCCCGGGCCGCGCGATTGCGCACGGTGGTGATCAGGTGGCGCGGCTTGATCGGCTTGGTCAGGAAGTCGTCGCCCCCTTCGCTCATGGCGTCCAGTTGCTTGTCCAGGTCATCCTCGGCCGACAGGTAGATGATCGGCACGCTGACATAACGGTCGTTGTGTCGGATCACCTTGGCCAGTTCGGTACCGGTGCAGGCCGGCATGTACATGTCGAGAATGATCAGGTCGGGCTGGAAGTCCGCCAACTCGGCCATGGCCTGGATCGGCTCGATCAAGGTGCGGGTAATGATCCCGGCACTGTTGAGCAGGCGCTCGGTGTACATGGCCTGGGCGCGGGAGTCGTCGATGATCAGCACTTTGTAGGGTTCGTACTGGGCGATGCAGGTCAGCACTTCGATCTTTTCCAGCAGGCTCGAGGCCTCGAGGGTGCCGGTGAGGAACTCCTGGCCGCCGGCCCGGACCGCGGCCAGGCGCGTCGGCGTGTCGGTTTCCAGCAGGCTGAAAAACAGCAGCGGCAGCTTGTGCTCCAGGCCTTCCTGGGCTTGGGCCGCCAGTTGCAGGCCCAAGCCCGGGCCCTCGAAATCGACGTCCATGACAATCGCACTCGGCAGGCGCTCGACCATCGCCGCGCGAAACGCCGCCACGCTGTCCAGGGACTGGGCACTCAGGCCAAAAAACTCCAGCTGCTTGGCCAGGCGTTCGGCACGGTCGTGATCCTGCAGCAATACGTACACCGGCTTGCGCAAGGGTGGCAGATAGGTTTGCTCGAGCTGGTCGCCCTGGCGCAGGCCGGTGCGCGACAAGCGTTGCATCAAGCGGTTGAGGTCGCTGATCAGGCCACTGCTCAAGCGTCCACGATTGGCGTCGACGGCCTGCAGGGACTGGTTGATACCGTGCGCCAACTGGGTATGTTCGGGCTGTTCGAAGCGCTCGGCGAAACGTAGCAGGCGCAGGTTGGCTTCGCTGAGCTCCGCCAGGTCGGTTGTCGACCACTCACTGCCTTGCAGGCGCTGCCAAATCTCAAGAATCTGACGTGCCTGATGAATTACCCGCTGGGCAAAGTGCTGCTTGAGGCGCTCACGGCTGGGGTCTTCTGGCTCGGTCATATCCTGACTACTAGTGAGGGTGCATGCTGAGGTCGAGTGGTGGCTCTATGCTAGCACCACTTTCCAGTTGCATGAGTGTCGCCAGTCAATATTGTGCAAAGCGACTCCATTCAGTTTATGACCGACTAGTCTCGTAGGCTCGTGGCTCTGCTTCATCTATAGTGCTCGCTCGACCGCCAGACATGCGGCGCCGTGCCAGGGCAGGATTAATCCGCTGCTGGCGAGGCACGATGGAGTAGGGTTGTGGTCGAACCGATGAACTCAAGTGATTGAAAGGATATCGCCATGCTGGACTGGAAGAACCGTGCAGGCAGCGCGCCCGAGCGCGCCGCCGAACCCAAGTCGGACACCCGCAGCTATTTGGGTGGCCTGCTGTTCAGCCGTGCGCTGGCTACGCTGATCGGTCTGTATCTGCTGGTGACCATCGGCCTGGGCTGGTACTGGAGCGAGGAGCCTGCGCTGTTCCCGGTCCAGCAGAACGCCCAGATCGCCGCTGAGAAAGACGGCAAGCAGATGGTCGTCGGCTACACCACGGTGGAAACCCTGAAGTCGGTGGCCGGTACCTTGCTGAACAAGCCAGGCGGCTACATTTCCAACGACCGGTTCCCGCCGGGCCTGTGGATGGACAACATGCCGAGCTGGGAATACGGAGTGCTGGTACAGGTCCGCGACCTGACCCGGGCCCTGCGCAAAGACTTTGCCCGCTCGCAATCGCAGTCGGCTGAAGACGCCGACCTGGCCAAGGCCGAGCCGCGCTTCAACTTCGACAACAAGAGCTGGGTGCTGCCTTCCAGTGAGTCGGAATACCAGGAAGGCATCAACTCCCTGACCCGCTATCAGGCGCGCCTGTCGGACCCTTCGCAAAAGAACGCGCTGTTCTATGCCCGCGCCGACAACCTGAACAACTGGCTGGGCGATGTCGGCACCCGCCTGGGTTCGCTGTCGCAACGCCTGTCGGCCAGTGTCGGCCGGGTCAAGCTGAACACCTCGCTGAAAACCGAAGTCGTGGCCCCAGGCCAGGTGCTGCAGGTCGACGAGGAAGTGGTGGAAACCCCGTGGATGCAGATCGACAACGTGTTCTATGAGGCGCGCGGCCAGGCGTGGGCCCTGTCGCACTTGCTGCGGGCGATCGAAGTCGACTTTGCCGATGTCCTGGCCAAGAAGAACGCCACCGTCAGCGTGCGCCAGATCATTCGTGAGCTGGAAGCCTCGCAGGAGCCAGTCTGGAGCCCGATGATCCTCAATGGCAGCGGTTTTGGTCCATTGGCCAACCACTCGCTGGTCATGGCCAACTACATTTCGCGGGCCAACGCAGCGGTGATCGACCTGCGTCAGCTGCTCAACCAGGGCTGAGTCATGGTTGATCAAGCCCGGGAGGCCGCGCACCGTGCGGCCTCGGATGCCGAGCAGATCGCCTGGGTTGACGAGCAGGACCACCTGCTCGGCTCACTGGTGCGCTCAGAGTTGCGCGAGCGCGGGCTGATCGGGCGCGGCACCTACATCATGCTGTTCAACTCCAGCGGTGAGTTGTGCGTGCATCAGCGCACCTTCAGCAAGGCGCTCTATCCCGGATTCTGGGATGTGGCGGCCGGCGGCATGGTCGGTGCCGATGAAAGCTACGCCGAGTCGGCGGCCCGGGAGCTTGCGGAGGAATTGGGGGTGAGCGGGGTGGAACTGACCGCCCACGACCATTTTTTCTTCGAGGACACCGACAGCCGCCTGTGGTGTGCGGCGTTTTCGGCGGTCTGGGACGGGCCCTTGATACTGCAGCCGGAAGAGGTGCTGCAGGCGCGTTTTATCCCCCTTGCCCAGGTCATGCAGGAAATCAGCGAAAAGCCTTACTGCCCGGACTCTTTGGCGGCCTTGAAACGCTATCTGCGGGCGCGCGGCATCGACGTCGCAAAAGATGCATAAATTGGCGCCGATTGGCTCTTAGCAAGTGAGCTTTTTGTCGTTACACTGCGCGACCTTTTGTAGGAGCGAGTGCCCGCTCCTACAGTGAAATGCTTGTTGTACCGTTCCAGTAGCGCTGCCCCTGCCTGAGTGGGGCTTCGCGGTCGATAGCCCGTGCCAACGTGGCTGCGACCAGTCTTTGTCCTCCTAAGAGGATTGCCGGTGGCCAAAAAAGCCGCATCCTTCGCCGCCCTTGGTGGCCTGGTATTTTCCACCGACGCAGGTCGACATTGCCCGGACTGTAGCCAGCCCGTGGCAGCCTGTATCTGCCAACAAACCGTTATCCCGGCCGGTGATGGCATCGCGCGCGTGCGCCGCGAAAGCAAGGGCCGTGGCGGCAAGACGGTGACCACCATCAGCGGCGTACCGCTGGCCGAAGACGCGCTCAAGGACCTGGCCACGACGTTGAAGAAACGCTGTGGCACCGGCGGTGCGTTGAAGGACGGGGTCATCGAAATCCAGGGTGATCATGTCGAGCTACTCTTGGCAGAGCTGATCAAACACGGTTTCAAAGCGAAGAAATCCGGCGGCTAGCAGCCTCTGTGAAGACCACCCGACTTGACGCAGGCCTGATCCCGATCAGCGTCGGCGGCGTCTCCATGGTTTTCACAGAGCCTGTTCTGACCGGTTTCTAAACTCAGGGCTGCATTCGAGGTCTATCCCCTCGTTGCAGGCTAATCGTCATTTTCATTCTTTAAGCTGCGCCAGCCCTCAACCCGGGTGGCGCTCTTTGACTTCATTTATAGGGGACTTCGATGTCCGTACGACGCACACGCAAAGACGATGGCAGCCAATGGACAGTTGCGGACAGCCGCAGTGTTTACGGGATTCGCCATTGGGGGGCCGGGTATTTCGCGATCAATGACGCCGGTCGCGTCGAAGTTCGTCCGAACGGTCCGAGCAGCTCGCCTATCGACCTGTTCGAGCAAGTCGACCAGTTGCGCAAAAGTGGCCTGTCCTTGCCGTTGCTGGTCCGTTTCCCGGACATTCTGCAAGACCGCGTGCGTCAGTTGACTGGCGCCTTCGATGCGAACATCGAGCGCCTGGAATACCAGAGCAAATACACCGCCCTGTACCCGATCAAGGTTAACCAGCAAGAAGCGGTGATCGAGAACATCATCGCTACCCAGGATGTGTCCATCGGCCTTGAAGCCGGTTCCAAGCCTGAGCTGCTGGCCGTGCTGGCCCTGGCGCCGAAGGGCGGCACCATCGTCTGCAACGGTTACAAGGACCGTGAGTTCATCCGCCTGGCGCTGATGGGCCAGAAGCTCGGTCACAACGTATTCATCGTGATCGAGAAAGAATCCGAAGTCGGCCTGGTGATCGAAGAAGCCGCCTCGCTCAAGGTCAAGCCACAGGTCGGCCTGCGGGTACGCCTGTCGTCCCTGGCTTCGTCCAAGTGGGCGGACACCGGTGGTGAGAAATCCAAGTTCGGCCTGTCGGCGGCGCAACTGCTGTCGGTGGTCGAGCGCTTCCGCGCCGCTGGCCTGGACCAGGGCATCCGCCTGCTGCACTTCCACATGGGTTCGCAGATCGCCAACCTGGCGGACTACCAGCACGGTTTCAAGGAAGCAATCCGTTACTACGGCGAGTTGCGCAACCTCGGCCTGCCGGTCGACCACATCGACGTCGGCGGCGGCCTGGGTGTGGACTACGACGGTACGCACTCGCGTAACGCCAGTTCGATCAACTACGACATGGACGATTACGCCGGTGTCGTGGTCGGGATGCTCAAGGAATTCTGCGACGCGCAGAGCCTGCCACACCCGAACATCTTCTCCGAAAGCGGCCGCTCCCTGACCGCCCACCACGCCATGCTGGTGGTGCAGGTGACCGACGTCGAGAAACACAACGACGACGTACCGCAGATCGAGAACAAGGAAGCGCTGCCGGAAACCGTGCAATGGCTGGTGGACCTGCTGGGTCCGACCGACATCGAGATGGTCACCGAAACCTACTGGCGCGCCACTCACTACATGAGCGACGTGGCGGCCCAGTACGCCGATGGCAAGCTGACCCTGGCCGAGAAAGCCCTGGCCGAGCAATGCTACTTCGCCGTCTGCCGTCGCCTGCACAACTCGTTGAAGGCCCGTCAGCGCTCGCACCGCCAGGTGCTCGACGAACTCAACGACAAGCTGGCCGACAAGTACATCTGCAACTTCTCGGTATTCCAGAGCCTGCCGGACACCTGGGCCATCGGCCAGGTCCTGCCGATCCTGCCGCTGCACCGTCTCGACGAAGAGCCGCTGCGCCGCGCCGTGCTGCAAGACCTGACCTGCGACTCCGACGGCAAGATCAAGCAGTACGTCGACGAGCAGAGCATCGAGACCAGCCTGCCGGTGCATGCCCTCAAGGACGGTGAAGACTACCTGCTGGGGATCTTCCTGGTGGGCGCCTACCAGGAAATCCTCGGCGATATGCACAACCTGTTTGGTGACACCGACTCGGTGAACATCTACCAGAATGCCGACGGCAGTGTTTATCACGCTGGGATCGAGACCCACGACACCATCGAGGACATGCTGCGCTACGTGCACTTGTCGCCGGAAGAGCTGATGACTCACTACCGCGACAAAGTCGCCAGCGCGCGGATCACCGCTGCCGAGCGTACCCAGTTCCTCGACGCACTGCGCCTGGGCCTGACTCGTTCTTCGTACCTGTCTTCCTGAGGTAACGAACCGCTGAAACCAGGCTGTCTGAAAATGTTCCGCGTCTTGCGGAAAATTCGGATGGTCTGGTAAGGCGATTCCTAGTTTTTTCAGCGATTTTTAATGGTGTAGCACTATCAACGATGGTGCTTCCTCATTTCATGTAGTCCATTTCCCAAGTTGTATTTCGGCACTCTACTCGGCCATGTCTCTCAGCGAGAATCCCCGGCCGCCCCTCCTGTAGAGAAAAGCCGATGTTCGATCCCCTTTACGAGCCGTCATTTCGTCTGGAGATAGCGGGTCAACCCCAGCCCCTGGTCGTGGTCGCGTTAAGCGGCAGCGAAGCCATCAGCCAACCCTTTGAGTTCCTGCTGGACTTGCACCTGGACGAGCGCCAGTTGGACCTGTCCAGCCTGATGTTTCGCGCGGCCTATCTGTGCTTCGGCACGGCGGTCAGCGGCATTCATGGACAGATCCAGGGCCTGGTGCCGCTTCACGATGAAGCACAACCTGGCCTCTGGCGTGTGACCCTGGGCCCGCGACTGGCCTGTCTGGCACGTCGCTTCACCCAGCGTGTATTCAGCGGATTGTCGGTGCCGCAGATCCTCGCCCAGGTATTGAGTGAGCACGGCATTGACGGGCAGGCTTGCCGATTCGAATTGCGCGGTGAGTATCCGGCACTGGAGTTCTGCACTCAGTACCGTGAATCCGACCTGGCGTTTGTCCAGCGCCTGTGTGGCCAGCAGTCGATTGACTACCACTTCCGGCACCGCCGAGCAGGTCATTGCCTGGTGTTTAGCGATTGCGGGCAGCACCACTGCGTGGCCGAGACGCTTAGCTTCGGGGTTGAAGGTGCCGCCGGTGTCAGGCGATTTGCAGTGCATGCGCAAGCGGACGGCATCCATGTGCAGGCAGCAACCGAGCGGCCCACAGTGCGCGCGGGGCGGCTTTTATCCTGCTCCGGACACCCCAGCACCGAGGGCACTGGCCAGTGGTTGATCACCCGGGTCGAACATTGCGCGAGCCAGCACGACGTGCCGCACTATCACAATCGACTGCGGGCCATTCCGTGGGGCGTGCCGTGCGTGCCAGCCGAATCGCCGGCGAAACCGCGCATGAGCAGCCTGCAACTCGGCTGGGTGGTGAGCGTGGACGGCCAACACCGTGATGCGCAGCAGCGGATCGCGGTGCAACTGGAGTGGCTGTACCAGGGCGAGGGCGGTCGTCCCAGTCATTGCTGGTTGCCGGTGTCTGCGCATTTATCTGTCCAGGCGATAAACGCTCTCAGGGCAGGTGTGGAGGTGTACGTCAGCTATACCGAGGGTGATCCGGATCAGCCCTTGATCTGTGGCGTGCTCGTCACGCCACTGCAGACCGGGGATAACCTGGCTGCTACCGGCTCGCCTGCGGCACGCTTGCAACTGCAGATCAGTGCGGCAGCATTCATGGGGAGCGAGCAACAGTTGCAAGTGTCGCCCGGGCCGGCACAGGCCGTTGGCCCCAGCGTTGAACGGCAATTCAAGGTCGGTTGCAGCGAAGTGAGTTTCGACGGTGAAACCTTGCGCCTGTCCAGCCCGAACATTCATCTCAAGGCCATGCAACCGCCCACGGTCGAGACCCCGAGTGCAACCATGGAGGAAGTGCCCGCGATCGCGGCCCAGGACTTGCTGACCCTGCTGCGCACCAGTCAGCCGCTGGTGTTGCTGTGCCTGCTGCCCGGTGGTGGCAGCTACAGCCATTGCCGCCAGTTCATCTGCGTGTGTCGCACGGCGACAGGTGATGGCCTGAGTGGTGCAGCATGAGCCTGACCCGCACAGCGCAATGGCTGTTGCTCGACATACCCGCCGCACCGCAGGCCTGCAGCCGGTTGCAGCACGGCTTTGCCGGCGCGGTGCGGCACGCGTTGTTTGCCAACACCGACCTGCATGGGTTGCGCGAGCAGGGGCCGCAGGTGATCGAATTGGCGAGCCACGCGAGGCTGGCCGATTGCGTCCATGATCAGCCGGAAGACTGGCCTGGGCTCCTGTTGCAGACCTCGGTGTCGGCAGGTCCGTTGCTCGAGCACTTGCGGCGCATGCTCACGGTGACCTTCGGCCTGCATCACAAGGGCCTGTTGAGCTATTACAACCCCTGGACCGCCAGCTACTTCTTCGATGCCCGCGACGCCAGTGAGTTAAGCCGCTGGTTGGGGCCGATCGACCGGTTGTACTGGTACGGCGGCACCTGGGCGGATCGGGCCATGGGCAGCCTGGGGTGGCAGCAGATGGTCAATCCGCGCCGGGCTGTAAGTGAGCTGGCGATCGAAGACAACCTCAGCCAGCACCAGCAGGATAAGTTGCAGACGTGTTTGCTGGAGCGCCATGCCTGGTCGTGGTGCCGGGCCACTGGGCATGATTATGGGGTGATCTGGTGCTGCCTCGAGGAAGGCTTGGAACAGGGCTTCACCGAGCACGCGGTGCTGGACGGCTGGTTGCGCCTGCGCCTGCAATACCCATCCGCCACGTTGCAGGTGGTTCTGCCGGGAGGCACTCAGCAGGAGCGCCTGGACAGCCTGCGTCAGCACTGGCGCAACGATCCGACTTGAAGCCGGCGTCTGCGCCAGGACGGTGGTTCACTGCGTGTGGCCGGTGAACCATTGGTCCTTGTTGCGCAGGTGCCAGGCGAATACACCCAGGGTCAGGCTGCGCAGCAACATGAACAGCAGGAATGTCAGCCACAGGCCATGGTTGCCCAGGCCTTGCAGGGCCCAGGCGAACGGCAGGACGATGACCACGGTCAACAGCATGCCGTTGCGCATTTCCCGCGCGCGGGTGGCGCCGATGAACAGGCCGTCGAGCAGGTAGCTCCAGACCGCAATCAGGGGCAGGGCGGCCAGGTAAGGCAAGTAGCAGAAAGCGGTGTCGCGCACGCTCTGGATATCCGTCTGCATTTCAATGAACAGGTGCCCGGCACACAGAAACAACAGGGCGAAGCCGGTGCTGGCGATCAACGACCAACCGCAAGCCACCACCAGCGAGCGGCGCAGGGCCTGGCGATCACGGGCGCCGATGGCGTGGCCGCACAGCGCCTCCACGGCATGCGCCAGGCCATCGAGGGCGTGGGCCGTCAACAGCAGGCCGTTGAGCAACAGGGCATTGGCTGCCACCGTCGCATCACCGAGTCGGGCGCCCTGCACCGTGATCATGAAAAATACCGACTGCAGCGCCAGGCTGCGGATGAAGATATCCCGGTTGACCGCCAGCAGCGGCCGCCAGCTCTGCCAGATCGCCAGGGCCGCCCAGGCCATATGCCCGGGAAAAGCGCGCAGGGCGCTGCGGGTCATGGCCAGGCCGAGCAGGGCGCCAGTCCATTCGGCGATCACCGACGCCCGGGCCGAGCCGACCACGCCCCACTCCAGGCCAATGACGAACCACAGGTTGAGGGCAATGTTCACCAGGTTGGTGGTCAGCAGGATCGCCAGTGGCGCGCGGGCGTTCTGGGTGCCGAGGAACCAGCCGACCAGCGCATAGCTGGCCAGGGCCGCAGGCAAGCCAAACAGCCGGGTGTGGAAAAACTCCCGAGTCAGGTGTTCGAGCTCCGCCGACGGCTGCATGAAGTGCAGCGCCACGCCACTCAGTGGCACGCCCAGGCTGCCCAGCAGCACGGCCAGCCCCAGCGCCAGCAGCAGGCCCTGCAGCAAGATCTGGCGCAAGGCCGCGCCGTCCCCGCGTCCGGCGGCCTGGGCCGCGAACCCGGTGGAGCCCATGCGCAGGAAACCCATGGCCCAGGCCAGGAAGGTGTACAGGCTGGCACCGACCGCCACGGCGCCCAGTTGGTGGGCGTGGGGCAGGTGGCCGATCACGGTACTGTCGACCAGCGCCACCAGCGGCACCGAGAGGTTGGAGAGAATCATCGGCGCGGCGAGCGCCCAGACACGGCGGTGGGTCGGGCGGTCGCGCCAGTCGTTGATCAGGGTGGACATGCAGGCTCCTTGGGCGAGCGGCATTGTAGCGGCAGATCCGCAGGGGCGGTGGTTCGGGATCAGCGGCGATCTGCTCCCGGGCGCAGAACCAAACACCCAACCGTCGGTCAATCACTCCAGCCCGGCAAGCGCTTGGGCTATAGTTCAACCCTTCGATACTCCTGCCCACGAGTGCCCCATGCTTAACAAAGGATTGTTTCTGGCCGCTGCGCTGACCTTGCTCAGTGCCTGCGATTCATCGACGCCCGGCCAACCCCCGGCCAGCTCCGCACCGGCGGCCACGGTCAGCGCCGCCAAGACGCACGCCGGGCAAGACCTGGCGGCGCTGAAGCAGCGCTACGCCGGCCGTGAGTTGAGCGTGGTGGATGTCTCGGAAATCCAGCTCGACGGTGCCAGCACCCTGTCGGTGAGCTTTTCGGTGCCGCTGGACCCCCAGCAGAAATTCGCCGACAAGCTGCACCTGGTCGACAGCAAAAGCGGCAAGGTCGATGGTGCCTGGGAGCTTTCCGACAACCTGATGGAGCTGCGCCTGCGTCACCTTGAGCCGCAGCGCAAGCTGGTGCTGACGGTGGATGCCGGATTGCTGGCGGTCAACGACGCCAAGCTGACCGGCGAATATGTCAGCCGCCTGGAAACCCGCGACCTGCAACCGACCGTAGGGTTTGCCAGCCGTGGCAGTCTGCTGCCGACGCGCCTGGCCGAAGGCCTGCCGGTGATTGCCCTGAATGTCGACAAGGTCGACGTCGAATTTTTCCGGATCAAATCCGAGTCGCTGCCAGCGTTCCTCGCCCAATGGGGTCGCAACAACAGCCTGCAAAGCTATGAGTCCCGTGAACTGCTGCCCATGGCCGAGTTGGTGTATGGCGGCCGCTTTGACCTGAACCCGGCGCGCAACACCCGTGAAACCCTGCTGTTGCCGATCGCCGGCCTCAAGCCGCTGCAGCAACCGGGCGTCTACCTGGCGGTCATGCGCGCCTCGGGCACGTACAACTATTCGCAACCGGCGACCCTGTTTACCCTCAGTGACATTGGGCTTTCGGTGCACCGCTACCAGAACCGCCTGGACGTGTTCACCCAAGCCCTGGAGGGCGGCAAGGCGCTGGACGATGTCAGCCTGGAACTGCTCGACAGCGACGGTCGCGTGGTCGGCCAGGGCAAGACCGGGCAGGGCGGCCACGCTCAGTTGCCGCTGCCGAAAAAAGCCGAAGTACTCCTCGCCCACCAGGGCCAGCAGACCAGCCTGCTGCGACTCAACAGTGCAGCGTTGGACCTGGCCGAATTCAACATCGGCGGCCCCCAGTCCCATCCATTGCAGTTCTTCGTGTTCGGCCCGCGTGACCTCTACCGCCCCGGCGAAACCGTGCTGCTCAACGCCCTGCTGCGCGATACCGACGGCAACGCGGTCAAGCCGCAGCCGGTGAGTGTCGAAGTGCGGCGCCCGGACGAGCAGGTCAGTCGCAAGTTCGTCTGGGACGCCGATGCCTCCGGCCTGTATCAGTATCAGTTGCAGTTGGCCGGCGAAGCGCCGACCGGGCGTTGGCAGTTGGTGTTCGACCTGGGCGACGGCAAGCCACAACTCTACGAGTTTCTCGTCGAAGACTTCCTGCCCGAACGCCTGGCCCTCGAACTCAAGGGCAGCGAGCAACCGATCAAACCGGGCGACACCGCGCAAATCAGCGTCAATGGTCGTTATCTCTACGGCGCGCCGGCCGCCGGCAATCGCTTGAGTGGCCAGGTGTACGTGCGACCGCTGCGTGAGGCGGTCAAGAGCCTGCCGGGTTATCAATTCGGCTCGGTGACCGAAGAGGAGCTGAGCCAGGACCTGGAGCTGGAGGAAACCGCGCTGGACGAAGACGGCGAAGTGCTGATCTCCCTGGACAGCAAATGGGCCGAAGCCAAGTCACCGCTGCAACTGATCGTCCAGGCCAGCCTGCAGGAGTCCGGTGGCCGGCCGATTACCCGGCGCGTGGTGCAACCGGTGTGGCCGGCCGAGCGCATGCCGGGGCTGCGCGCCTTGTTCGATGGCGAGGAAACCGACGGCGATGGTCCGGTCGAGTTCGAACTGTTGATGGCCAACAACCAGGGCCAGAAGCTGGCCGCCGACAACCTCAAGGTGCGCTTGATTCGCGAGCGCCGCGACTACTACTGGAACTACTCGGACAACGATGGCTGGAGCTATCACTTCAACGAGAAGTTCCTCAACCTTGCCGAAGAGACCCTGAGCATCAAGGCCGGTGACACGGCCAAGGTCAGCTTCCCGGTGGAGTGGGGCCCTTATCGGGTGGAAGTCGAAGACCCACAGACCGGGGTGACCAGCAGCCTGCGCTTCTGGGCCGGCTACCGCGCCCAGGACAACGCCGAAGGCGGAGCAGTGCGTCCGGACCAAGTGAAACTGGCGCTGGATAAACCGGCCTATGCCGATGGCGACACGGCCACGGTCACGGTAACGCCACCGGCGGCCGGAAAAGGCTACCTGCTGGTGGAGTCGGCCGATGGCCCGCTGTGGTGGCAGGAAATCGAAGTGCCGGCCGAGGGCAAGAGCTTTGCCGTGAAGCTCGATCCGAAATGGTCGCGGCACGATCTGTATGTCAGCGCGCTGGTGATTCGTCCCGGTGAGCGCAAGGCCAACGTCACCCCCAAGCGTGCGGTCGGCGTGCTGCACCTGCCGCTGGATCGGACCCAGCGCAAGCTTGGCCTGAGCCTGAGTGCACCGGAAAAAATGCGCCCCAAACAGCCGCTGAGCGTGAAGATCCAGGTCAGGAATGCCGACGGCAGCGTGCCAAAACAGGTGCACGTGCTGTTGGCTGCGGTCGATGTCGGCATCCTCAATATCACCGAGTACCCGACCCCGGATCCCTACTCCAGCCTGTTTGGACGCAAGGCCTACGGCGCTGACCAATTGGACGTCTACGGGCAATTGATCGAAGCCGGCCAAGGCCGTCTGGCCAGCCTGGCCTTTGGTGGTGATGCGGCGCTGGCCAAGGGCGGCAAACGCCCGGACACCAGCGTGACCATCGTCGCCCTGCAGAGTGCGCCGGTTACCCTCAACGAGCAGGGTGAAGGTCAGGTCAGTGTCGATATTCCGGACTTCAACGGTGAACTGCGCTTGATGGCCCAGGCCTGGACCGACGATCGCTACGGTATGGCCGAAGCCAAGACGGTGATCGCCGCGCCCTTGATCGCCGAACTCTCGGCGCCACGCTTCCTCGCTGGCGGCGACCAGACCAGCCTGGCGCTGGACCTGTCGAACCTCTCGGGCAAGGCGCAGACGCTGCAGGTGCAACTGAGCACCGAGGGCCAACTGGCCCTAGTGGACACGGCGGCCCACAGTGTGGCGTTGACCCCGGGCCAGCGCACCACCTTGCGCATTCCCCTGCGCGCCCTCGGTGGTTTTGGCCAGGGCAAGGTCAAGGTGCTGGTCAACGGCCTCGACTTACCGGGCGAGAGCCTGCCGCCGTTTACCCGGGAGTGGACCCTGGGCGTGCGGCCGGCCTATCCGGCGCTGCTCAAGCACTATCGCGCGGTACTCAAGGAGCAACCCTGGAGCCTGCCTGACAGTGAACTGGCACTGTTCGAACCGGCCGGGCGCGAAGCCTTGCTCAGCCTGTCGAGCCGGCCACCGCTGAACCTGGGCGAGCAGATCCGTGCACTCAAGGCCTACCCCTATGGTTGTTCCGAACAAACCACCAGCGGCCTGTACCCGTCGCTGTATGCCGACGCGGCGAGCCTGAAACGCCTGGGCCTGGAAGGCGAGCCGGAAGCTGCGCGCAAGCGCAAGATCGAACTGGGCATCGAACGTTTGCTGGGCATGCAGCGCTACAACGGCAGCTTCGGCCTGTGGGGCGCCGACGGGGAGGAGGAGTACTGGCTGACAGCCTACGTCACCGACTTCCTGCTGCGCGCCCGCGACCAGGGTTTCGGCGTGCCGGCCGATGCCCTGAAAAAAGCCAACGAGCGCCTGCTGCGTTACCTGCAGGAGCGCAACCTGATCGAAGTCGACTACAGCGAAAACGCCGAGCACACGCGGTTTGCGGTGCAGGCCTATGCCGGCCTGGTATTGGCCCGCAGCCAACAGGCACCTTTGGGCGCGCTGCGCAGTCTGTTCGAGCGGCGCAGCGATGCCCGTTCCGGGTTGCCACTGGTGCAATTGTCGGTGGCCCTGCAGCTCATGGGCGATCAACCACGCGCCGCGCAGGCGCTGGTCGCGGGGCTTGCGGCGACACGCAAGGCCAACGACTGGCTGGCCGACTACGGCAGCCCGCTGCGGGACCAGGCGCTGATTCTGGCGTTGCTGCAGGAATACGACCTGGACAAGGGCAAGCGCGAAGAGCGCTTGTTCGAGCTGTCCGACCAGTTGGCTGCCAGCCCGTACCTGTCGACCCAGGAGCGCAACTCGCTGTTCCTCGCCGGCCGTAGTTTGCTGGGCAAGCCTGAAGCCAACTGGACTGCGCAGTTGAGCAGTGGCACGCAAACCCGTGAGCTGAACAACGCCCAGCCCGGGCTCAAGCTGCAAGGGCCGTTGCTGGCCTCGCCGCTGACGCTGAGCAATGCCGGCAGCGAGCCGGTCTATCAACAGCTGACCATCTCCGGTTATCCACTGCAGGCGCCAGCGCCGGGTGGCGAGAACCTGAACATCCGCCGTGAGTACCTGGGCATGAACGGCCAGCCGCTGGACCTCAAGGCGTTGGCCAGCGGCGACCTGGTACTGGTGCATATCGCCGTCAGCGCCAAGCAGCGCGTGCCGGATGCCCTGGTGGTGGACTTGTTGCCGGCCGGCCTGGAACTGGAAAACCAGAACCTGGCCCAAAGCGCTGCGAGCCTGGAAAACGCCAGCAGCAAGGTCAAGGAGTGGCGTGAGTCGATGCAGAACGCCAGCCTCAAGCACCAGGAGTTCCGTGACGATCGTTACGTCGCAGCGTTGAACCTCGACGGCTATGGCACCACGCACCTGCTGTATCTGGCGCGGGCGGTCACGCCCGGCACCTATCGTGTACCGCCGCCGCAAGTGGAGTCGATGTACCGGCCGAACTGGCAGGCGGTGGGTGAGACGGTGCCAGAGATGGTAATCAAGGGCCGTTGAATGCTGCGGCTTTATCTACGAGGGGTTGGGTGGTTCAGTGAATCACCCAACTCAACACCCATAACCCCAATACCAGCCAGATGATCCCGCCGATGATCGAGGCGCGCATGAAGGCGCGGATGGCCGAGTACAGCAGCAACAGGCCGACCACCAGCGCAAGGATGCTGACGATCGACGTGTCCATGCCCAGCGCCTGTGACAGCCCTTCGACAAAGTTGCCGCCAGCGTGGCTCAAGGTGTTGAACAACCCGCTGAGTATGTCGACGATGAAGCGGATGACCGACCCCAGCGCCTGGCCGAGCCATTCGAAAAAGCTTTCTACCTGCATGTGTGCATCCTGATGAAAGAGTGGGCGTGGGTGCCAGAACTGAGTCTTTGGCTGTTGAATCTGTGGGTGAGTTCCCTTGAAGCATAGAGGTTTGCGGGTTTGATTTTTCCAATACTAACGCGGCGCCTGGGTTCGTGGTGCAAGCGGGCGTGGCGTTGGCTGCTGGGCAGCGTGGTGCTGCTGGTGGTCCTGGTGTGGCTGGCCGACCGGCTCTGGCCGTTGCCCCTGCCCAAGGACGATCTGGCGCGGGTGGTGCTGGCCGAAGACGGCACGCCGCTGTGGCGCTTCGCCGATGCCAACGGCGTGTGGCGCTACCCGGTGCAGACGAGCGAAGTCTCGCCCTATTACCTCCAGGCACTGCTGACTTACGAAGACCGTTGGTTTTACCAGCATCCCGGGGTCAACCCGCTGGCGCTGGGCCGGGCGGCGTGGCAGAACCTGAGCGGCGGTCGGGTGTTGTCCGGCGGTAGCACGCTGTCGATGCAGGTGGCGCGTCTGCTCGATCCCCATCCGCGGACGCTGTTGGGCAAGTCGCGGCAACTGTGGCGCACGGCCCAGCTGGAATGGCATTTGTCCAAGGAGCAGATTCTCAACCTGTACCTCAATCGCGCGCCGTTCGGCGGCACCTTGCAAGGCGTGGCCGCCGCCAGTTGGGCGTATCTGGGCAAGTCTCCGCAGCACCTGACCCACGCCGAAGCGGCGTTGCTTGCGGTGTTGCCACAAGCGCCCAGTCGCTTGCGCCCTGACCGCCATCCGGCCCGCGCACAAGTAGCGCGGGACAAGGTGCTGCGCCGGCTCGGTGAATTTGCCGTGTGGCCGCAGTCGGCGGTCGACGAGGCCCTGGAGGAACCCTTGCTGCTGGCGCCCCGCCTGGAGCCCAGCCTGGCGCCCTTGTTGGCGCGCCGCTTGAACCGCCCGCACAGCCCGCCGCTGATTCGCACCACCCTCGACGCCAATTTGCAGCGGCGTCTCGAGGACCTGTTGCTGGGCTGGCGCGCGCGCTTGCCTGAGCACACCTCGGCGGCGATTCTGGTGGTCGAGGCACAAAGCATGGCAGTGCGTGCCTACCTGGGCTCGGTGGACATCAACGACCCCCGGCGCTTCGGCCATGTCGACATGATCAGCGCCCTGCGCTCGCCGGGGTCGACGCTCAAGCCGTTCCTCTATGGCATGGCCATGGACGCCGGGCTGATCCATTCCGAGTCGCTGCTGCAGGACGTGCCCCGGCGTTATGGCGATTACCGCCCGGGCAACTTCTCCATGGGCTTCAGCGGCCCGGTGCCGGCCAGCAGTGCGCTGTCGACTTCCCTGAACCTGCCGGCGGTGCAGTTGCTCGAAGCCTACGGTCCGAAACGCTTTGCCGCCGAAATGCGCATCGGCGGCATGCCATTGGCCTTGCCGCCCCTGGCCGAGCCCAACCTGTCGCTGATCCTCGGCGGTGCCGGGAGCCGGCTGGAGGACTTGGTCAGCGGCTACAGCGCCTTTGCCCGTGGCGGCAAGAGCGCCACTATCCGCTTGCAGCCCGACGACGAACTGTGCGAACGGCCGCTGCTGTCGCCGGGTTCGGCGTGGATCGTGCGGCGCATTCTCAGTGGGCAGGCGCGCCCCGACCGTGACCCGCGAGCCGAGTTGGTGCAGCGCCCGGTGCTGGCCTGGAAAACCGGCACCAGCTATGGTTTTCGTGATGCCTGGGCGATTGGCGTCGGCCCGCGTTACCTGATCGGCATCTGGATCGGCCGCCCGGACGGCACCCCGGTGCCCGGGCAGTTTGGCCTGGCCTCGGCGGCACCGCTGATGCTGCAGGTACACGATGTGCTGATCAACCGTGACAGTCAGCGTGGCATCAGCGCCCCGGTGCAGCCGGTGCCCTTGAACGTCGGGGTGGCTGCGATCTGCTGGCCCCTGGGACAGCCCATGAGCCGTACCGACCCCAACTGCCGCCGCCAGCGCTTCGCCTGGACCCTGGACGGCACCACGCCGCCGACCTTGCAAGCCATGGACCAGCCCCTGGGCGTGGGCCTGGTGGAAAAAATCTGGGTTAACGAGCGTGGGCTGCGAGTCGACGCCAAGTGTCCGGGGGCGGTGGCCCGGGATATCGCCTTGTGGCCGGCACCGCTGGAGCCTTGGTTGCCGCGGGTCGAACGGCGCGAAGCGCGCTTGCCGGCCAACGATCCGGATTGCCCGGGTCCGCTGCTGGCGGCATCCTCACCGTTGTCGATCGTCGGCGTGCGCGAGGGTGATCAACTACGACGCCCGGCCGCCAGCCAGGAGTTGCTGCGCCTGAAGTTGTCGGCATTGGGGGGCAGCGGTCGGCGCTGGTGGTTCGTCAATGGCGGACCGCTGGGTGACAGCGCTAACCAGGACAGCATCAACGCGACTTTCGAACAGCTTGGCCGGGTTGAATTGAGCGTGCTGGATGAGGGCGGGCAGACGGCGCGGGTCGAGTTCAATGTCGTCGATTAGAGCGCCAGCGTGAGCAGACGGAGCTGTGCTGAATACGGTGGAGCCTGTGGGAGCGGGCTTGCCCGCGATCTGTCGCTTAGCGACAGCTTGCTTCCTGCGGTCATCCGCCCGAAGCTATACGCCTTCAGGAGAGCCCGATGAACCTTGTTGAACTGACCGAACGCCTGCACAGCATCCGCGACCGCAATGACTGGCGGCAATTTCACAGCCCGAAAAACCTCGCCATGGCCGCCAGTGTGGAAATGGCCGAGCTGGTGGAAATATTCCAGTGGCTGAGCGAAGACCAGTCGCGCCAGTTGCCGCCCGACACCCTGGCCCACGCCGGGCAGGAAGTGGGGGACATCGTGCTTTATCTGCTGCTGCTGTGCAGCGAGCTGGGGTTGGATATGGAGCAGGTGGTGCGCAGCAAGCTGGCCGACAGCGAACGGCGGTTCAGCTGATGAGCGACCGTCATTTCGATCAATTGGCGACCCGTTTCGCGGAAAAAATCTACGGCGGTGCCAAAGGCGCGATCCGCCTCGCGGTGTTGCAGGCGGACCTGGCGGAAACCTTGCCGGACCGCCCGCTGCGGGTGCTGGACATCGGCGCGGGCCTGGGCCACATGTCGCTGTGGCTGGCCGAGCGCGGCCACCAGGTGACCCTGGCCGAGCCGGCCGCACCGATGCTCGAAGGGGCGCGCCAGCGTTTCGCCGAGGCCGGACAAACTGCGACCTTCATCCAGGCGCCCTGGCAGGAACTGCTCGGCCAACTCACCGAGCCCTATGACCTGGTGCTGTGCCATGCGGTGCTGGAGTGGCTGGCCGAACCCCATGCGATTCTGCCGGTGCTGCATCAACTGACCGCGCAGGGCGGTTGGTTGTCGCTGGCGTTCTACAACCGCGACGCACTGATTTACCGCAATCTGCTCAAGGGTCACTTCCGCAAAATGCGCAAGAACGACATGGCGGGCGAGAAGCAGAGCCTGACCCCACAGATGCCTCTGGATCCGCGTGAACTGGCGACGCAACTGCAGGGCCTGTGGACGGTCGAAACCCAGAGTGGAGTGCGGGTTTTCCATGACTACATGCCCGTGGAATTCCAGGCCCGTGCCGAACTGCTCGACTTGCTGGAGATGGAACTGGCGCACCGTCGGCACCCGACATTTGCCGGGCTGGGACGTTACCTGCACTGGATCTGCCGCCCGGCCTGACCCCAATACCCGTGGAGGGCATCATGAACCGCCGCCTTGGATTGATCGCCTTGTGCCTGGGGCTTGGCGCCTGCCAGGGCAGCAACCCGTATGTCGCCAGCTCCAGGCCCTTGCCACCGGCGCCGCCGCAAGCGGCCCAGACGTTTGATCGCAGCGCCTACCCTGCGGCTCCGCGAGACTTCAGTCGCTACCGCAGTTGGGCCTGGCTCGACGGCCAGATGCCCAATGGCTCGGCCTGGGCGGACTCGGCTCAGATCGCCGAAACCGTGAGCAACGCCCTCGACCAGCGAGGCCTGCGCCCCTTGCATGACCAGCGCACGGCAGACCTGCTGGTGAGTGCCGACCTGCACCAGGAAACCCGCTTGCAGCAAGTGCAGGACGATTATGGCTATGGCGCCTACGGTGGTTACAACCGTTATGGCAACGGCTATGGCAGTGGCGTCGGCATGTACAACACGGTGCCCGTTGTGCGCACCTACCAGATCCAGGTGCTGGTGGTGCGGGTCGATCTGTACGACGCGGGCACCGGCCAACCGGTGTGGAGTGCCAGTGCTGAAACCAGCGTCGATGGAACGCAACGCGAACGCGGTGACGCATTAAGAGAAGCTGTTCAAAAGGCCGTAGCGGCGTATCCTCCTTCTTAATGACTCGCATTCGTGTGCGGGCCTGCACCGGAGAAAAACCATGTTCCGCCGTCTCGCATTTGTGGCATGTGCTGTGTTGCTCAGTGCTTGCCAGTCCAACCAGATCAATCACGACTTTGACGCCAGCCGCGACTTCGCCGCCTACCACAGTTGGACCTGGAAGGAGCCCGCCCTGCAATATCGCCCGGATGATCCACGGATCCAGAGCGACCTCACCGAGCAACGTATTCGCCAGTCGGTGGCCGATCAGCTCGACCAGCGCGGCTTGCGCCCGGCAGCCGGGAGCAGCAAGGGTGACCTTAATGTGCAGACCTACCTGATCATCGAAGAGCGCCAGCAACAGGTCACCACCAACTACGGCGGCGCCTGGGGCAACCCCTGGAACGGTTACTGGGGCGCACCGATGTACAACGAAACCCGCAATGTCAGCTACAAGGTCGCGACCATCCAGATCGACCTGCTGGACGGCAAGGACGGCAAGTTGGTATGGCGCGGCAGTGACGAACAGATGCTCAGCAGCTCCCCCAATCCCAGCGATCGCAGCAATGCGATTCGTGAGACCGTGACGCGGATCCTGAGTAACTATCCGCCAAGATAAGCACGCCTGACGGACTATCTGGCAGCGGCACTGGCAACTTGCCAGCGCTGCGCGCGTGCGTTGACTACACTGCGAGCACTACTGGAGGTAGCAAGGAGTGCTCGATGTCTCCTCGTTCATGCTTTCGCGGTCGAAGTCGCCAGCGTGGGGCCATCGGCTTGGTTGCGGCGATGACCCTGGGCCTGGCGCTATTGTTTGCGCTGTTGGTGGTCGACAGCGGTCGGCTGTATCTGGAACAGCGCAAGTTGCAGCGGGTGGCGGACAGCGCTGCGCTGGAAGCTGTCAGCCGCCGCGGAAATTGTCTGCCCGGCCTCACAGCAGCTACGTTTGCTGGACAAAACGCGGTTCGTAATGCCTTTGTTGTCGGTCCCTCCAGCACGCTGACCACCACCTGCGGGGTGCTGGTCACAGCCGCCAGTAACCTGCGTACATTTGCCGTTGATGCCAGCCAGTCCGCGGCCATCCGCGTGGTTGCCACTCAGGTCGTACCGACCTCTGCGGTGAGCGCGCTACAAGGGTTGTTTGGCGGGACTGCGGTGAGCATCAACACCCCCCTGACGGCGACTGCCGTGGCGGCGAGCCCCAAGCCGACACTGGCGCAGTTAAGCATTCGCAGTACGCTGCTTAGCGTCGATACGGCCAGGTCGAACATTCTCAATCCGTTGTTTTCCTCGCTGTTGGGCGGCAACGTGAACCTGACGGCGGTGGGCTGGGATGGCCTGGTCAAGACGGACATCAATCTGCTGAAATTCATGGATCAGTTGGCGATCGAACTGGGCGTCACGGCGGGCGACTATACGGCGTTGCTCCAACAGCAAGGCTCGGTCACCCAATTCATCCAGGCGGCGGTCAAGGTAGCACCTATCAATGGCGCCACGGCCGATGTCAAAGCGGCACTGGCCAGTCTGCAGGTCGGGGCAATCAATGCGCCACCGATCAAGCTGGGTGACATTCTGCAATTGCAAACCGGAACTACCGCCGCCGGGCTGGATGCGACGGTGCAATTGTTCCAGTTGGTGCAAGCCTTCGTGCAGTTGGCTAACAAAAATTCGGCGGTGACTGCCGTTTTGCCGGTCAATGTGCTGGGCCTGCTGGGCATGACCACCAGGGTCAAAGTGATCCAGCCGCCGCAGTTTTCGGCCGTGGGCGATCCTGAGCTGGCCAAGGTCTCGCCCGAGTTCGGGGTGAACCGGATCTATGTCAAAACCGCGCAAGTGCGGGCACTGGTCGCGGTGGATCTGTCGCTGATCAACGCGGTGCTGCAGCTCGTCAACTCGCTGTTGAGCGCGGTGGTGGTCACGATCAACACGTTGCTGGCCCCCGGCTGTTTGCTGGGCGGAAGTTGTACGCAGACGGACCTGCAAATATTGCCGGCAGGTCTCAATCTGGATGTCGGGCTGGAGGCTGGCGTGGGCTCCAGTTATGTCACTGACTACGCCTGTAACCTGCCCACCCGCAAAAGCCTGACCGCGACCACGGAAGTCACCGCGCTCAAGCTCAAGGTCGGTCGTATCGACCCGGCAACCTGGTTTTCCTCCTTGTCGTCACCGGCACCGACTCCGATCACCCTCTACGACATTGGCAGTTTGGCCTGCCAGGGACACTTGCTGGCCCCCATGACCTGTGGTGCGCGCACCCCCTTTGCTGGTGGCGGCGCTGAAATCATGATCGATTCATCGGTGGTGGGCAGCAAAGAGTCCAACTATGTCTATGACAATCCCAAGGACGTCAACGTAGCGCCCATACCGCTGCACTCGGTTGCCGTTTCCGATGTCGTGGGTAGCTTGAGCGGGACGCTGGGTGGGGTGAAGCTCAAATCCTATCCGGTGACGCTCAGCTCCGGTCTGCTTGGCCTGGTGCTGGGTACGCTGCTCTCGACGCTGACCCAGGTCTTCGATTTGCTGACCGTTGCGATCAATGGCCTGCTGGCGCCCTTGGTCGACCCGCTGCTGAACAGCCTGTTGTTCAATCTGGGGATTGATGTCAACAAGGTCGATGTGGGATTCAACCTGACCTGTGGGCAAAAAGGCAAAGCCTATCTGGTGATCTAGGCCGGCGGCACAATCGGCAACTCAATGCAGAAACAAGCACCCAGCTCGGCATTGAGCACGCTCAACTGGCCGCCCATGTTCTGCACGATGCCATAGCTCACCGACAACCCCAGGCCGGTGCCGACACCCACCGGCTTGGTGGTGAAGAACGGTTCGAAGATGCGCTCCAGCAGGCGCGGGTCGATGCCGCCGCCGTTGTCTTCGACCCACAGGCGCACCACGCGCGCATCGGCTTCGGCGCGCAGGCTGATCCAGGGTTCGAATTCGCGCTGCACTTCACGCTTGCTCAACAGGGCATCGCGGGCATTGACCAGCAGGTTGATCAACACTTGCTCGAGTTGATCGACATGGCCGCGGACCTGTACCTCGAAGTCGAGGGAGGGGATGCGCAACTCCACGCCTTTGCCGCGCATGCCTTCGGCCAGCAGGGCCAAGGTGCCTTCCACTGCCTGGGCCGGATTGAACGGCTGCTGCTCGATCTCCGAACGCCGGCCAAACACCCGCATGTGATCGACCACCCGCGCCGCGCGCTGGACCTGGGTGTCGATCCGGCTGAGCTTGTCTTGCAGGTAGTCGACCGGTACCTCGCCGTTGCTCAAGCGCTTGAGCACATTGACGATGGCCATGCGCATGACGTTGAGTGGCTGGTTGATTTCATGAGCCAGGCCCGTGGCCATTTCCCCAAGGGTGGCCATCTTGGCGCTTTGCATCAGCTGTTGCTGGGAGCGCCGCACTTCAGTGTTGTCGCGGCCCACCGCCTGGACTTCCAGCAGTTGCCCCTGTTCATCGAACACGCCGCGGTCCGACCACACCCACCAGGCGTGTTCGCGACCCGGCAGTTGCAGGCTGATTTCTGCGGTGCTGACCGGGAACTCCGGCGTCAGTTGCTGGATGCGCAGCAGGAAGGCAACGCGCTGCTCGGCTGACAACCAACTGCCCAGGTCGACCCCCGGCAATTGCTCCGGCGGGCATTCCAGGTACTTGGCCAGCGGACGGTTGGCGAAGGTCAGCGTCAAGTCGGGACGATAACGGCAGATCATCGCCGGCGAATCCTCCACCAGGATCCGGTAGCGCTCCTCGCTCTGGCGGACCTGCTCGGTGGCCAGGGTGGCTTCGGTATCGTCCAGCCACAGGCCGACCGCCTCGACTGGCAAACCCAGGTCATTGCGCAGCAACCGGGCCTCATCCAACAGCCAGTGGTAATCGCCGGCCCGGTCACGCATGCGGTAGCGTGCACGCACATTGCCTTCGCGCAACAGCTGGCGCGTGCGGGCGAAATACAGGTCGCGATCGTCAGGGTGAATCCGCTCGATCAGGCTGGTTTCCGTCAGTTCGCTCAGTTGCCAGCCGAGCAGCGGCAGCAGGCTGTCACTGAAAAAGCATGGTTGCAGGGCACCTTCCTCATACCGCTGTACGTAGATCACCGCGGGCGAACTGGCGATCAGATTGTCCAGCCGGGCATGGGCGGCGGCGGCCTGTTGCTGCTGGTTCTTGATGTCGCTGATGTCGAGCATGACCCCCACTGGCCGACGTTGCTCGCCCAACTGCAACAGCTGGCCTTGCAGGCGATACCAGATCGGCGCCTGGAACTCGTCGCGAGCTTGCAGGCGCACACTGAGTAGCAGCGGTCGGTCGCCCTGCAGCAGGTCCTGCAGGCGGCTCTGCAGCTCGGCACGGTCGACCGGATGGAACACCGCCAGCCATTCGCCGAGGGACAATCGCGCGTGTTCCAGGTGCAGGTTGCGGGCCAGTTGCGGGGCCAGTTGCACCCCCTCGTGCAGTTCCCACCAGCCGCTGCCGAGCAGCCCTTGCAGGGCATCGAGGCGTTGCAGTTGCTGCTGTTGTTGCTGCTCACGCAAGCGCCCCAGTAGCGGCGCGGCCAGGGCGGCGAGCAGCAGCAACCAGTCACGCTCACCGAGGGCTGGCGCAGGCTGCACTGCCGGATAAAAACCACAGAGCAGCCAGGCACCGATCCCGTGGGCGTCGCGATACGGCACCAGTAAGCCTTCGGCATCGGCAAAAATGTCCCGCAGACGCGGCGCAAGACTGACACCTGCAGCATCATGCAACGCGTGGGGACGACTGCCGTCCAGGCTGTCCAGGGCGCTGCCCAGCGACTGATCGGTGTGCCAGAGCCGGGGAGCATCGTGGGCGTGGTAATGGCTGTGGATCCGCCAGTCCTGTTGCGCCTCATCGAGCAGGACAATCGCCACACAGGGGATTCGCCACTGCTGGGCCAGGTCCTGCAATTGCTCACGCAGAACCTGTGGCAAGCGCGACAGGCTGCACAGGCGCAGGTGTTCACTGCAGCGTGCGGCCAGCGCCTGGCAGGTGTCCCGGGCCTGGGCCTGTTGCCGCTCTTGCAGCAAATCATCGATATCGAGCAATTGCAGGAGCCAGCCATCCTCAGCCGGTTGTGCCCAGCCGCGCAGGTGCAGGGTGGTTGCACCAAGACCTGTGAAGTCCAGGTCCAGGCTGTGTCCGTGCCATTCGCTGGGCGGGCCTTCGACGGCCAGCCGGCTGCCGGGCAGGAGGTAGTCGCTCAGGTGCAGGGCGGTGCTGCCCGATAATCGATGGGCGAGCAAATCGCGCATGGGGCCGCTGATCTGTAGCACCCGGCCTTGCGAGTCCAGGTGCAATTGCAGCCCCACGCTGGGCACCACCGGGCGCGCAAGGGTGTCGAGTGGCAGGGTAGGGGAACGCTGCAACAGTCGCCCGAACAGCTTGCCGGCAGGACTCAAAATTGAATGCTCGACTGCGCACTCAGGCTGGTTGGCAGGCTGGGAACCGTGCCCAATCCCGGCAACACCAAAAACGGAATCACCTGGTTGAGCTTGCTGGTGGGGTAGCTCACGCTAGCGGTCAACTGACCGGCGCTGTAGACCGCCTTGGCATCGCCGCCAGTGCCGTAGGTGAGGTTGAAGGCCTTGGGCACCCAGGACAGTTGTTGCTGCAGGACGGAGTTGGCGAGATTGACCACCGCGGTTGGGTAGTCGCTGGTATTGGGGTCCATGGCGACGCTGCGCCGCACCGCCTCGGCCGTGGCTTCATTGAAGGACTGCATCAGCAACAGCGGCACGCTGTAACTGACGATGGCGTAGAACACCGCAAAAAAAATCACGAACACCAAGGCGAACTCAATGGCGACAGCGCCTTTTTGTGTGTGTGGCAGGTCTGTTTTCATGAGTGCGTCTACCCTGACTACTACGACGTGCCTTGAGCATAGAATCATTCCGCCAACATGGACGATTATTCCCTGATGCACAGTCTTGTCCTGATGATCTGGCTGGCGCTGTGCGCGGTCCAGGATGTCCAGCAACGCCACATTGGCAATCGCCTGACCTTGGGAGCGGGGGCTGCGGCATTGGCCTATCTGCTCTGGAGCGGCACTACCTGGCTGGGCGCACCGGCCGAGCAGGGTGGCTGGGCTTTCCTTCTGGCAGTGGCGTTCACTTTGCCGGGTTATGCGCTGGGACGGATGGGCGCCGGCGACGTGAAGATGATGGCGACGATCGGCTTGGCCACCGAGCCGGTCCATTTGCTGGGCAGTTTTATCGGTGCCGGGGTCCTGAGTGCCCTCTGGCTGTTATTGGCGCCAACGGTCTGGCCACTTATGGCTCAAGGACTTAGGAAGCGTGTTGTGTTTCTTGCACCTGAGCTGTCAAAAAACCCACCTTTTGCCCCGTTCGTTTTCCTCGGCATGTTTCTGACGATGGCCTGGATTCAATAGGCTCCGTGCAGCTATATCGCTATGTACATAGTCAGGAAGTACGTCTATTTTCAGATCACAAGTTGTACAGTTCCCGGCTGTAGGTACAGCAATCATCAACCTTCGGCCTGAGCATGGAGTGGCGCGTGAACAAGTCCCCATCGGCAGTAAAAGTATTAGTGGTCGACGATGAACCGTTGATTGTTGAAGAGCTCTGCGAACTCCTCGAAAACAGCGGTTACTCCTGCATTCCCTGTGAGTCCGGCCAACAGGCCATCGAGCTCTTTTGCCAGGACACCGATATCGGCCTGGTGCTCTGTGACTTGCGCATGCCAGACCTCGATGGCATCGAGTTGGTGCATGCGCTACAGCGTGTGGCGGGCAAGCACCGAGCGTTCGAAGCGATCATGCTCACTGGGCGAGCCGACAAGCAGGATGTGATCAAGGCGCTGCGGGCCGGGATTGCGGACTACTACCAGAAACCGATCAACCTCAATGAACTGCTGGAGGGTCTGCAGCGCCAGGAGGCAGCCCTGCAGGAGCGGCAGAAGGAGTTGCAGCTGGGGCATTTGAACCAGAAGCTGCAGCACCTTTCCGAAACCATCAACGACCTCTACCAGGACATCGACAAAGCCCGCCGGGCACCGTCGGCCGACGCCTCGCATACCCTCGCAGCCGACGCCGCAAGTGCCGCAGGGCAAGCTCAGATCCCGGCCCTGTTCAACCAGCTTTCACCCCGTCAGCTGGACGTCGCGCGCCTGGTCGGCAAGGGCCAGACCAACTATCAGATCGCCTGCGAGCTGGGCATCACCGAGAACACGGTGAAGCTGTATGTGTCCCAGGTCCTGCGCTTGACCCACATGCATAACCGCACGCAGTTGGCGTTGGCGTTGTCGCCGAGCAATTCGGGAATGCGCCGGCAAGTGACCGCGCATTAAGCGCTGGGCACTCGCCTGCGGCGCTAGTCGCTGCTCTGCAAGTGGCCTTCCTTGCCCTGCTCGAACAGGTCTGGAATATCGTAGGTGAATTTTTTCAGCCAGCGTTGCATCGCCAGCTCACGCTCCATCGCGGTGGCTGTCTGCGGGATGGGCGAGGCAACCTGGTTGCTGCTTTGCAGCGTCAGCCAGCCCTCGGTCTCCTGTTGTTGCACCGAGGAGGGGCCCGGGTCGATGGCCATGGCGCTCAGAGGCAGGCACAACACAAGCAGGCCGCCAGCAATGTTCAGTGTGGACATGAGCCTTCTCCGGTAAATCACTTGAGGCTAGCAGGTTGGGTGTCGGTTATCGCCGCGACTTGCGCGCCGGCCACTGGCCTGGCCTTCGCGGGGGCCTTGAGGCGTTCGGCGTGGGCCTGGGCGGCGGTGAACTGCTGCGGGCTCAAGCCTGATTTACTGACCACTTCGGCGGCCTGTTGCCAATTGTCCTGGTAGATCAGCAGGGTCACCAGATTGACCGAGGCCAGTTGATCGCTTTGCTTGAGCTCAATGGCCGTCAGGAACTCGAAGCGCGCCTCTTCCAGGCGCAACTGGTTGAGGTACACCACTCCCAGGTCATTGCGGATTTTTTCGTTGGTCGGCGCCAGGCGGGCAGCCCGCTGCAGGTGCGCCTGGGCCTGGTCGTTATCACCGCGGGCGGCATACAGCTGGCCCAAGCCGTGCTCGGCTTCGGCTGACACACAGCTACCGATCAGGCTGCGATACAACGGTTCGGCCTCGCTGCGCCCCAGCAGGCGATAGACCCTGGCCTTGCGCAAACGCACCTCGTTGAGGTTGTCCGGCAGCTTTTCCAGATTGGCCAGGCTGGCGTGCAGCTTGCCGTCGCTGCCCATGTCGTCGGCCAGGTTCATCGCCAGTTCCTGGTCCGAGGTCAACTTGGCGCAACTGCCAGCGCCGGTCATGGCGGTCCAGGGTGTTGCGCCGTTACTGGCGCAGCCGCTGAGCAGTAGCGCGCCCAATACAGCAATCGTTGCTTTCATCAGATTCCCTCTAGGAAGCGAACGCCCGGGCGATGGCGGTGAAGCCAGGGCCGGCCAGGACAATCAGTAATGCCGGAAACAGAAACAGCATCATCACTACCGACATCTTCGCGGACATTTTCGAAATGTATTCCTGCAGGCGTGTCAGGCGCCGGTCGTCGAGCAATTGCTTGAGCGCCAGCAGCGACTTCATCGCGCCGCCGCCTTGCACCAGCAGTTGCTGGAGAATCACGCAGGTATCGGTGAATTCATCTACCGCCAGCAAGCCGGCGGACTTGTTCAGTTCCTGGCCCAGGTCCAGGCCCGAGTCGACTCGGCTTAGAATCAGGCGTAACTCGCTTGTCAGTTCCGGCAGCAGTTTTTGCCCATCGCTGCCGAGCACTCGTAGCGACTGCTCCACGGCCATGCCCGACTCGAACAGAATCCGCAGCAAGGGAATGAATGTCGAGATTTCGTGTGCGATCTGCTGTTGTCGGCGTTTGACGGCATACGCCAGCACGCGCTTGGGCAGCAGGTATCCCATGCCCAGGCCCAGCAGCGGCGCGAGCCAGAGGTTTTGCGCGTCGGGGTAAAACACTTCCTCCAGGAACAGCACCAGGCCCAGCAGCAGGATCGGGGTGCCCACCTGGCAGGCGGCGAACAGCGAGCGTTCACTGGTGGTGCGCCAGCCCAGGCGGGCCAGCAGGGTCTGGGTTTCGCCATCGATGCTGACCGAGCGCTGGCCGAACTTGCTGTCTCCGAGTAAACGCAGCCAACCACCGAGCTTGTTGTCGCGCAGCATCTGGCCTTGCAGGCGCTGGGTAATCTGGCGCTGGCGGCGCTGCTGTTCCAGCAGGTTGAGCAGCACCAGCAACAGGGCCCCGAAAAGCAGCAACAGACTGGCCAGGATCGCCATCTCAGATACTCCGCAACATGCGCGACAGCGCCAGGCAGCCGAAGACTTCCAGGCCTACTGCGGCGAACAGCATGTGTTGCCCGGACGAGTCGTTCCACATGCCCAGCAAGTAGCCGGGATTGGTCAGCATGAAGTATCCGGCGATCAGCACCGGCAGGGCCGCCAGCACCCAGGATGTCATCCGGGTTTCACCCGTCATGGCCCGCAGTTGCCGGGCGCCTTGCTCGCGCTCGCGGATCAGCTTGATCAGGTTTTCCAGCAGTTCGCTGGCATTGCCGCCGTAGCGGTGATTGACCTTCAGCCCCAGGGCCAGCATGCGCAGTTCATCCTGGTCATACAGTTCGGCAAAGTCATGCACCGCATCCGGCAGGCTGACACCCAGTTGCACGTTGCGCTGGACCCGCCCCATGGCGCTTTTCAAAGGCTCGGCGCTGGTGTCGATGGCGCCCATGACGGCATCGGCCAGGGTGCGTCCGGACTTGAGGCTGCGGATGGTGTGATCGAGCATGGGCGGCAACTGTTCGATCATTCGTTTGAGGCGCAATCGATAGCGCAAGGAGATGTACATCCGCAACACCAGGGGTGGTAGCAGCAATACGATGAGCATTCCTGGCCAGTCGGCGAGCAGCAGGCCCAGGAGCGTGGCGCCGGCCCACAACAGCAGCCACAAGCTCAGGCGTTCGGTGGGGCGGCCCAGGCCGGCGCGCAGGAATGCACGCTCAAGGCCGGCCCACACCGGCTTTTCGACGATCAGTTGCGGTTGGCCGTAAGCCAGGCGATTGAGCACCCGCTCGGTATTGGTTTTACGCAGGCCCTGGAAAAACAAGCGGATCGACAACCCCAGTAACAGCAGGCAGATCAGGCTCAATACTAGCGGTCCGATCATCAGGTGCGCCTCGCCAGATCAGTGAGTGGGGAGCAGGCCGCTGAGGCGGCGCAGCTTGTCGCCGGCGGGATTGAGCGCCTCGCGCAGGAAGCCGAAGCCGGTGCGGCGGTCGAGGCGAAACAGGGTGTTGGTGACGTAGATGTCGTCGCGAATGCCCACCACTTCCACCACCTCGCTGACACAGCGTCGACCGTCGGGCATGCGCGTCAACTGGATCACCACATCGAGCGCGGCGCAGATCATCTGGCGCAGCGTGCGCTCGGCGATCTGGCGACCGGTCAGCCCCACCAGGGTCTCCAGGCGTAACAAAGCGTCCTGGGCGTTGTTGGCGTGCACGGTGCTCATCGAACCGTCGTGGCCGGTGTTCATCGCGGTCAGCACGTCGAGCACTTCGACGCCGCGAATCTCCCCGAGGATGATGCGGTCCGGGCGCATCCGCAGGGCGTTGCGGATCAGGTCGCTGGCCTTGACCTCACCATGGCCCTCGGCATTCGGCGGGCGGGTTTCCAGGCGCACCACATGGGGATGGCCCAGTTGCAGTTCGGCGATGTCTTCAATGGTGACCAGGCGTTCGTGGGGGTTGATCAACTGGCTGAGAATGTTCAGCAAGGTAGTCTTGCCGGTGCCGGTACCACCACTGATGAGGATGTTGCAGCGGCGGCCGACGGCTTCCTGGATGAATTCGAAGATAGCCTGGTCGATGGTTTGCATGGCCATCAGGTCGCTGCTCTTGAGCATGTCCTTGCGGAATTTGCGAATCGACAGGCAGGGGCCGTCCAGGGCAATCGGCGGGATGATCGCATTGACCCGGCTGCCGTCGGGCATGCGCGCATCGACCATCGGCGAGGACTCGTCCAGGCGCCGGCCGAGGGGCGCGAGGATGCGTTGCATGACCCGTTCGACATGGTGTGCGTCGATGAAACGCAGGTCGCTCTGGTGCAGCACCCCGTCGCGCTCGATGAACACCCGGTGCGGGCCGTTGACCAGGATCTCGGTCACGGCGGGGTCGCGCAGTAGCACTTCGAGGGGGCCGAAACCGGTCAGCTCATCGACGATTTCCTCGGCCAGGCGCTCCATTTCATAGCGGGAAACGGCCAGGTGCAGGCGGGCGATGTAGTCGGCGACCTTGTCGATGACAAACTGCGCCAGCAGTTGGCGCGAGCCTTCCAGGAGGTTTTTCCCGGACTCCTCGATGGCGTCGATGATGTAGCGGTGCAGGGCCAGTTTCAGGCCTTCGTGGTCACTGTTGCCGACCGTTGGCCGGGCCGTGGCGCCAAACAGTTTTTCGCCGCTCATTTGCTGCCTCGCAGACGGTTCAGCCAACTGGCCTTGGGTTTGTCCGGGTGTTCGGAGCGCCGGGCGAGCCGTTCTCCCAGGCTGCGCAGGGCTTGAGTCAGGCCTTCGCGGGGGGCCAGTTCGAACAGGGTTACCCCCTGGTTTTTCGCATTGAGGCGTACCTCTGGGCTGTAGGCCAGCGTGGCCATGACTTCCAGGCCAAAGCTTTTACCCAGGGTTTGCGAGTCGGGGGCAACGTTGCGCAGGTAGCGATCCACCAGCAGTTGGGCATGTTCGAGCTTCATGCCTTTTTCACGCCACAGGTTGAGCACGGCCAGGTTGCGTCGACAGTCGAGCACGCTTTGGTCGGTGTACCACAGCAACTTGTCGCAGTGGCTGACGAAGGTGCGCACCGCTTCGCTGTCGGGCTGGCCGGTGAGGTTCACCACGATGTGCTGGAAGTGTTGGCGCAAGGCGCTGAGCAACATGTACAGCTCGGCGGCGCTGGTGTGCTCCAGCGGTTCGTCGTTGCTGGCGTAGGCGAGGATGCGCATGCCGCTGGGTGTGCAGGTAAAGGCGCTGTCGATCAAGGTTGCATCGATACGCCGCAGGTGGCGTAGCGCGTCACCGAAGTGGAACGAGCTTTCCAGACCGAGCAAGGCCAGGCTGTCGCCGCGGGGTAAGCCCAGGTCCAGCAGCAGGGTCTGCTGGCCACTCTTTTGCACGACCAGCGCCAGGTGACTGGATAACAGCGCACCGTCGGCGTCGCTTTGGGTGCCGAACAACACGCTCAACCCTCCCAGTTGGGTGTTTGGCACCACCGGCGGCAGTCGCTTGCTCAAGCGCCGAACCAGCCCGGCGACTTCGCTGGAGCGTGAGCCGTAGGCGACAAAATCCCGTGCTCCGGCGCGCATCGCGTTGAGCACCAGTTGATTGTCCATGCCGTCGCCCAGGGCGACGATCGCCAGCATCGGCTTGGCCTCCAGGGCGCCTTCGATCAGGGCGCTCTGGGCCACCACGTGTTCGCGATCCAGGCCGATGAACACCAGGCTGGCGAAGGTCACGTCGACCAGTGCCAGCAACTCGTCAAGGCTGCCGACGCCAGCGCTGACTACCTGGCCCAGGGGCGCCAGTGCTCCTTGCAGCCACTCAAGGTCGGTGCTGTTGCGCGTGATGGCGACAAAGGTCTGGCTCAGGCTCTGGCTCATTGCGATAACCCGCTGCGGTTGTCGAAGTTGCCGTTTTCCAGGAAGAACATGCGGTAGAAATTCGGGTCGTAGTTGCGCAGCTTTTCACCCGGCAGGGACGGCAACTGGGCATCGGCCGCCAGCGGCTGAACCAGGTGCGGGGTGACGATCATCAGCAGTTCGCGTTCCTCGCGGTTGATGTTGGTCTCGCGAAAGAACGCGCCGAGGATCGGGATGTCCCCCAGCCCCGGAAACTTGTTGACCTGGGAGCTGTTGCGGGTGCTGATCAGGCCGCTGATGACGAAGCTCTCACCATCGGCCAGGGAGATGCTGGTGTCGGTACGCCGGATGGTCAGCGCCGGAACGGTGGTGCCGGCGATTTCCACGGCATTGCTGAAATCCAGTTCGCTGACTTCCGGCGCCACCTTGAGGGAAATCCGGTTGCGCCCGACGATGGTCGGGGTCAGGGTCAGGCGGATCCCGAACTCCTTGTACTCGATGGACACGTTGTCACTACCGGAGCTGGGAACCGGAATCGGTACTTCGCCGCCGGCCAGGAAACTCGCGCTCTGGCCACTGAGTGCCACCAGGCTGGGGCGGGCCAGGGTGTAGGCAAACCCGCTGCCTTCCAGGGCATTGATCATCACCATGGTCTTGCCGCCGATCCAGGAGAAGTTGAACTGGTCGTTGTTCACCGGCAAGCGTCCCTGGACCACGCCGTCGATGGTGGGCAGGGTTCTGGGTGAGCCGAACAGAAAGTTGCCACGGGTGCCGAAGATCGAGGCCGACGCTTCCTTGAGCTTGGTGCGGCTGACTTCCACAAAACGAATGTCGGTCTGTACCTGGCTGGGCAGCAGCGGGTCTTCGGTGGGCAGTTCGGCAGCGCTGGTCATGGCCGCCGTGGCCTTGCCCTGGACGAACACCATGCTTTGGCGCGGAGCGCTCGAACAGGCGGTCCAGACCATCAGGCTGGTAGCCCCCGGTGCCATCCCGGTGAGCAGAAATGCGTTGCTGCCATTGGGGTGGACATCGGCGATCTTCGGGTCGCCGATGGCCAGACGAGTAATCGCCACTGGCGACTGCAGGACCTGTTGCAATCCTTCCCCCACTTCCAGTACCGCAGGCATTTGCCCCAGCGCGCTGCAATTGCCAGTCGTTGCCAGGGCGACATCGACCGGCATGCCCGCCAGGAGCAAGGCACAGATCACGCGGTTGTAACGCAGCATGGAACGACTATGCATAGATATGCATCCTTGCTCGATCAGGGAGTTTGTTGGGCGGTCTGGTTACCGCGAATGACCTCAATGCCGCGTCGTGGCGTCGGCGCTGGTTGGGCGCTGAATGCAGTTGGATTTTTTCCAGGGTTGCTGAAGGCCAGTTGATTGAACTGCAGCAACTGGTTGCTGACTGCATCCAGCCGGGCAGGGGACTGGCTTTCGCCGGCCCAGTACTTGGCCAGGCGCTGTTCGTCGCTGCTGCGCACGGCCAGGCGCAAGGTCCCGGCTTGAGCGGCCAACATCAAGCGACTCAGCAGTTGTTCCGGGACTGCCAGCACGACCGTGCGAGCGGCAACGCGGCGTTGCTCCTGCTTGAGTTTTTCTTCGGGGCTCACGGCCGGGTTGGCCGGTCTGCCGTCATTGGTCAGGCCGAGTTGCTCGCCCACGCCCAGCACGCGCATTGCCGGTATGACGATCTGTGCCGACTGCTGCGGGTTGCTGCTGTCCTGGCGCAGAAAGAGCAGGATGTCGACGTAATCGCCAGGCATCAGTTGTCCACCGGCACTGACGACTTCGTCCACGGCTACCGCCAGTGCTCGTTCATCGCTGCGGATCATGCGGGCCAGCGGGCCGCCAGCATTGAAGCTCTCATCGCTCAGCCAGGTGCCCGCGCTCAGGGGGCGCCAAGGCGTGCGGCCAATGGCCTGGTCCAAGTTGTTGAGGCTACCGGCAGGTGCGTTGCGCAGTTTTTCCAGCGTCACGTCAGCAGCGGTCAGGGGGGTATAGGGCGGGACGTCATGGACCAGCACCACCACGGCTTGACGGGTTTGGTCCTCGGCGCGGGTTACGGTTTTTTCCACCGACGCCATGACCGGTGTCGCCACCGGCGCAACGACCGGTTCCGCCAAGGGTTGGGGTTGGCGACTTAGCACCAGGCCCCAATACCCGAACAGCAAGGCTGCCACTAACATCAGCCCAGCCAGGCCCATAGTGATACGACTGTTCATGACGGCTCTCCCTTTCCTGCTGCATTACTGGCTCATAAATACTAATGAGCACATTTCGCAATCAGGCAGCTATGAACATGCAACTCTTTCGCTATTTGCAAGGTAGCGCAGCTAAGCCAAAACGCCATTACTGCGCAGAGAAATAACTCGGGAAATTCAGGTAAGCACTTATTTTTATCCGCTTTTTGCTCATCCGGTGGGGGCTTAATACTTTCTGATTAACTCGTTCTTACAGTTGTTGGAGTGGGGTTTGTTGACAATGCTCCGATGGCACAGAGCAATCATGTTGTCGCCCCGCTACAACTGCGTCCCTGACGCAAAGGAGAAGTCGTATGTTCCTTAACTTCGTGCGCTACCTATACGTTCGTTACCAACTGTTCATGACAAGGACCGAGGGCGCTTCAGCCATTGAATACGCGTTGATCATTGCAATGGTGGCATTGGTAGTCATTACGTTTGTCGGCCCCCTGGGCAACTCGGTCAAGGGCACTTTCAATAAAGTCATCACGGCACTGGGCGGGACCGTTGTGACGTAAGAAAAGGGAATGAGAACCCTTGGATCAGTCAGTGACGGGAGTTGTCCATGAAGCCTTCTTCAGCCCAGCGCCAACCACTGCTTCTGGTGGACGATGAAGAGGATGCCTTGCTGGAACTTGCCGAGTTGCTGGAGGGCGAAGGTTTTACCTGCTTTACGGCAACCTCGGTCAAGCTCGCCCTGCAGCACCTGACCCGTCACCCCGACATTGCGCTGGTCATCACCGACCTGCGCATGCCGGAAGAAAGTGGTTTGTCGTTGATTCGGCGCTTGCGCGAACACACTTCCCGCCAGCACTTGCCGGTGATCGTGATCTCCGGTCACGCGGACATGAACGACGTCAGCGACCTGCTGCGCATGCAGGTCCTGGACCTGTTTCGCAAACCTATCTATCACGTGCGCCTGCTGGAAACCCTGAACAACCTGTTCCCTCAACCGAAGATATCTGAAGTCGCCCCCTAGAGCTTTTTTTGCAGGCTCTGCACTTGGCAGGAGAAGTCGTATGTTGGTTCATTTTGCGCGCTACCTATCCATCCGTATCCGGCTGTTCATGCAGCGAAGCGAAGGTGCATCGGCTATTGAATATGCCCTGATCATTGCCATGGTCGGCCTGGTCGTCATTGCCTTCGTCACCCCGTTGGGCGGCTCGGTCAAAGACACCTTCAACAAGGTGGTCGGCGCACTGGGGGGAACCCAAGTGTGATGACCCACCGCTGACGTGACGTGGAGCGAGTGCGCTCGCTCCTGTCTAAGATGGGGCGTGCAGCCACATCCCAGATGCTATCAATCCCTTCAATACAAGGCCTCTCCAGTTCGAGACTTAAGTTTGGGGCGCTATACTGCGCACCTATTCGAGTCCTTGGAGATCTACATGCCGGCCCCCGTCTGGTGGTTACTTTGTCTGCCGTTAGTGGCAGGCGCCTTCCTGCCGCTGCAAGCCGGGATCAACGGCCAGTTGGCCAAGCAGGTTTCCAGTGTGCTGTCTGCCGCGTTGATTTCGTTTTTTGTCGGCACCATGGCGCTGTTGATGCTGGTGCTGATCCAGCGTGAAACCCCGACCCTGGCAGCGCTCAAGAGCCTGACCTGGTGGCATTGGAGCGGTGGTTTGCTGGGTGCGTTCTTCATTACTACTGCCGCGTTTGCCGGGCCGCGCATCGGCGCGATGCTGTTCATGGCGCTGGTCCTGGCCGGGCAACTGGGCATGGCGCTGGCGCTGGATCATTTTGGTTGGGCAGGATTTCGCGAAGCCCCCATCAGCGCCGGCAAGATTGCCGGGCTGGTGTTGATTTTGGCGGGGGTGTTCCTGATTCGGCGCGGTTGAGCGCTCAGGCCAGCGGCTGCCAATGGCCGTGCATATGCTGCAGCGCGCCATGGCCGTTCAGTTGCAAGGCGCCACTTGAGCCCGCCGCGCTGGCCAGCAGGATCACCTCGCTGGGCAGGCGCACTGGTTTGTTGAACTGCACCGCGATCTCCAGGTTCGAGCTGGGCAGATGCCCACTGAGTGCCGCCAAGGTACGAGCCTTGATCCACAGCCCGTGGGCGATCGCCTGGGGGAAGCCGAAGAGCCGGGCACTCAGTGCGCTCAGGTGAATCGGGTTGTAGTCACCCGAGACCTTGGCGTACTGCCGGCCAATTTCGGCCGGCGCCCACCAGCGGCTGACCTCGTCGATATCCTGGGTGTCCTGCGCGATGGGTTCCGGCAACTCGCCCGCAAGCTTCACGCCTTTGCACAGCATCCGGCTTTCGGCTTCCCACAGCGGCCCCAGGGCATCGTCCAGGCGGGTGATCAGGTCGAACGTCGCGCCCTTGGCGTGGGGTTGCAGGTTCTGCACGTGGACGCTGGCCCGGACTCGACTGAGCCCGCCCAGGGGTCGCAGCAGGCGAATGCGGTTGGCCAGGTGGACCAGTCCCAATAGCGGGAAGGGGAAGGCCTGGGCGGTGAGCAACTGCAATTGCAGACCGAACGCCAGCACATGGGGATAGGTCGGCGGCAGCAAGCCGTTCTCGGTAAATCCACAGACCTTGCGGTAGGCCGCCACTGCCTGGGGGTCGACGTTGAGCCAGGCGCGCAGACCGTCATCGGGCAGGACGCTGCCGGTGATCTTGCGTCGCGTCGCGGCCCGCCAATACAGCTCGGGCAACTTCGGTGCGCCCGCTACAACCCGCCAGTTCGTCGTCATGCTCAGGCTCCCAGGACACTTTGGCCACAAACCCGCAGCGCTTGCCCGCTGACCGCGCCACTGCCGGGCTGGGCCAGCCAGGCCACGGCTTCAGCGACGTCCTGGGGCAGGCCACCCTGGCCCAGGGAACTCATGCGCCGCCCGGCTTCGCGCAGGGCGAAGGGGATGTGTGCGGTCATCTGGGTTTCGATGAACCCCGGCGCTACGGCGTTGATGCTGATCCCGCGCTCGCCGAGCAGCGGCGCCCAGGCCTGCGCCAGGCCGATCAGCCCGGCTTTGCTGGCGGCGTAGTTGGTTTGGCCACGGTTACCGGCGATGCCACTGATCGAGGCCAGCAGGATCACCCGGCCGTGGTCCTGCAGGGTGCCGCTGTCGAGCAGGGCCTGGGTCAGCACTTGCGGGGCATTGAGGTTGACAGCCAGCACCGCATCCCAGAATTCCGGGGTCATGTTGGCCAGGGTCTTGTCACGGGTGATGCCTGCGTTGTGCACCACGATGTCGATGCCCTGGGGCAACTGTTCGATCAGGCGTGCGGCGGCATCTTCGGCACAGATGTCCAGGGTGATGCTGTTGCCTCCCAGGCGGGCGGCGAGGGCTTCGAGATCGCTCTTGGCTGGGGGCACGTCGAGCAGCACGACTTCGGCGCCATCGCGGGCCAGGGTTTCGGCAATCGCCGCGCCGATGCCGCGCGCGGCACCGGTGACCAGGGCCTGGCGTCCCGCCAGTGGCCGGGTCCAGTCCTGGACTTGGCTGGCGCAGGCGTTGAGCCGCACTACCTGGCCGCTGACGTAGGCACTTTTCGGCGAGAGGAAAAACCGCAGCGCGCCTTCGAGTTGTTCTTCGGCACCGCTGTCGACATAGAGCAATTGCAAGGTGCCGCCGCTGCGCAACTCCTTGGCCAGTGAGCGGCTGAAACCTTCCAGGGCCCGTTGCGCACTGGCGGCGAAGGGGTCGCTGAGGCTTTCCGGCGCACGCCCGAGGATCACCAGGTGGGCGCTGTGGTCGAGGTTTTTCAGCAGTGGCTGGAAGAACTCGCGCAACTGCTTGAGCTGGCCGGTTTGCAGCAGGTCGCTGGCATCGAACAGCACGGCCTTGAGCTTGGGCCCATGCCCGGGAATCCATGCCTGGGCCACCAGCGGTTCGGCGCCGTAGCTGTAGATCTGCTCGGTCAGTTTGTTGGCGAAGGCCTGGACCTTACTGGCCAGCGGGCCGCCGCCGATCAGCAGTGCGCCGTCCACCGGCCGCAGCCGACCGGCTTCCCAGCGTTCCAGGCGGACCGGCGACGGCAGGCCAAGGGCGCCGACCACGCGGTGGCCGAGGGACGAGTTGGCGAAGTCGATATAGCGGTCTGACATGGAACGCGCTCCAGCGGTTGGGGTTCAAAGTGTGGACCACGAATCGTCATCAGTCGTTCGATCCGCGAGATAAGGCCTACGCTTGTGGGTCATGGCTTTCACAGAATAGGAGCTTTTCATGACTCAGCTGCGCCGCGTCGCGATCATCGGTGGCAATCGCATCCCCTTCGCCCGCTCCAATGGCCCCTATGCCACCGCCAGCAACCAGGCGATGCTGACGGCCGCGCTCGAGGGTCTGATCGAGCGCTACAACCTGCACGGCCTGCGCCTGGGCGAAGTGGCGGCGGGGGCGGTGCTCAAGCATTCCCGGGACTTCAACCTGACCCGCGAGTGCGTACTCGGCTCACGGCTGTCGCCGACCACCCCGGCCTACGACATTCAGCAGGCCTGCGGCACGGGGCTGGAAGCGGCGTTGCTGGTGGCGAACAAGATCGCCCTGGGGCAGATCGACTGCGGTATTGCCGGCGGCGTCGACACTACGTCGGACGCGCCGATCGGGGTCAACGAAGGCCTGCGCAAGATTCTGCTGCAAGCCAATCGCGCCAAGACCACTGCCGATAAACTCAAGACCTTCCTGCAGTTGCGTCCCCGGCACTTGCTGCCTGAGCTGCCGCGCAACGGTGAACCGCGCACCGGCTTGTCCATGGGCCAGCACTGCGAGTTGATGGCGCAGACCTGGAATATTCCCCGGGCCGAACAGGATCAACTGGCGCTGGAAAGTCATCAGAAAATGGCCGCCGCCTATGCCGAAGGTTGGCACAACGACCTGATGACACCTTTCCTCGGCCTGACCCGTGACAACAACCTGCGTGGGGACCTGACCCTGGAAAAACTGGCGGCGCTCAAACCGGCTTTCGACAAGACTGGCAAGGGCACACTCACGGCGGGTAACTCGACGCCACTGACCGATGGCGCCTCCCTGGTGCTGCTGGGCAGTGAAGCCTGGGCGCAAGAGCGTGGCCTGCCAGTCCTGGCGTATCTGCGCGATGGCGAAGCGGCGGCGGTGGACTTCGTCAACGGCGCGGAGGGGTTGTTGATGGCCCCTGTGTATGCCGTACCGCGTCTGCTGGCACGCAACGGCCTGACTCTGCAGGACTTCGACTACTACGAAATCCACGAAGCCTTCGCCGCGCAAGTGCTGTGCACCTTGAAGGCCTGGGAAGACGAGGACTACTGCAAGAGCCGCCTGGGAATTGACGGGGCATTGGGCTCGATCGACCGCAGCCGCCTCAACGTCAAAGGCAGCTCCCTGGCCGCCGGCCATCCGTTTGCGGCGACGGGTGGGCGCATCGTCGCCAGCCTGGCCAAGCTGCTGCAAGTGGCGGGGCAGGGCCGCGGACTGATCTCGATCTGCGCCGCCGGGGGGCAGGGAGTGACGGCAATTATCGAGCGTTAGGCACCCCCAGCCCTTTGATCAGGTGCGGAACCTTCGCACCAAGCCATCCAGCTCATTGGACAACCCGGCCAGGCTCTGGGAGTCCAGGCGTGCCGAGTTCGCCAGTTCCGCCACCAGTTGCGCATCGCCATGGATCTGGCTGATGTGCCGGTTGATGTCTTCGGCGACCTGGTGTTGTTCCTCGGCGGCGGTGGCGATCTGGGTGTTCATGTCGCGGATCACGTCCACCGATTCGCGGATCTGCCCGAAGCTGTTGCGTGCCTCACCAATGCGGCTTACCGACTGTTGCGAGACTTGCAGGCTGGCGTGCATTTGCTGGGTCACCTGGCTGGTGCGTTTGGCCAGGTTGCCCAGCAGGCCGTCGATTTCCGCCGTGGAGTCGGCGGTGCGTTTGGCCAGGGCGCGGACTTCGTCGGCCACCACGGCAAAGCCGCGACCCTGTTCACCGGCGCGTGCCGCTTCGATGGCCGCGTTCAGGGCCAGCAGGTTGGTCTGCTCGGCGATGGAGCGAATGGTGCCGAGAATCGACTGGATGTCATTGCTGTCGCGTTCCAGCTGTTGCATCGATAACGCCGACTGCTCGATTTCCTGGCTCAAACGGTCGACGCTGCTCACGGCGGCGTCGATCTGTTGCTGGCCTTCGTGGGCCTGGCGTTGACCGTTGTCCGCCGAATCGGCGGCCTGGCTGCACGAGCGGGCGACTTCGTTGGCGGTGGCGACCATTTCATGGAACGCCGTGGACACCATGTCCACCGCTTCGCGCTGGCGCCCAGCGGCTTCGGCCATCTCGCCGGACACTTGGGTGGCGTTGTGGGAGTTGGCGAGGATCTTGGTCGCGGCGCCGCCGATGTGCTGGATCAGGCTGCGAATCGCTGCCAGGAACTGGTTGAACCAACTGGCCAGTTGCGCGGTTTCGTCGCTGCCACGGACCTGCAGGTTCTGGGTCAGGTCGCCTTCGCCTTGCGCGATGCCTTCCAGGCCACTGGCGACACTGCGGATCGGCCGTACGATCAGGCTGGCGAAACTGGCCCCGACCACGGCGAAGATCGCCGCCAGGACTGCGGCGATGATCGCGATCAGCCAGGTCAACTGGGTGGCCTCGCTCATGACGTCGGCTTGCTTGATCAGGCCGATGAACGTCCAGCCCAGTTGCTCCGACGGCCAGACGTTGGCCATGTAGCGCTCGCCGTTCAGTTCGACTTCCACCAGGCCCTTGCCGGCCTTGGCCAGCTGCGCGTAACCCTCGCCCAGGGAGTTCAACGGCTTGAAGTTGTGTTCGGGCCGTTGCGGGTCGACCAGCACGGTGCCGTTGTTTTCCATCAGCATCAGGTAGCCGGTTTCGCCGAGCTTGATCTGTTTGACCAGTTCGGTGAGCTGGGTCAGCGTCACGTCGATACTGACCACGCCACCGTTAGGCCCCAACTGGTTATCGAGGGTGCGCACGGTGCTGACGTAGGTGGTGTTGTTATCGGTCCAGTAATAGGCCGCGGTGCGCAGCGGTTTGCCCGGGTTGGCCTGGGCGGCCTTGTACCAGGGACGCTGGCGCGGGTCGTAGTTGGTCAGTTGGGCGTCATCGGGCCAGGACACGTAGCCGCCGGCGCTGGTACCGACGATGGCATAGGCGTAGGCCGGGTGACTGTTGCCCAGGTTCTGCAGGAGGGCGAACACTTGCTTGTCCATCTCGCCCTGCGGGATGTCCGCCGCGTTGGCAGCCATGTAGGTCTTGAGGCTGGCGTCGGTGTTCTTGATCAGCGGCAGCGAGGCCAGGTAGTCGACGTTCTGGCTGATGCCGTCGAAGAACATTTGCATGGCGTTGCTGACCTGGCGGATCTCGCGACCGCTGCTGTCGACAAAGCTGTCCTTGGCATCACTGCGCAGGTTCATCACCACCAGTGTGGCAACCAGGACCACGGGCAAGCAGGCAATGATTGCAAATGCCCAGGTCAGTTTTTGTTTGATGTTCATCCGCGCTCCAGAATTGTTCTTATTGGCCGATTGTCAGACAAATCCTTTTGTCATGGATGACTTCGGCCGCTGGAGGGGGAAATTGAGGTTTTATTGGAAAAAAACCTACATGGTGCTGGCTTTTGGATTGCGCACTCTGTCGCAAATGCCTGCTAATCCGGCTGCTAACCTGAGTCAGAGTCTGGGCTATGATCTGCCCCGGTCCTCAGGATTGAGTGGATAAATCTGGCACATTGAGTGCATCCACAGGGTTCATAGGTCGGCAACCCCTCCCCGCCGTGAGTGGATTGCCGTATAACGAATGACTTTCGCGTGTTTGGTAATAAAGGACCCACAATAAAAGCTGATGAAGACTCCAAAACGCATTGAACCCCTGATCGAGGACGGTCTGGTCGACGAGGTGCTGCGCCCACTCATGAGTGGTAAAGAAGCAGCTGTTTATGTGGTGCGCTGCGGCAACGAATTACGTTGCGCCAAGGTTTACAAGGAGGCGAATAAACGCAGTTTCCGCCAGGCCGCCGAATACCAGGAAGGCCGCAAGGTGCGCAACAGCCGACAGGCCCGGGCCATGGCCAAGGGCTCCAAGTTCGGTAAAAAAGAAACCGAGGATGCCTGGCAGAACGCCGAAGTGGCGGCGTTGTTCCGCCTGGCCGGTGCCGGGGTACGGGTGCCCAAGCCGTTCGACTTCCTGGAAGGCGTGCTGCTGATGGAGCTGGTGGCCGACGAGTTCGGCGATGCCGCTCCGCGCCTGAACGACGTGGTACTGGATGCCGATCAGGCGCGTGAATATCACGCCTTCCTGATTTCCCAGATCGTACTGATGTTGTGTACCGGTCTGGTGCACGGTGACCTGTCGGAGTTCAACGTGCTGCTGACGCCGGACGGTCCGGTGATCATCGACCTGCCGCAAGCGGTGGATGCGGCGGGCAACAACCACGCCTTCAGCATGCTCGAGCGGGATGTGGGCAACATGGCCTCGTACTTCGGGCGCTTTGCCCCGGAGCTCAAGCGCACCCGCTACGCCAAGGAGATGTGGGCCCTGTACGAAGCCGGGACCTTGCACCCGGCCAGTATCCTGACCGGCGAGTTCGACGAGCCGGAAGAACTGGCGGACGTCGGCGGCATCATGCGTGAGATCGAAGCCGCGCGCCTGGACGAGGAGCGCCGCCAGGCGATCCGCGCCGCAGACGACGCGCCACCGAGCAAAGCCGAAGAGCCGCCTCCGCCCTGGATGCAGTAATCGCGAGCAGGAAAAACCCGGCCTCGGCCGGGTTTTTTGTGGGTGCCTACAGGGTCAGCTATGAGCGGGTTTGGCGCAGCAGCCCGACGCCAGTTCCTTGAGGATCGGGCAGTCCGGGCGGTGATCGCCCTGGCAGTGCTCCACCAGGTCCTGCAGGGTGTCGCGCAACTGGCCCAGCTCAAGGATTTTCTGGTTCAGTTCGTCGATGTGCTGGCGGGCCAGGGCCTTGACGTCGGCGCTGGCCCGTTGGCGATCCTGCCACAAGGCCAACAGCTTGCCGACTTCCTCCAGCGAGAAGCCCAGGTCACGGGAGCGCTTGATGAAGGCCAGGCTGTGCAGGTCCTGCTCGCCATACAGACGGTAGCCACTGTCGGTGCGGTGCGCCGGCTTGAGCAGGCCGATCGACTCGTAGTAACGAATCATCTTGGCGCTCAGGCCACTTTGCCGGGCGGCTTGGCCAATGTTCATTCCAGATCCTCCAGTTTTTTCGGCTTCCAGGTCTTGAGCAGCAGGGCGTTGCTGACCACGCTGACGCTGGACAGGGCCATCGCCGCACCGGCCATGACCGGGTTGAGCAAGCCGAATGCGGCCAGCGGGATCCCGATCAGGTTATAGACGAAGGCCCAGAACAGGTTCTGGCGGATCTTCGCATAGGTCTTGCGGCTGATCTCCAGCGCTGCCGGCACCAGCCGAGGGTCGCCGCGCATCAGGGTGATGCCGGCCGCGTGCATGGCCACGTCGGTGCCGCCGCCCATGGCTATGCCGATGTCTGCCGCCGCCAGTGCCGGAGCGTCGTTGATGCCGTCGCCGACCATCGCCACCACCCCGGTTTTCTTCAGTTCGGTGACGGTCGAGGCTTTTTCCGCGGGGAGCACTTCGGCGTGCACGTTGCTGATGCCCAGGGCTTGGGCGACCACCTTGGCGCTACCCCGGTTGTCGCCCGTCAGCAGGTGGCTGCCGATGTGCTGGCTGTTCAGTTCCTCAATGGCTTGCAGGGCGCCGGGCTTGAGGGTGTCGCCAAAGGCGAACAGGCCCAGTACCCGCAACTCGGGGCTTTGTTCGATCAGCCAGGACAGGGTCCGGCCTTCTGCTTCCCAGGCCGTGGCCGAGTCTGCCAGGGCCCCGGCGTTCAAGCCGCTTTCCTCGAGCATGCGGCGATTACCCAGGGCCAATTGCCGGCCGTCCAGGATGCCGGCAATGCCGCGACCGGTCAGAGACTGGCTGGCAGTGACGTCGGCCACGGCCAGCTCACGTTCGGCGCAGGCGTCCAGCACGGCCTTGGCCAGCGGGTGTTCACTGCCGCGCTGCAGGGCGCCGGCTTGTTGCAACAGCGTCGCTTCGTTGCCGTCGACGGCGCTGAAGTGGGCGATGCGCGGGGTGCCGGAGGTCAGTGTGCCGGTCTTGTCGAATACCACCACACTGACTTCGTGGGCGCGCTCCAGGGCTTCGGCGTCCTTGATCAGAATGCCGTGGCGGGCAGCGACGCCGGTACCGGCCATGATCGCGGTAGGTGTGGCCAGGCCCAGTGCACAAGGACAGGCGATCACCAGCACGGCCACTGCGTTGATGACTGCGGTTTCCAGAGGTGCACCGTACAACCACCAACCGATCAGGGTGGCCAGGGCCAGCAGCAGCACCACCGGCACGAACACCTGGCTGACCTTGTCCACCAGCTTTTGAATGGGCGCCTTGCCAGCCTGGGCGTCTTCGACCAGGCGGATGATCCGCGCCAGCACGGTTTCCGCCCCGAGGGCCAGGGTCCGTACCAGCAGGCGGCCTTCGCCGTTGATGGCGCCGCCGGTGACGCTGTCGCCGGGCTGCTTGGGCACCGGCAGGCTTTCACCGCTGATCAGGGCTTCGTCGGCGTGGCTCTGGCCTTCGACCACCTCACCGTCCACCGGGAACCGTTCGCCGGGCTTGACCAGCACCAGGTCACCGAGGCGCAAGGCACTGATGGCAACGTCCTGTTCGCGGCCGTCGATCACCTGGATCGCCCGCTCCGGACGCAAGGCTTCAAGGGCCCGAATGGCGCTGGCGGTCTGGCGTTTGGCGCGGCTTTCCAGGTACTTGCCGAGCAGGACCAGGGCGATCACTACGGCCGAGGCCTCGAAGTACAGGTGCGGTTCGGTGCCCGCGCTGGCGGTCGCCCACAGGTAGATGCTCAAACCATACCCGGCGCTGGTGCCCAGGGCGACCAGCAAGTCCATGTTGCCGGCACCGGCGCGCACGGCTTTCCAGGCGGCGACATAAAAACGCGCACCGAAGATGAACTGCACCGGAGTGGCCAGGATGAACTGCACCCAGGCCGGGAGCATCCAGTGCAGGCCGAAGGGTTGCACCAGCATCGGCAGCACCAGTGGCAACGCCAGGAGCACGGCCAGCAGGACGCTCCAGCGCTCACGTTGCAGGCGCTGTTGCTGGTCGTCATTGGAGCGTTGCTCGGCTTGCCAGACGCTGGCGCTGTAACCGGCCTTGGTCACCGCATTGATCAGCACCTGCGGGTCGATCTGGCCGAGCAACTCCAGGTGTGCCCGCTCGCTGGCCAGGTTGACGCTGACGCTCTTGACCCCGGCCACCTTGTTCAACGCGCGCTCGACGCGACCGGCGCAAGAGGCGCACGTCATGCCGCCGATGCTCAGTTCCAGGCTCTGGGCGGGAACGCTATAGCCGGCTTGCTGCACGGCCTGCATCAAGGCCGGCAAGCTGTCGCGCGGGGCCTGGACACGCGCCTGTTCGGTCGCCAGGTTGACGCTGACAGAGGTGGCGCCCACGACTTTACTGAGCGCCCGCTCGACACGCCCGGCGCAACTGGCGCAGGTCATGCCGGCAATCGGCAGATCGAAGGTGGTGGAATCGGACATCGGTCTTACTCCCTGTAGAAATGACCTACAGGTTCAACCTTGCCATGCTGGCAAGGTCAAGCGCCATGTGCAAAACGCCACACCCCACAGGTCGGCGGGTAGCGGGAGTCAATAACCCAATGTCGCCGGCTTCAGGTACATGCCCTGGGCGTTCATGGCGACGCGGTACTTGTGGATATCTCCGGCGCGCAGGGTGATGTTCTGCGAACCGGGCGCGAGCATCCCGGGGTTGCAGCCGGGCACTTGGCCAGGCAGCAGTTTCAGGCGCAGGGAGAAGGTCCCGGGCGGCAGGTTGAACGACGTGCTTTGCTCCTGGAACAGCCGCGCGGACAGCTGGTCCTGGATGTACACACCGATTTCGCACGAGGTCGCGACTTCCAGGCGCTCGCGCGAAATGATCAGTACCCCGTAGTCTTGCGCACTGGCCGGCGAGGCGGTGGCGCAAAGACTGAGCATGCCCAGTAGGCTGAAAGCGTGCCAGCGCATGGCTGAGTCTCCTGCTTGTATGTCATGGATGGCCAAGCTTGACCGAGCATGCGGTGCAATGCCAGCCCGGCCGTTCATCGCGGAACTTGACCTTGCCACGGTGGCAAGCTCAAGACTGCTGCCAACCCCATCAAAGGAGATGCCCCATGCAAGTATTCAACGTTCAAGGTATGTCGTGCGGTCACTGTGTCCGCACGATTACCCAGGCCCTGCAGGCCAAGGATCCGGCGGCCAGTGTGCGGGTCGACCTGGCGGCGAAGGAAGTGGGTGTGGAAAGCGGCTTGTCGGCCGAGCAGGTGATCAGTGCGATCAGCGAGGAAGGGTACGCGGTCAAACTGGCAGGATGAAAAATATTAGTTAGCGACCTATCGGAATGTTCAAGGCGTCCAAGCGCGGCTAGACTGTCGGGCTGCCGACTGATGTGAGCTGGACGCCTGATGAATTTCCGTACCATTCTGATTCTTGGCGCCTTGAGCGCTTTTGGGCCGCTGGCCATCGATTTCTACCTGCCCGCCTTTCCGGCCATGGCCGCCGCGTTCGGCACCGACGAAAAACACGTGCAGATGACTCTGGCCGCGTACTTCCTCGGCTTGTCGCTGGGACAGTTGGCCTATGGGCCGGTGGCCGATCGTTTCGGTCGACGTATTCCGCTGCTGGTGGGCGTGACCCTGTTCACCCTGGCTTCGCTGGCGTGTGCCTTCGCGCCGAGCCTGGATTGGTTGATCGCCGCACGTTTCGTGCAGGCCCTCGGCGGTTGCGCCGGGATGGTGATTTCCCGTGCGGTGGTCAGTGACAAGTGTGATGCGGTGGGCTCGGCGAAAGTCTTTTCGCAATTGATGCTGGTGATGGGCCTGGCCCCGATCCTCGCGCCGATGCTCGGGGGGCTGCTGGTCAACCTGCATGGCTGGCAGTCGATCTTCATCGCCTTGACCGCGTTCAGTGCCCTGTCAGCCCTGGCGGTGGCAATGGGCCTGCCGGAAAGTCTGCCGGCCAACCAGCCACGCCAGCCATTGTCCGGCGCGCTGCGCCAGTACGGTCTGTTGCTCGCGGACAAGGTCTTCCTTGGGCACGCCCTGACCGGGGGCGTTGCGATCGCCGGGATGTTTGCCTACATCGCCGGCTCACCCTTCGTGTTCATCAAGCTGTACGGCGTACCGCCGGAGCATTTCGGCTGGCTGTTCGGCCTCAACGCGGCGGGTTTCATCCTGGTGGCGCAACTCAATGCACGCTTGCTGTCCAAGCGTGGGCCGGCGTTCCTGCTGGCGCGCGCGGTGTGGGTCTATCTGGCGGCGGGCCTGACCCTGCTGGCGGTCAGCACGCTGCACACCGAGCAGCTCTGGCCCTTGCTGATTCCGCTGTTCATTTGTATTGCCAGCCTTGGCTGCATCATTCCCAACGCCGCGGCCTGCGCCATGAACGGGCAGGGTGCGCGCGCCGGCAGTGCCTCGGCCATGCTCGGCTGCCTGCAGTTCAGTGTCGCCGCCGGGGCAGCGGCGTTGGTGGGGGTGTTGCACGACGGCACGGCCATGCCGATGGCGATGGTCATCAGCCTGTGCGGGATACTGGTGGTGAGCGTCGCGATGCTCACCCGTCGCCTGCAAGTCGTCCGGGCGGCGCAGGCCCAGGCTTGAGTCAGCCGGCCGCTCGTTGCTGGGGTTCAGGGAGGTAATGGGGGGCGTGCAAGCGGGCCTCGAGGGTCGAGGTAAAAGCCCGGGCTTCGGCTTCGGAGCGGAAGTTCACGGTCTGATTGTCCAGGCGTACTTGCCAGCGGGATTTTGCCAGTTCTTTTATCAGGATCTTCATTGCTGACCTCCGTGCGTAAAAGAGAGCATTGCGTGAGCTGTCGATTGTAGTCTCGAACTCACGCAAAATTGTGACACGGATCAACTCTCTGACTGACGGCGCCCCGCGCGCAAATTCTCGCGCGCGCGGGGCCCAGTCCTTCACATTCAGAAACCTTCGAGGACAATCTTGCCCTTGGCCGTGCCGCTCTCCAGCAACTCATGGGCCCGGCGCAGGTTGGTCGCATTGATGGTGCCGAAGTGCTCGCCGACGGTGGTTTGCAAGGTGCCGTCGTCGATCAACGCGGCGACCCGGTTGAGCAGCTTATGCTGCTCCAGCATGTCGGCGGTCTCGAACAGCGACCGGGTGTACATGAACTCCCAATGCAGCGACAGGCTCTTGCGCTTGAGCTGGGTGATGTCCAGCGCCTTGGGATCGTCGATCAGCGCGAGCTTGCCTTGGGGCGCCAGGGCCTCCACCAGTTGGGCGAAGTGCTGGTCGGTCTGGGTCAGGCTGGCCACATGCGTGACCTGGGGCTGGCCGACGCGCTTGAGTTCCTCGCTCAGCGGCAGGCGGTGATCGATGACCAGGTCAGCGCCCAGGCTTTCTACCCAGGCGTGGGTTTGTGGGCGTGAGGCGGTGCCAATCACCTTCAGGGCCGTGAGTCGGCTGGCGAGTTGGGTAAGGATCGAACCCACGCCACCGGCAGCCCCGACGATCAGCAGGCTTTGCCCTTCAGCCGTGTTGCCCTCGCGCACCTGCAGGCGTTCGAACAGCAGTTCCCAGGCGGTAATCGCAGTCAGCGGCAGCGCCGCAGCTTGGGCAAAACCCAGGGACTTGGGCATGTGCCCGACAATCCGTTCGTCGACCACGTGCAACTCGCTGTTGCCCCCGGCGCGGGCAATGGAGCCGGCGTAGTAGACCTTGTCACCGGGCTTGAACAGGCTCACGTCAGTGCCGACTGCCTTGACCACGCCGGCCACATCCCAGCCCAGGACTTTGGCGGCGCCACCTTCAGGTGCGACGTTCTGGCGGACCTTGGTGTCCACTGGGTTGACGGAAATGGCTTTGACTTCCACCAGCAAGTCACGGGGACCGGCGACGGGTGCCGGCAGCTCGATGTCCTGCAGGGCGTTCGGGTCGCTGATGGGCAGGCTGTGGTAGTAGGCAATGGCTTTCATGGGCGGTTGGGCTCGGTGGTCTTGGGATGCAGCAGATGATTGGCTATTTATCTGCAAGATAAAACCCGCTAAAAGCACAGTCTCTTTCAATAGTTTTTTGATAATGCGAGGGCGCCGATGCTGCGTTTCGATGACTTGCTGCTGTTTGTACGGGCGGCTGACCTGGGCAGCCTGTCGGCGGCGGCGCGGGGTATGGACATGTCGCCGGCGGTGGCCAGCGCGGCGTTGAAGCGGATCGAGCAGCAACTGGGTGCGCGGCTGTTGGCGCGCTCCACCCGCAGCCTGCGCCTGACGGCAGAGGGCGAGGGGTTCCTGGTGTATGCCCGTGCGGCGTTGGGCCAGTTGGATGAAGGGCGGCGTTTGCTGGCGCGCGGCCAGGACCAGGTCAGCGGGGTCCTGCAACTGTCGGCCCCCTCGGACTTTGGACGCAATCTGTTGTTGCCGTGGCTGGACGAGTTCCAGCGTGAGCATCCCCTGCTCACGGTGCGCCTGCTGCTGGGCGACCGGATCGCCGACCTGTTCCGCCAGCCAGTGGACATCGCCCTGCGTTATGGCGAGCCGGAAGACTCCAGCCTGGTGGCGCTGCCCATTGCCCCGGACAATCGCCGGGTGTTGTGTGCCGCCCCGCAATACCTGGCGAGGTGCGGCGTACCGCGCCAGTTGGAGCAACTGGCCCAGCATAATTGCCTGCTGTACATGCTGGGCAGCCGGGTACACGACCACTGGAGCTTTCACGATGGCAAACGGGACGTGAGCCTGACGGTCAGCGGCGATCGTTTCAGTGATGACGCCGATGTGGTGCGCCTGTGGGCGGTGGCGGGGGCCGGGATTGCCTACAAGTCCTGGCTGGACGTGGCCGCCGATGTGCTGGCCGGACGCTTGACGGTGTTGCTGCCGGAGCTGCAGGGAGAACGTGCACCGCTGAATTTGTTGTGCGCTCATCGCGCCCAATTGAGTAAGCCGGTGAACCTGCTAAAAGAAATGCTCAAGCGTCGGTGTGAGCATTTGAGTGGTCAATTTTCGACAAGATTTGTCGTGAGCCATTAATCGCACTCACATAGCGAAATTTCACTCAGCAGCTATCAGCTTTGGCGGTTTCCCCGGGGCAGGAACCGTCGTTCATCACGCTTATACTAGCGCCCGCCTGGGGTCGCGAACCCAGGCAGCCTTGCTCGATCCCCCGGTTTGCGCAGCAGAAAATCACTGGGATGGCTTGAGGATTTCGAAGAAGTTTGTCGCGTTAACTGATTTTTTAGCCCGGTTTTTGGCGGTTATCACGCCTTGGCCGGCATTCTATTACTGATCAAGATGTCCCCCGAGCAGTAGACAAATGATTCAACAGGGAGTGAATACATGGAACATGCACCTTGCATCAGTCAGATCGCCACACTACTGGCTGACCCGAAGCGTAGCGCGATGATGTGGGCCTTGATGGATGGGATTGCCCGGCAATCGGAGGAACTGGCATTGCTGGCCGGTTTGTCGCCGTCCTCGGCCAACGCCCATCTCGGGCGTTTGTTCAGCGGTGGACTGTTGAAGATCGAGGAGCGTGGACGCAAGCGGTTCTACCGACTGGCCGCGCCCGAAGTCGGGGCGGCGGTCGAGGCATTGGCCAGTGCCACCCTCGCCAGTTCGCCGGGCAACATTGCCCAGGTATTCAAGCGTACCAGCGCGCTGGCCAAGATCCAGGCAGCCCCGTCGTCGCTGCTGCGGGCCCGCCTCTGCGAGGAGCACTTGGGCGGTACCCTGGCGGCTGATCTGTTTCAGCGCCTGCTGGATGCGGGATGGATCGAGCAATTGGACAAACGCATCATGGTGACCCACAAGGGCGCCATTCAACTGGCCAGCCATGGGGTCTTCGTCCAGGCATTGGCCCATAGCAACTCGCAAGTGGCCTGTGCCTGCCCCGACTGGAGCGAGCGTCGACCGCACCTGGGGGGCACATTGGGGGCCGCGTTGTTGCAGTTGTTCATCCAGTCTGGCTGGCTGAGTGTGTCCGGCGATTCACGGGCCTTGCAGGTGTCCCCGACCGGTGTCCGGGAACTGGAACTGTTCGGCAAAGTGCCTGAGCTGGAAATGGCCCTTTAATCGCCGTTGCGATCGACGTCTGCAGCCGCCGGTTCAGACGTCGCTCAGGGCTGTTGCCAGGTCGTATCCAGCAATCTTCCACCCCGGCGTTCGCGCACACTCGATCCGCGGATTATCGGATCGGGGGACGTGGCATGGATACACAAGGCTACAGTGCGGCAGAACGTCTGGAACGGTTACCCATCAGTGGGTATCACCGAGTCATTTTCATCATCATTGCCCTGGCGTTTTTCTTCGACTCCATGGACCTGGCCATGATGACTTTCCTCCTGGGCTCGATCAAAGCCGAGTTCGGCCTGAGCACGGCGCAAGCCGGGTTGCTGGCCAGTTCGAGCTTCTTCGGCATGGTCCTGGGGGCATCGTTGTCCGGCATGCTGGCGGACCGTTTCGGGCGCAAGCCGGTGTTCCAGTGGAGCATCGTGCTATGGGGGATCGCCAGCTACCTGTGTTCCACGGCGCAAACCGTCGAGACCCTGACCTTGTTCCGTATCCTGCTGGGGATTGGCATGGGCATGGAGTTTCCGATTGCCCAGTCGATGTTGTCCGAGCTGATTCCGGCCCAGCGGCGTGGGCGTTACATCGCCTTGATGGATGGCTTCTGGCCGCTGGGGTTTGTCGCGGCGGGGGTGTTGTCGTATTTCCTGTTGCCCGTGATCGGCTGGCGCGACATCTTCCTGGTGCTGGCGGTACCGGCGGTGTTCGTGCTGGCGATCCGTTTCTTCATTCCCGAATCACCGCGCTGGCTGGAGCAGGCTGGGCACCATGCTGCCGCCGACAAGGTCCTGCTGCGAATCGAGGACAAGGTCCGGGCCTCCCTGGGACACGCCGATCTGCCGACGCCGATTCGCCTGCCCAGGGCCGAGCACCGTCCCGGCAACTTCTTTAGCGCCTTGCGGCAAATCTGGTCGCCGCTGTATCGCCAGCGCACCATGATGATCTGGAGTGTCTGGTTCTTTGCCCTGCTCGGTTTCTACGGCCTGACGTCCTGGCTCAGCGCGCTGCTGCAACAATCCGGGTTTGCCGTGACCCAGTCGGTGTATTACACGGTGCTGATTTCCCTCGGCGGGATTCCCGGGTTCCTCATGGCGGCCTGGTTGGTGGAGCGCTGGGGGCGCAAGCCGGTGTGCGTCATCACGTTGCTGGGCGGTGGGGTGATGGCGTTTTTGTATGGGCAAAGCGCGGTGTTTGGCGGCAACGTCAGCCTGCTGATCGGCTCGGGGCTGTTGATGCAGTTCTTCCTGTTCGGCATGTGGGCGGTGCTCTACACCTATACCCCGGAGCTGTACCCGACTTCAGCGCGGGCCACGGGGTCTGGATTTGCCTCGGCGATTGGCCGCGTGGGTTCGTTGCTGGGACCGCTGGTGACAGGGTTGGTGTTCCCGATCACCGGGCAGGGCGGAGTCTTTGCGTTAGGCGCGATGTGCTTCGCGATTGCTGCGGCGGTGGTCTGGTTGTTCGGGATGGAGACGCGGGGCAAGACCCTGGAGGAGTTGACCGAGGCCGTCTGAAAAGATCGCAGCCGCGCAGGCTGCGATCCTTTGTATTCAGGGTTTTACCAGGCGGGCATCCAGGCTGTTCTGCGCCAGGCGTTTAGCCTGGTCCTGGGTCATGCCCAGGTCGGTGTACAACGCGTGGAAGTTCTCGGTCACATAACCGCCAAAGTACGCCGGGTCATCGGAGTTCACCGTGACCTTCACCCCACGCTCGAGCATGTCGAGAATGTTGTGCTGGGACATGTGGTCAAACACGCACAGCTTGGTGTTGGACAGTGGGCAGACGGTCAACGGAATCTGCTCATCGATAATCCGCTGCATCAGGCGCTCGTCTTCGATAGCTCGCACGCCATGGTCGATGCGCTGGATCTTCAGCAGGTCGATGGCTTCCCAGATGTACTCCGGCGGGCCTTCTTCACCGGCGTGGGCGACGGTCAGGAAACCTTCGTGACGGGCACGGTCGAACACTCGCTGGAACTTGCTCGGCGGGTGGCCCATCTCGGAACTGTCGAGGCCGACAGCGACAAACGCGTCACGGAATGGCAGCGCCTGGGTCAGGGTTTTTTCAGCTTCTTCTTCGCTCAGGTGGCGCAGGAAGCTGAGGATCAGGCCGCTGGTGATGCCCAGTTGCTGCTCGCCGTCTTTCAGCGCGCTGGCGATCCCGTTCAGTACCACTTCGAAGGGCACGCCGCGGTCGGTGTGGGTCTGCGGGTCGAAGAAGGGTTCGGTGTGAATCACGTTCTGCGCCTTGCAGCGCAACAGGTAGGCCCAGGTCAGGTCGTAGAAGTCCTGCGAGGTGCGCAGCACATCGGCGCCCTGGTAATACAGGTCGAGGAACTCTTGCAGGTTGTTGAAGGCATAGGCCTTGCGCAGGGTCTCGACGTCGTCCCAGGGCAGGGCGATCTTGTTGCGTTCGGCCAGGGCGAACAGCAACTCGGGCTCCAGCGAGCCCTCCAGGTGCAGGTGCAGTTCAGCCTTGGGCAGGGCGTTCAGCCAATCGTACATGTGCGGTTCTCATCAGGTGCTTATGGCGCGCATTCTACAGATGCCCGTGCAAACATTGAGTAAAACCTGACCAAGCGGTTCAGCCCGCCCCCTGTGGCAGCACGCTTGCTCCCACAGGGGGCGGGGGTTACTTCGGCATCTCGGCCTGCATGCCTTCGACGTAGTAGTTCATCGACGCCAGTTCGGCATTGCTCGCGCTTGCGCCCGCCGGGATTTTTTCGCTGCCGGCCTGGTCCTTGATCGGACCGGTGAACGGATGGAACGCGCCGCTCTTGATGTCGGCGATGATCTGCTCGGCTTCGCTTTTCACTGCTGCGGGCACCAGGTCGCTGATCGGCAGTTGAACGGTGCCCTCTTTCAGTCCACCCCAGTAATCCTGGGACTTCCAGCTGTGATCGATGACGCTTTGCGTGGCCTGGATGTAGTGCGGGCCCCAGTCGTTGACGATCGAGGTGAGCACCGCTTTGGGGCCGAAGTGGGCCATGTCCGAGGCGTAGCCCACGGCATACACACCGCGCCGTTCGGCGGCCTGGATCGGCGCCGGGCTGTCGGTGTGCTGGAACACCACGTCGACGCCCTGGTCGATCAGGGCGTTGGCGGCGTCGGCTTCCTTGCCCGGATCGAACCAGGAATTGACCCACACCACTTTGATCTCGGTGCCGGGGTTGTATTTGTTCAGGGCCAGTTGGATGGCGTTGATGTCGCGGATGACCTCGGGGATCGGGAAGGAGGCGACGTAGCCGATCTTTTTGCTCTTGGTCATCTTCGCTGCGAGAAAACCGCCGACGTAGCGTCCCTCATAAGTACGGGCCAGGTAGGTGCCGAGGTTCTTGTCCTGCTTGTAGCCGGTGGCGTGTTCGAACGTCACCTGGGGAAATTGCCGGGCGACTTTCAGGGTCGGGTTCATGTAGCCGAAGGAGGTGGTGAAGATCAGGTCGTATTGTTCCTTGGCCATGTTGCGGATCACCCGCTCGGCGTCCGCACCTTCGGCGACGTTCTCCACGTAGCGGGTGCTGATCTGCTCGCCGAATTTCTCCACCAGCGCCTTGCGCCCCTGCTCATGCTGATAGGTCCAGCCGTGATCGCCGATCGGGCCGATGTAGACGAAGCCGACTTTCAGCGGATCGGCCGCACTGGCGGTCAGGCTGGCGCCCAGACCAAGGGCGGTGACGACGGCGCAAAGCAGCGTGTGCAACGGACGTTTGTGCATGGATGGAGCTCCAGGGTGTTTTGGGGTTGGCCAGGTCAATGCAAATTACTGACCAACAGGACAACTAATGCCGTCCAACCCATCGCGGGCAAGCCTTGCTCCTACGGGTTAATCATCGTGCAGGTGTCGGGAAGGCCAAAAAAGTGCGCCCCGCGCACCAACTGCCATGCAACGGTGCGCTAAGGTTCAACGGAACATGGGCGTGACGTTGCAGTCAGTCACTCATCGCCAAGGCTTTGCTGGCTTCGGTACGCGGGACCGTAATGCTCACCTTCCTCAAGCAAGAAAAGGTTCTCCTGCTGGCGCTGCTGGCAGCATTCACCGCCTTTCCCCTGGAGCACTGGTTGCTGCACAGCGGGCAGGTGATCGCGCTGGCCGGCGGCATGGCGCTGATAGCCTTTATCGTGATGGCCTCGATGCGTGTCGCCCATCACGCCGAACTGCTGGCGGAAAAAGTCGGTGATCCCTACGGCACCATGATCCTGACGCTGGCGGCGGTGCTGGTGGAGGTGGTGATCCTGGCGATCATGATGAGCAACGAGGCCTCGCCGACCCTGGTGCGCGACACCATCTACTCGGCGGTGATGCTCGACATCAATGGCATCCTCGGCCTGTCCGCATTGATGGGCGGGATCAAGCATGGCGAGCAGTCCTATAACGATGACTCGGCGCGCACCTACAGCGTGATGATTCTCACGGCGATGGGCGTGTCCATGGTGGTGCCGGAGTTCATTCCCAAAGCTGACTGGAAGATCTACTCGGCCTTCACCATCGGCGCGATGGTGGTGCTCTACACTCTGTTCCTGCGTATGCAGGTCGGTCCCCACAGTTATTTTTTCAGCTACAGCTACCCGCAAAAACGCCGCAGGAAGGAACCCGAACAGGAGGAACCGTCGATCAGTCTCGGGCTGTCCATCGGTACCCTGGTGTTTGGCGTGGTGGTGATCGGCGCCTTGGCCGAGGTGATGTCCAAGACGCTTGACCTGGGCCTGGAGGGGACGGGTGCTCCGCCGGTGTTGACGGCGATCGTGGTAGCGGCGATTTCCGCGGCACCGGAGATCCTTACGGCCTTGCGCGCGGCCTTGGCCAACCGCATGCAGTCGGTGGTCAACATTGCGTTGGGGGCGTCGTTGTCGACGGTGATTCTGACGGTGCCGGTGATGGAAGCCATGGCGCTGTACACCGGCCAGCCGTTTCAGATGGCCATGACGCCAGTGCAGACCGTGATGGTGTTCATCACCCTGATCGTCAGTGCGATCAACCTCAACGATGGCGAAACCAACGCCATCGAAGGGATGACTCACTTTGTACTGTTTGCGACCTTCATTATGTTGTCGTTGTTGGGGCTCTAGCGGCTGCGCTGGCGCGCCAGCGCAGCGCTCAGGTCAGACCCCGCTGATCAACTGCCGAGCCGCCTGGCTGTGGTCGGCAATCAAACCCTTCAGGTCCAATCCTTCAACCTGGCCGTCGATCACCCGCCACTTGCCACCGACCATTACCCGATCCGCCCGATCGGCACCGCACAGCAGCAACGCCGAGATGGGGTCATGGCTGCCGGAGAAGCGCAGCTCATCGAGTTTGAACAAGGCCAGGTCGGCCTGTTTGCCCACGGCCAGCTCGCCAATGTCGCTGCGTCCCAACAGTTTTGCCGAGCCCTGGGTGGCCCAGCCCAGTACGCCCTCTGGGGTGATTTTTTCGGCGCCGTAGCGCAGGCGTTGGATGTACAGCGCCTGGCGGGTTTCGAGGATCATGTTCGAGGCATCGTTGGACGCCGAACCGTCGACCCCAAGACCCACCGGCGCGCCGGCGGCGATCAGGTCCAGGGTCGGGCAGATGCCCGAGGCCAGGCGCATGTTCGAGCTTGGGCAATGGCAGATGCCGGTGCCGGCCGCGCCGAGGCGGGCGATTTCATCGGGGTTGAAGTGAATGCCGTGGGCCAGCCAGGTGCGCGGGCCAAGCCAGCCGACGCTGTCCAGGTAGTCCACGGTACGCAGGCCGAAGCGCTGCAGGCAGAAGTCTTCCTCGTCGAGGGTTTCGGCCAGGTGGGTGTGCAGGCGCACGTCCAGTTGGTTGGCCAGGGCAGCGCTGGCGGACATGATCTCCGGCGTCACCGAGAACGGCGAGCAGGGCGCCAGGGCGATCTGGATCTGTGCGCCGGCACCGCGCTCGTGGTATTCGGCGATCAGCCGCTGGCTATCGGCGAGGATCACTTCGCCTTCCTGCACAGTCTGCTGCGGCGGCAGGCCACCGTCTTTTTCGCCAAGGCTCATCGAACCCCGGGTGAGCATGGCGCGCATGCCTAGTTCACGGACGCTCTCGACCTGCACGTCAATGGCGTTTTCCAGGCCGTCGGGGAACAGGTAGTGGTGGTCGGCGGCCGTGGTGCAACCCGACAGCAGCAATTCAGCCAGGGCGACCTTGGTGGCCAGCGCGAGTTTTTCCGGGGTCAGGCGTGCCCAGACCGGGTACAGGGTTTTCAGCCAAGGGAACAACGGCTGGTTGACCACCGGGGCCCAGGCGCGGGTCAGGGTCTGATAGAAGTGATGGTGAGTGTTGATCAGCCCCGGCAGGATCACATGCTCGCGGGCGTCGAAGACGTGTCCACAGGGTGTCGCCGGTTGCTGCCCTTGCTTGAGCACTTCGACGATAACGCCGTCTTGCAGCACCAGGCCGCCACGGGCGTCGAGCTCGTTGGCCGTGAAGATGGCGAGAGGGTTTTTTAACCAGGTACGGGTCGCAGGCATTTGCCGGCTCCTCTGAAAGTTGGGTTCAGGTTCGCCAGCTCAGTGTTGCCCTGTCTGCTGATCCAGGTTCGTCGCGGAGACGAGGTGCCGAGTTTACTCAGGTTGTGCCGCGGTAGCAAAAGATCGCCGCCGGCGGCAGTTGCCACGCGATAGGCGGCGATCTTCATGGCCTTACCAGGGAATGGTTTCGCCCTTGTAGTTGATGAAGTGATGCCCGCCCCGGCCGGCATAGGCATTGACCTGGTCCACCAGGCCACGGGTGCTGGTCTCGACATCGAGGTCGGCGCCTTCACCGCCCATGTCGGTTTTCACCCAGCCAGGATGCAGTGACAGCACGGTGGGGCGCTGTTCGCCCAACTGGCTGACGAAGCTGTTGGTCATCGAGTTCAGCGCGGCCTTGCTGGCCTTGTACAGGGCCAGCTCCGGTGCGTCCGGCATGGTCACGCTGCCGAGCACCGAACTCATGAACGCCAGCACCCCGCTGCCTGGACGCAGTTGTTCGACAAAACGCTGGGCCAGGTTGATCGGTGCCACGGCATTGGTGAAGAACAACTGGCCGACCTCGGCCAGGGTCGCGCCGCCGGGTGTCTGCACCTCCGGGCCCTTGACCCCGGCGTTGACGAACAGCAGGTCAAATACCTGGCCCTTGAGTTGCTGGCTGAGGGCGAGCACGGCGGCCTGGTCGTCCATGTCCAGTTGTTCGATCTGCACCTTGCCCAGGGCTTGCAGCGCCTGGGCGTTCTGTGGATTACGGACGGTGGCGGTGACCTGCCAGCCGTCGGCCAACAGGGTTTTCACCAGCCCGAGGCCCAAGCCGCGGGAGGCGCCGATGATCAGCGCGGTTTTTGCCGTAGACATGAGTGGCTTCCTGGAAAAAGAGGGTCATGGGTTCAGTGGACAGTGTTGTCCAAGCCGTTGTTGCAATTCACTGCGCAATTCACCGAGTTCGGCGATGCGGGTTTCGATCAATGCCAGCTTCTCCTGGAGCAAGCGGGCGACCGCTTGTTCCGGATCCTTGGCCTGCCAGAGCGCGGCGACGCTGCTGCCGATTTCATTCAGGGTGAAACCCAGGCGTTGGGCAGTCTTGATGTAGAGCACCAGTTGCACCATGTCGGCCGGGTATTCGCGGTACCCGTTGGCGCTACGCTGGGCGGCGATCAGCCCACGCTGCTCATAGAAGCGCAGGGTATCGCGGCTGACGGCACTGGCCTGGGCTAATTCACCGATGCGCATGTTCGCGACTCCTGGGGGGCTTGACCCTTGAGCATACTCCAGGGTCTAGCCTGGGTGCTCCCTGAATAAACGGAGTATTCGCCATGTGGACCCCGAAACAGTATCGCCGACTGGTGCGCAGCAGTGCCTGGTATGACCTGATCGTGATGGCGGCGTTTGTCACGCCCTGGAGTTTTACCGCGTTGCACGGCCTGCTCTCGGGCTTGAGTCAGGCGCTTGACTTGCCCGGTGAATTACCGGCGTTTGCGCCGGCGCACATGCTGATGGCCAATCTGCTGGGGTCGATTGTCTGCGTCTGGTCGGTGTTGCGGATCCGCGATCCGCAGGCGGTGTACGGCCGCTATGACGCGGCCGGACGGTTTCTGTTTGCCACCTGGCAGGCCTATGCCTTGCTGCAGGGCGCAACCGGGTTGCTGGTGCTGTTCCTGGTGTTTGAACTGGCGTGGGGCATTGCCCAGGTCTTGCCCGTCAGGCAGGCATCGCCAGCCGGCCCGCTTACGCAGGCTCCTGTGGCCTGAGCACTAATGCCCGGCCTGCCACGGCTGTCCCAGCGACATCGGCGCATACAGGCGTGTGCGCACGGCGTCGCGTGACAGCAGCACCAGCACCAGGATGGTCGCCACATAGGGCAGCATCGCCAGCAAGCTGGAGGGGATGGCCAGTCCCAGGCCCTGGGCGACCAGATGGACGATGCTCGCCAGCCCGAACAGGTAGGCCCCCAGCAACAGGCGCCAGACGCGCCAACTGGCGAATACCACCAGCGCCAGGGCGATCCAGCCGCGTCCGGCGCTCATGTTTTCCGCCCACATCGGCGTGTAGGCCAGCGACAGATAAGCCCCGGCCAACCCGGCCATGGCGCCGCCGAACAACACCGCCAGGGTCCGCACCCACAGCACCGGGATGCCCATGGCGCTGGCGGCGTCGGGGTTCTCGCCGACGGCCTGGATGATCAGTCCCACCCGGCTTTTGAGCAGCACCCAGGCCACCACGGCAAACAGGGCAAACGACAGGTACACCAGCAGGTCCTGGGCAAACAGCATGCGCCCGATCAGCGGGATCTCGCTGAGCCAGGCAATGGCTACCGGTTCGAACCCGGCCAGGGGTTTGCCGACCCACGCCGCGCCGACGAATGTCGACAGGCCGACGCCAAAGATCGTCAGGGCCAATCCCGTGGCCACCTGATTAGCATTGAACACCAGTGCCACCAAGGCAAACAGCGCCGACAGCAGCATGCCGGCGGCCATCGCCAGCAGCACGCCGAGCCACAGCTGGCCACTGTTCAGGGCGACGATGAAACCGATCACCGCGCCAAACAGCATCATGCCTTCCTGGCCGAGATTGAGGACCCCGGTTTTTTCACAGATCAGTTCACCCAGCGCCACCAGCAACAGCGGTGTGCCGCAGCGGACCATGGCGTAGAAAATATTGCCCAGCAGATCGATATCCATCACAGCGCTCCTGCTTGCACGTGGGTCACCGGGTCACGCCGCATCCAGCGCAGGTTCAGCCGGGGTCGATAGAGGATCAACACATCACAGGCCAGGAGGAAAAACAGCATCATCCCCTGGAACAGCTGGGTGATGGCTGGTGGCAGGTTCATGCTCATCTGCGCGCTCTCGCCGCCGAGGTACAGCAGCGCCATCAGCAGGCTGGCAAACAGGATGCCGATGGGGTTGAGCCGACCGAGAAAGGCCACCGTGATCGCGGCATAGCCATAGCCCGGCGACACTTGCGGCACCAGTTGGCCTATCGGGCCGCTGACTTCGCAGACCCCGGCCAACCCGGCCAGCCCTCCGCTGATCAGCAGCGCCAACCAGACCAGGCGCTTGTGGCGAAAGCCGACGAAGGCTGCTGCGCGTTTGTCCAGGCCGAGCACCTTGATCTGAAACCCGATAAAACTTTTCTGCAGCAGCACCCACACCGCCACCAATGCCAGCAGGGCGAAATACACCCCGGCGTGCACCCGGCCATCTGCGGTGAGCAACGGCAAGCGACTGGCCTCGCCGAACATTGCCGACTCGGGAAAGTTGAAGCCCGCCGGGTCCTTCAAGGGTCCGTGCACGCAGAACAGCAACAGGTTCAGGGCGATGTAATTGAGCATGATGCTGGTGAGGATTTCGTTGGCGTTGAAGCGCGTGCGCAGCCAGGCGGTGAGCCCCGCCCATAGCGCGCCAGCGAGGGTCCCGGTACTCAGGACCAATACCAGCGCCCAGCGGCTTTGCCAGTCGATGAGGTGCACCGCCACGGCGCTGCCCGCCAAGGCGCCGAGCAGCAATTGGCCTTCGGCGCCGATGTTCCAGATGCGCGCTTGATACGCCACCGCCAGGCCCAGCGCGCAGAGCAGGATGGGCAAGGCCTTGACCAACAGTTCGCTGACGCCATAACCGTCGCTGATCGGCGCGATCAGCAGGGTGTGCAAGGTCAGCAGTGGGTCATGACCCAAGGCGATGAACAGCAGCGAACCGCAACCCAGGGTCAGGGCGGCGGCCAGCAAGGGCGAGCACCAGAGCATCAGGCGCGAATGCTGGCCACGGGGTTCTAGGGAAAGCAGCATGGGGGAAACTCCGTCAAGCCAGCACAGGTGCGAGTGAGTGAGGGGTGTCGAATTGGCCGGCCATCCAGGTGCCGACTTCGCTCAGGGTGGTGCCCGCCGTTGCTTGTTGCGCCGACAAGCGCCCGCCACACAGGGCGGCCAGGCGGTCGCTGATGTGCAGCAGTTCGTCGAGGTCTTCGGAGATCACCAGGATCGCTGCCCCGGCATCGCGCAGGGCAATCAGCGCGCGGTGAATGGTCGCCGCCGCGCCGACATCCACCCCCCAGGTCGGGTGAGCGGCGACCAACAGGCGCGGCTGCTGGAGGATCTCGCGACCGAGGATGAATTTCTGCAGGTTGCCGCCGGACAGACTACGGGCCGCAGCCTGGGCACCCGCGGCCTTGACCGCGAAGCGCTGGATGATGGTCTCGGCCAGCGCCACGACCTTGGCACGCTGGATCAGCCCGTGGCTCACCAGGCCCTGTTGGAAGGCCGTGAGCAGGGCGTTGTCGGCCAGGCTCAACTCCGGCACCGCCGCATGCCCGAGGCGTTCGGCCGGGACAAAAGCCAAGCCCAGCCGCCGCCGCGCATCGGGCGGCAAGTCGGCCACCGCTTGGCCCGCGAAGGCGATGCGCGAGGCGTCCTGGCGCGGCAGGCGCTGCTCGCCGCTGAGCAGGGCCAGCAACTCGTCCTGACCATTGCCAGCCACCCCGGCAATGCCGACCACCTCACCGCTGCGCACCTGCAGGTCAATGTCGTGCAGCGAGCAGCCGAACGGGTCCGGGTTGGCCCACGACAGACCGCTGACCTTGAGGAACGGCGCGCCGCCACTGGCCTTGGGGTAGTCGGCGAGCCACTGCGCGGCGTCACCGACCATTAGCTGCGCCAGTTGCTGATCGGAACACTCCGCGGGCCGGCAATGCCCGGCCACGCGGCCGCCGCGCAGGACGGTGGCGCTGTGGCAAAGGGCGCGCACTTCTGCGAGTTTGTGGCTGATGAATAGAATGCTACAGCCCTCGCTGGCCAGGCGGCGCAGGGTGACGAACAGTTCATCGGCCTCCTGCGGGGTCAGCACCGAGGTCGGCTCGTCGAGGATCAACAAACGAATGTCCTGCATCAGGCAGCGCACGATCTCGACCCGCTGGCGCTCGCCAATCGACAGGCTGTGGACCAGGCGTTGCGGCTCCAGTACCAGGCCGTAGCGCTGCGCCACCTCGCGGATTTTCGGCGCCAGGGCCTGTGGCGCCCCGGCTGCCGCGCCCATGGCCAAGGCGATGTTCTGCGCCACCGTGAGGGTTTCGAACAGGGAAAAATGCTGGAACACCATGCCGATGCCCAGGCTGCGGGCCTGGGCCGGATTGCGCAGGCTGACGCGCTGGCCTTGCCAGTGCATGTCCCCCGAGTCGGCGTGGGTGACCCCGTAGATGATCTTCATCAGGGTACTTTTGCCAGCGCCGTTTTCACCGAGCAGGGCGTGGATTTCGCCGGGTTGAATGCACAGGTCGATGCCATCGTTGGCCAGGCAGCCGGGGTATCGCTTGCTGATGCCGTGCAGTTGCAGGCGTGGCGTTGGAGCGGGGATCGGGACGGGGTTTGGCATCACAGGCTCGGGTCGTTGAACGAGAGGCCTGTGGCAAAGCAATTTCCTGGCCATTGAGTCAGGAAAGTCCTGAAAGGCACAGTGAGCCGGGTTCTGTTGAAAACATCGAGCGGGTGCGGCTGGCGGAGCAGGCACCACTTCGGGGCGCACCTGGAGGTCGTGGTGCAGTAACGTCCGGAAAATAATTGGTTAAAAAATGATCATCAACCTGCGACCTATGCCAGCTATGCCACTGCGCCAGTCATGAACGGGTTATCCACAGGTTGCTCCACAGTATTTGTGCGCAAGCCAAAGAACCGGGCATAAGCACCATGGGCCTTTGTTCTATAGCTGCTAAAGCGCTCTAAGCAATTGTTTTGCAGTGTAAATGACCTGTAGAACAGGCAATTGGATGAAAACTGATCAATGCCCGCAAAGCCACGTGACAGAAGGGTTACAGCGCTATGTACTCAGGTTATCCACAGTCGGGTGCACAGCGCTTGTGGGCAAGTGTCAGCCTGCCGGTTATGCCCCAAAGCATTGCAGCCGGGCTGTACATAAAATAACCAGCGTTCAGCGCTGCAGCAAAATCCGCCCGCGGCTCAGGCCTGCCAGTTGTGCCTGCAAGGTGTCGATCTGCTGTTCGGCCACGGCCAACTGCAAGTGCGCGCCATTGCTAGTGAACTGTTCATCCACCACCAGGCCACCGGACTCGGCGACCCGTAACTTAACCAGCGCCAGTTCACTGAACGCACAGTCGCAAGCGATCGGCACGCGGCTGATCAATTCGATTTTTGCCGCGCCCTGCAGGCATTTGTTGGCGCTGCCGCCGTAGGCCCGGGCCAGGCCGCCGGTGCCCAGCTGGATGCCGCCGTACCAACGAATCACCAGTACCGCCACCTGGTCGCAGTCCTGGGCTTCGATCGCCGCCAGTATCGGCCGCCCTGCGGTGCCGCCGGGTTCGCCGTCATCGCTGCTGCGGTATTGGTCGGCGAACTTCCAGGCCCAGCAGTTGTGTGACGCATTCAGGTCGCTGTGCTGTTCAAGGAAGAGCTGCGCCTCGGCGCTACTGGTGATCGGTGCCGCGAGGGCGATGAAGCGGCTTTTGCGAATCTCTTCGCGATAGTCGCAAAGGCCGGCAAGGGTAAAAGGCATGGTGACTGTCTTAGATAGCGGGAGTGAGGCCGCAGCCCTTGAGGATGATGCGGGTCAGATTGTTGCCGGCGTCTTCCATGTCCTGGCGGGTCAGCTTGCTGCGACCGGTGACGCGACAGATCTGGGTGGCGAAGTCGGCGTAGTGCTGGGTGCTGCCCCACAGCAGGAAGATCAGGTGCACCGGGTCGACGGGGTCCATCTTGCCGGCGTCGATCCAGGCCTGGAACACGCTGGCGCGCCCCTGGAACCACGCGCGGTAGTCCTGATTGAAGTACTCGCTCAGGCACTCGCCGCCGCTGATAACTTCCATGGCGAACACCCGCGAAGCCTGGGGGTGGCGGCGGGAGAACTCCATCTTGGCGCGGATGTAGCGGGTCAGCGCCTCGGCCGGATCGTCCTCGGCGGTGAGGGTGTTGAAGGTGCTGTCCCACAACTCGATGATGTTGCTCAGCACCCCGATGTACAGGCCGAGCTTGTTGGTGAAGTAGTAGTGCAGGTTGGCCTTGGGCAGGCCGGCATTCTGCGCAATGGTGTTCATGCTGGTGCCTTTGAAGCCGTGCCGGGCGAATTCCACTTCGGCGGCCTTGAGGATGGTCTCCTCGTTTTTCTGACGAATACGGCTGGCAGGTTTACCGCTGTGGGCTGGGACTTCAAAGGTCATGGACGTTTCCGGGCAGGTCAGTGGGGGCGCCAGTGCGTTGATAACGCACCCACGGGCATCCGACAAGCCTTGGTGAGGTAAATGCCTGGTTTGCAGGGGCTCAACGCGTCGCCGCCAGGCTCTCGAGAAAGCTTTCCAGCACCAAATGCGGGCGCCGGCCCTTGCGCGTGACCGATGCCAGGCTCAGGTCATAAAAGCGTGAGCCTGGCTTGAGTGTTCGCAGGCGACCTTGCTGGACCCACAGGCTGGCGTAGTGATCGGGCAGGTAGCCGATGTAGCGCCCGGTCAGGATCAGGAACGCCATGCCTTCGCGATCGGAGGCGCTGGCGGTGCAATTGAGCGCCTGGTAATGCGCCTGGATTTCGGCGGGCAGGCGGAACGTCGGGGCAATCGCGTCCTGGCTGTTGAGGCGCGCGTCGTCCAGTTGCTTATCGTCGACGTAGAACAGCGGGTGGCCGACTGCGCAGTAGAGCAGCGACCGCTCGCTGTACAGCGGTTGGTACTCCAGGCCCGACAAGGCGCTGGCCTGGGGTACAACGCCGACGTGCAGGCGGCCGTCGAGGACACCCTGTTCGACTTCATTGGGCGCGATCATGCGGATCTGGATCTGCACATCCGGCCCGCGCTCCTTCAACTGAGCCAGGGCGTGGGTGATGCGCATGTGGGGCAGGGTGACCAGGTTATCGGTCAGGCCGATGGTCAACTCGCCGCGCAGGTGTTGGTGCAGGCCATTGACCTCGGTGCGAAAACTTTCCAGGGCACTTAACAGCTGCAAAGCCGACTGGTAGACCTCGCGACCTTCTTCGGTCAGGGAAAACCCGGCCCGGCCGCGCTGGCACAGGCGCAGGCCGAGGCGTTGCTCCAGATCGCTCATTTGTTGGCTGATGGCCGAACGACCGATCCCCAGCACGCTTTCCGCCGCCGAGAAGCCACCACACTCGACCACGCTGCGAAAGATCCGCAACAGGCGGATATCAAAGTCGCTGACTTGTGCCAGTGGATCGGGGCGGCGGCTGCTCATAGTTTAGTAACGGCCTGACTGAAGGTTAGAAAAGTTGGATTTCACCGACTTTATCGCCGTGGCAACTTAGCTGCAACAACGCTTTTAATCCCTACGCCGCTTATTGCATTGCGAGGTTTTGCCGATGAACCTGCCTGAAAACGCCCCGACGTCCCTGGCCAGCCAGCTCAAGCTCGATGCCCACTGGATGCCGTACACCGCCAACCGCAATTTCCAGCGTGACCCGCGCCTGATCGTGGGGGCTGAAGGTAGCTGGCTGATCGATGATAAGGGCCGTAGGGTCTATGACTCGCTGTCGGGCCTGTGGACCTGCGGCGCCGGGCACACCCGCAAGGAAATCCAGGAAGCGGTGGCCAAGCAATTGGGCACTCTCGACTACTCGCCGGGCTTCCAGTATGGGCATCCGCTGTCCTTCCAACTGGCCGAAAAAATCACCGACTTGACCCCGGGTAACCTGAACCACGTGTTCTTCACCGACTCGGGTTCCGAGTGTGCCGACACCGCGGTGAAAATGGTGCGTGCCTACTGGCGCCTGAAAGGCCAGGCGACCAAGACCAAAATGATCGGACGTGCCCGTGGATACCACGGGGTGAATATCGCCGGGACCAGCCTGGGTGGCGTCAACGGTAACCGTAAGCTGTTTGGCCAGGCGATGATGGATGTCGATCACTTGCCGCACACCTTGCTGGCCAGCAACGCTTATTCCCGTGGCATGCCCAAGGAAGGCGGTATCGCCCTGGCCGATGAACTGCTCAAGTTGATCGAACTGCATGACGCCTCGAACATCGCGGCGGTGTTCGTCGAGCCAATGGCCGGTTCCGCCGGCGTACTGGTGCCGCCAGAGGGCTACCTCAAGCGCCTGCGGGAAATCTGCGACCAGCACAATATCCTGCTGGTGTTCGATGAAGTAATCACCGGCTTTGGCCGTACCGGTTCGATGTTCGGTGCCGACAGCTTTGGCGTGACCCCGGACCTGATGTGCATCGCCAAGCAGGTCACCAACGGTGCGATTCCAATGGGCGCGGTGATTGCCAGCTCGGAGATCTACCAGACCTTCATGAACCAGGCGACTCCGGAATACGCGGTGGAATTCCCCCACGGCTATACCTATTCGGCCCACCCGGTGGCGTGCGCCGCAGGCCTGGCGGCACTCGACCTGCTGCAGAAGGAAAACCTAGTGCAGAGCGTGGCTGAAGTCGCACCGCATTTCGAGAATGCGCTGCACGGCCTCAAGGGCTCGAAGAACATCATCGACATCCGTAACTACGGCCTGGCCGGTGCAATCCAGATTGCCCCGCGCGACGGCGACGCCATCGTGCGTCCGTTCGAAGCCGGCATGGCCCTGTGGAAAGCCGGGTTCTACGTGCGCTTCGGCGGCGACACGCTGCAGTTCGGCCCAACGTTCAACAGCCAGCCACAAGACCTCGATCGCCTGTTCGATGCGGTCGGCGAAGTGCTGAACAAGATCGACTGATCGCCCCCAAAACAGTAGGTGCCGAGCTTGCTCGCGATGGCGGATCGATAGACGCCATCGCCTTTGGGCTACGTGCCAACGTTATCTATATATAGAAGGCGTCCCTCGGCGGACGCCGGTGAACAGAATTCAGGAGCCCCGCATGAGCCTCATCCCGCATTTGATCAATGGTGAACTGGTGACCGACAACGGTCGCACCGCCGACGTGTTCAACCCGTCCACCGGTCAAGCGATCCATAAAGTGCCGTTGGCCAGCCGCGAAACCATCCAGCAGGCCATCGACGCCGCCAAGGCCGCGTTCCCGGCCTGGCGCAACACACCTGCGGCCAAGCGCGCCCAGGTGATGTTCCGCTTCAAGCAACTGCTGGAGCAGAACGAAGCGCGTATCTCGCAACTGATCAGTGAAGAGCACGGCAAGACTCTGGAAGACGCCGCCGGTGAACTGAAGCGCGGGATCGAGAACGTCGAGTTCGCCTGTGCCGCACCGGAAATCCTCAAGGGCGAGTACAGCCGTAACGTCGGCCCGAACATCGATGCCTGGTCGGACTTCCAGCCCCTGGGCGTGGTTGCCGGTATCACACCGTTCAACTTCCCGGCCATGGTGCCGCTGTGGATGTACCCGCTGGCGATCGTCTGCGGCAACTGCTTCATCCTCAAGCCGTCCGAGCGCGATCCGAGTTCCACCCTGCTGATTGCCCAGTTGCTGCTGGAAGCCGGTTTGCCAAAAGGCGTGATGAACGTGGTGCACGGCGACAAGTCGGCGGTGGATGCGCTGATCGACGCGCCGGAAGTCAAAGCCTTGAGCTTCGTCGGGTCGACCCCGATTGCCGAGTACATCTATGCCGAAGGCACCAAGCGCGGCAAACGTGTGCAGGCGCTGGGCGGGGCGAAGAACCATGCGGTACTGATGCCGGATGCGGACCTGGACAACGCGGTCAGCGCGCTGATGGGGGCGGCGTATGGTTCGTGCGGCGAGCGTTGCATGGCGATCTCGGTGGCCGTGTGCGTGGGTGATCAAGTGGCCGATGCCCTGGTGGCCAAACTGGTGCCCCAGATCAAGGCACTGAAAATCGGTGCGGGCACTTCCTGCGGCCTGGACATGGGCCCACTGGTGACGGGCCAGGCGCGGGACAAAGTCAGCGGCTATGTCGATGACGGCGTGGCGGCTGGCGCCAAGCTGGTGGTCGATGGTCGCGGCCTGAGCGTGGCGGGGCATGAGGAAGGTTTCTTCCTGGGTGGCTGCCTGTTCGATAACGTCACACCGCAGATGCGCATCTATAAAGAAGAGATCTTCGGCCCGGTGTTGTGTGTGGTCCGGGTCAACAGCCTGGAAGAGGCGATGCAACTGATTAACGACCACGAGTACGGCAACGGCACCTGCATCTTCACCCGCGATGGGGAAGCGGCTCGCCTGTTCTGTGACGAGATCGAAGTGGGCATGGTCGGGGTCAACGTGCCGCTGCCGGTGCCGGTGGCGTATCACAGCTTTGGTGGCTGGAAACGCTCGCTGTTCGGCGACCTGCATGCCTATGGCCCGGACGGTGTGCGTTTCTACACGCGCCGCAAAGCCATTACCCAGCGCTGGCCACAGCGTGCAAGCCATGAAGCCTCGCAGTTCGCGTTTCCTAGCTTGTAACTCGCAAGCTAATGTGAAAAGGCCGCCCCAACGGGGCGGCCTTTGCGTTTTCAGGGCTTTTTTGACCTTTGTGACAGAAATATGAAAATAGCGGTTGACGGCAGATCTCAGGTGTCTATAATTCGCCCCACTTCCGGCGCAGTCGAAACGGAAAACTCCTTGGTAAACAATGAGTTACGCAGTTTTCGGCAGCAGGTTGCTTCAGTTCATCGAAGCGCGAAAGGAGTTGAAAAAGAGGTGTTGACAGCAGCGTGTAACGCTGTAGAATTCGCCTCCCGCTACCGAGTGATCGGAAGCGCAAGTGGTTGAAGTTGTTGAAGAATTCTTCGAAAGCTTCTGAAAAATACCACTTGACAGTAAATGAGGCTGCTGTAGAATGCGCGCCTCGGTTGAGACGAAAGATCTTAACCAACCGCTCTTTAACAACTGAATCAAGCAATTCGTGTGGGTGCTTGTGCTGTCAGACTGATAGTCAAAAAGATTATCAGCATCACAAGTTACTCCGCGAGAAATCAAAGATGTAACCAACGATTGCTGAGCCAAGTTTAGGGTTTCTTAAAAACCCAAAGATGTTTGAACTGAAGAGTTTGATCATGGCTCAGATTGAACGCTGGCGGCAGGCCTAACACATGCAAGTCGAGCGGTAGAGAGAAGCTTGCTTCTCTTGAGAGCGGCGGACGGGTGAGTAATGCCTAGGAATCTGCCTGGTAGTGGGGGATAACGCTCGGAAACGGACGCTAATACCGCATACGTCCTACGGGAGAAAGCAGGGGACCTTCGGGCCTTGCGCTATCAGATGAGCCTAGGTCGGATTAGCTAGTTGGTGGGGTAATGGCTCACCAAGGCGACGATCCGTAACTGGTCTGAGAGGATGATCAGTCACACTGGAACTGAGACACGGTCCAGACTCCTACGGGAGGCAGCAGTGGGGAATATTGGACAATGGGCGAAAGCCTGATCCAGCCATGCCGCGTGTGTGAAGAAGGTCTTCGGATTGTAAAGCACTTTAAGTTGGGAGGAAGGGCAGTAACCTAATACGTTGCTGTCTTGACGTTACCGACAGAATAAGCACCGGCTAACTCTGTGCCAGCAGCCGCGGTAATACAGAGGGTGCAAGCGTTAATCGGAATTACTGGGCGTAAAGCGCGCGTAGGTGGTTTGTTAAGTTGGATGTGAAATCCCCGGGCTCAACCTGGGAACTGCATTCAAAACTGACAAGCTAGAGTATGGTAGAGGGTGGTGGAATTTCCTGTGTAGCGGTGAAATGCGTAGATATAGGAAG
>NZ_CP019427.1:1765000-1987500 GCF_009834545.1 Pseudomonas sp. S04
CTGGCAGCGCAGCCTGGTGTGGTGTATCGGCCTGGTGTGTTCATTGCTGCTGATGCTCAGCCCGACATTCAAGAGCGTGCTGCTCTAATACGTTTGCAACGCGCACAATAAAGCCCGCACTTGGCGGGCTATATTGTGCAGCGCTAAAACCATTAATTGGTTTTTGGAGCGGCTTCTTCGGCAGCGGCTTTGTTCGATTCAGCCTGAGCTTTGGCAGCTTCGGCGTTTTCTTTCGCAGCGTCGTTCACTTTATCCTGAGCTTTGCTCATGTCCTGCTGAGCTTGCTCGGCATGTTTGGTAGCATCTTGAGCTTTGTCCTCGGATTTTTTATCGCAGGCAGCGAGACCGAGGGAAGCGGTCAACATCAAGGCAATAGCTAAAGTCTTACGCATGGGGTGTTTCTCCTTATGGAAAATATCTACTTGGCCTTTCGAGCACAGCCTGAGGGGTTAAGTTCCATGTTTCCCACAGATATATAAGTTTATTCTTGTGGGAACTTTTCCTTACGTCCATAACAGCTAAGCAACAACACTAATCAGAGCCTATAGCGAATGTCGGATAACCCCATTTTTGAGCGTGCGATGCGCTTTTTATCGGCCCTGCGTCATTGTCAGGTCCTCGGTTTGCATGTGCACAGCGCCAGCCAGGACGGTATGACCATCACCTTGCCCTACAGCCCGCAGATCGTCGGTAATCCGCAGACCGGGGTGATTCACGGTGGCGCCATTACCTCCCTGATGGACACCGCCTGCGGCATGGCCACCCTGTGTGTGCTGCCGGAGTTCGAAGTGTGCCCGACCCTCGACCTGCGCATCGACTACATGCACCCGGCCGAACCCCACAAGGATGTGTACGGCTTTGCCCAGTGCTACCGGGTGACCACCGATGTGATCTTTACCCGCGGCTTTGCCTATCAGGACGATCCGCAGCAGCCAATCGCCCATGTAGTCGGGACGTTCATGCGCATGGGCAAAGGGATCAAGGGCACCAAGGGCTTCGGCGGTTCGATGAGTGGTGGGCAACAATGAACGATGACTTCAAGACCCAATTGCAGCAGGCCCACGAGCGTGGCGACTATGCCTCGCTGCTGCACCTGATCCCGTACGCCAAGCTGATTGGCGTCGAATGCTCGCGCCTGGGCGATGAGTTGCTGTTTCGCCTGCCGGCGAACAAGGACAACATTGGCAACCCGCTATTGCCGGCAATTCACGGCGGGGTGATTGCGGGTTTCATGGAGCTGGCTGCAGCCCTGCACCTGGTGGTGTTCACCGGCTCGCCGGGAGTGCCGAAGATCATCGACTTTTCCCTCGACTACCTGCGTGCCGGGCAGTTTCGCGATACCTATGCCAAATGCCAGGTGTGTCGGCAGGGGCGGCGCGTCGCCAACGTGGCGATAACCGCGTGGCAGAGCACTGAAGCCGAACCGATTGCCACGGCGCGGGCGCATTTCAAGATCGAGGAAACACCCAGCCCTTGAAATCCTCGGTGGCGCCCCCAACTTGAATGACATCCCGCCGCCACCCTTCAGGGCGCGGCCACTGCCATCCAATCGGAGTTTGATGACCATGAGCGTGGAAACTCAAAAGGAAACCCTGGGCTTCCAGACCGAGGTAAAGCAACTGCTGCACCTGATGATCCATTCGCTGTACTCCAACAAGGAAATTTTCCTTCGCGAACTCATCTCCAACGCCTCTGACGCTGTCGACAAATTACGTTTCGAAGCCCTGTCCAAGCCTGAGTTGCTGGAAGGCGGCGCGGAACTGAAAATCCGTGTGAGCTTCGACAAAGACGCCAAGACCGTCACCCTCGAAGACAACGGCATCGGTATGAGCCGCGAAGATGCGATCACGCATCTGGGCACCATCGCCAAGTCCGGCACTGCTGATTTCATGAAACACCTGACGGGCGACCAGAAGAAAGATTCGCACCTGATCGGTCAATTCGGCGTGGGTTTCTACTCCGCGTTCATCGTTGCCGACCAGGTTGAAGTGTTCAGCCGTCGTGCCGGCCTCGCCGCAAGCGAAGGCGTGCACTGGTCGTCCAAGGGCGAAGGCGATTTTGAAGTCGCGACCATTGAAAAAGCCGATCGCGGTACCCGTATCGTCCTGCACCTGAAATCCGCTGAAGACGAGTTCGCCGATGGCTGGCGCCTGCGCAACATCATCAAGAAGTACTCCGACCACATCGCGCTGCCGATCGAACTGCCGAAAGAAGTCACGGCGGCCGAAGGTGAAGAGCCGCCTGCGGTTGAATGGGAAACCATCAACCGTGCCAGCGCGCTGTGGACACGTCCGCGTACCGAGATTAAGGACGAGGAATACCAGGAGTTCTACAAACACATCGCCCACGATTTCGAGAATCCGCTGAGCTGGAGCCACAACAAGGTCGAAGGCAAGCTGGAATACAGCTCCTTGCTCTACGTGCCGGCCCGTGCTCCGTTCGACCTGTACCAGCGTGAAGCGCCTAAAGGCCTGAAGCTGTACGTGCAGCGGGTGTTCGTCATGGACCAGGCGGAGTCGTTCCTGCCGCTGTACCTGCGTTTCGTCAAGGGTGTGGTCGATTCCAACGACCTGTCGCTGAACGTGTCGCGGGAAATCCTGCAGAAAGACCCGATCATCGATTCGATGAAGTCGGCGCTGACCAAGCGCGTGCTGGATATGCTGGAAAAACTGGCGAAGAACGATCCTGAGCAATACAAAGGCTTCTGGAAAAACTTCGGCCAGGTGATGAAAGAAGGCCCGGCCGAAGATTTCGCCAACAAAGAGAAGATCGCTGGCCTGCTGCGCTTTGCCTCTACCCAGGGTGAAGAGGGCGAGCAAGTGGTTTCCCTGGCCGAGTACCTGGCACGCGCCAAGGAAGGCCAGGACAAGATCTACTACCTGACCGGCGAAACCTACGCACAGGTCAAGAACAGCCCGCACCTGGAAGTCTTCCGCAAGAAAGGCATCGAAGTGCTGCTGCTGACCGATCGCATCGACGAGTGGTTGATGAGCTACCTCAGCGATTTCGACGGCAAGAGCTTTGTCGACGTGGCGCGTGGCGACCTGGACCTGGGTAACCTGGATTCGGCCGAGGACAAGCAAGCAGCGGAAGAAGTCGCCAAGTCCAAGGAAGGCCTGGTTGAGCGTCTGAAAACCGCGCTGGGCGACGCTGTTGCCGAGGTGCGGGTTTCCCATCGCCTGACCGATTCGCCGGCGATCCTGGCCATCGGTGAGCAGGACCTGGGCCTGCAGATGCGTCAGATCCTTGAAGCCAGCGGGCAGAAGGTTCCGGACTCCAAGCCGATCTTCGAATTCAACCCGGCTCACCCGCTGATCGAGAAGCTCGACGCGGAGCAGAGTGACGAGCGGTTCGGTGATCTGTCGCACATCCTGTTCGATCAGGCGGCCCTGGCGGCCGGCGACAGTCTCAAGGATCCGGCCGCTTATGTGCGCCGGCTGAACAAGCTGCTGGTTGAGCTGTCGGTGTAAACAGGTTGTAGAAAAACCCGCTTCGGCGGGTTTTTTCCTTCTGGCGTTTATTGACGGGAGTGAGTCATGAGTCAAATCACTGTGCGTTCCGTGGTCTATCAGATTGATGGCCAGCCATACGAAAGTCGCCTGGCGTTCGATGCCGCTCACTCAGGTCCGCGTCCGGGCCTGTTGATGGCGCCGAACTGGATGGGCGTTGGTGCGGGTGCCGAGGAGATTGCCAAGGCGGTCGCGGCCAAGGGCTATGTGGTGCTGATTGCCGACCTCTATGGTCAGGCGGTTCGACCGCAGGACAACGATCAGGCGGGGGCGGCGATGATGCCGCTGAAGAATGACCGGCCGTTGCTGCGCAAGCGTATGCAGGTGGCGTTCGAGCAGTTGCAGGGCCAGGGTGAGGCGGCGGTCGATGTGTCTCGGCTGGCGACGTTCGGTTTCTGCTTTGGCGGCTGCTGTGCGTTGGAGTTTGCCCGCACGGGGGCGCCGGTGAAGGCGACTGTGTCGTTCCACGGTACGCTGGATACGCCGGATGCCAGCGATGCGAAGAGCATCAAGGGCTCGGTGTTGGTGCTGCACGGGGCGTCTGACCCGTTGGTGCCCAAGGAGCAGTTGCCGGCCTTCGAGGCCGAGATGAATGCAGCGGGTGTGGATTGGCAGTTGTTGAGTTATGGCGGGGCCTTTCACTCGTTTACCGATCGGCATGCCAATGTGCCGGGCATGATGATGTATGACGCCAAGGTGGCGGGGCGGGCCTTCAGGTCGATGCATGATTTGTTGGATGAGGTGTTTGCGGGGTAGGGGATTGGGGGCATCGCCCTCCGGGTGGATCAAGATCAAAAGCCAGGGCACGGCGACCTACCCGTCGGCCTGCTTTCCCGCGCTGGAATATCTCTGTGGGAGCGGGCTTGCCCGCGATGGCGGCTTGCTCCACACCAAAGCTCTCGGTGTAACCCCCCAATCCTCTCGCAGCGCATCCCACAAAAAAACCTGCCCGCCTCAGCCTTTGCCTTTGGGTAACTCAATTCTCTCGCTTTCCCCCGGAACACTTGGCCAGTCACCTGCTGCCCAGCGCCGGCGCGCTTCTTCGATGGCGCTCGGGTCGCTGGCAACGAAGTTCCAGTTGATCCGGCGTGGGCCGTCCATGGGGGCGCCGCCGAAGAGGATGGCGTGACAGTCGCTCTCGGCGAACAGGGTCATTGTTTCGCCGCTTGGCAGGATCACCAGCGAGTGGGGTTCGATGGGCTGGTCGTTGAGCTGGGCGTCGCCGCTGAGGACGTAGAGCGCGCGTTCTGTGTGTTCGGTGGGGATCAGCAGGGTGGTCGCGGTTTGCAGTTGCAGTTCCGCGTACAGGGTCGGGGAGAGTATGGGGACCGGGGACTCAAGGCAGAAACCGGTGCCGGCGATCATGCGGATTTTTACTCCCAGGTTATCGCTGACCGGCAGGCTGGCGGCCGGGTGGTGGCTGTAGTGGCCTGGGCCTTGTTCGTGTTCCTTGGGCGAGGCCAGCCAGATTTGCAGGCCGTGCATGCTGAAGTCCTGGTCCCACAGCTCGGCGGGCGTGCGTTCGACGTGGGCGATGGCGCGGCCGGCGGTCATCCAGCTGACGTCACCGGCCTGGACGAGTTGCTCGGAGCCCAGGCTGTCCTTGTGCAGGAGTTGGCCTTCGAACAGGTAGGTCAGGGTCGACAGGCCGATGTGCGGGTGTTGGCGGATGTTCATGCCGTGGCCGGCCGGGTAGCGGGTGTGGAGCATGTGGTCGAAAAACACGAAAGGCCCGACGCTGCGGCATTTGGCCGAGGGCAGCGGGCGCAGGATCGGCTGGCCTTCGACCTCTTCGGGGCGCGGGCGGATCACGAGCGGTGCGGTCATGGGGCATTCCAGGCTGTACGAAAGATGCCGTTGAGCATAACCCGCACAGCCGGCACTTGCCGCTATTGGCTGAAGGCGCCTTCGGAAAGGTGGGTTTCGATGCTCACTTCGCTGGTGGTCATCAGCTTATGGATCGGGCAGCGATCGGCCACCCGGTGCAGTTCGTCACGCTGGGCATCGGTGAGCACGCCCTTGAGGGTCAGCTTGACGTGCAGGGCGTACTTGCCTTTCTGCTCTTCGCTGTTGTCGTGCTTGACCTCGACCGTGACGCCGGTCAGCGGGATGCCTTTTTTCTGCGCGTACAGCTTCAGGGTCAGCGCCTTGCACGCCCCGAGAGCGGCGTCGAAGTAGTCGTGGGGCTCAGGCGCGGAGCCTTCGCCGCCTGCGGATACCGGGACATCGGCAAACAGTTCATGCTCATCGATCTGCACGCTGTGGCGAAAACCTTCACTGGATTCAGTATTGACGGTAATGGTCATGGGTTACCTCTCTGGCAGTGGGAGACGACGGAAAAACACCCTGCAGTTATAGAGCATTCGCGCAATCAGGCGTTCCACTTTCTTTATCGCTGAACCCTTGGGCGTGGCGCGGGGTCTATCCTGTTCATCTGTTGGGGAGTGCGCGCGTGTCTTTGAAACCCTGGAATACTGCCTGGTTGCTGGTGCTGCTCAGCGGGCTGGCGGACGCCCGTGAGTACGCCTATAGCGATGCACACCTGCACTATGTGGATTTTTTCCAGGAAACCGCCGGCATGCCGAAGCTGCTCAAGGCGATGGCGGACAATCGCATTGAGCATGTGATGATTTCCGGGGTCCCGGTGGCGAAGAAGTGGCATGAAGACGAGCCCAAGCGCCCGCGCTATTACGCCGGGGATGATGCCGATGCCTACTGGTACAGCGCCACTGATGTGATTGTCGCCGCCGCGGTGAACAAGCTGACCCCCGAACAGCGCCAACAGTTTCATCCGTTCCTCTCAGGCTTCAATCCCAATGACAAGAACTCTGAGGCGCATATCCAACGCATGCTCGACCTCAATCCCGGCTTGTGGCAGGGCATAGGCGAGGTGTTTACCCGGCATGACGACTTGACCGCCCTGACCTCCGGCGACACGCCGCGAGCGAACAACGAGGCCATGACGCGGATTTACCACCTGGCGGCGGAGAACGACTTGCCGGTGCTGGTGCATTCCAACATCACTTCCAAGCGCGAGAAAAACCCGCTGTACCTGGCCGAGATCGAAGAGCCGCTGCGCAATCATCCCCATACCCGGTTTATCTGGGCGCACGCTGGCACCAGCCTGGAAATCCATCGGCATCAAACCCAGCTGGATTTCCTGCTGCCGACCCTGACGCGGCTGCTCGAAGCGTACCCCAATCTGTTCATCGACCTGTCCTGGAGCGTGCTCACGCCTTATCTGCTGGATGAGGCGGGGCAACCTCGCCCGGAATGGGTAAGCCTGGTGACGCGCTTCCCTGAGCGTTTCATGCTGGGTTCCGACGTGGTCGGGCGCTTCAAGACCCTGGGCAAACAGATGCACGGCTTTACCCCCTTTCTTGATGCCTTGCCGCCCGAGGTCGCGCGTCGGGTGGCGCGAGACAACTTCCTGGCGGTCCTGCCGCGTACGGTGACGCAAGGGGCGCGCTGAGTGGCGGTTTGTCATCAGCCTGTCACCCGGGTGTCATACCCTCGCGCCCATCTCAATCAAGGAGCGCGATATGTCCCTCACTCGTTTATCTGCATTGGCGGCGCTGATGCTGCTCAGCGGCCTGGCCAGCGCCGAGGTCAGCGTGCAAGGTCCAGTGGAATATGGTGTGTTCGAAGGGGCCAAGGCCGATCTGCAGTCAGGGGAGCGGGTGTTGCGGCGCAGCAACGAGTCGATCCGCCAGACCGAAACGGTGCCAGCCAAGTTGGGCACCAAGTTCGGTATCCGCTATCAGTTGGCCGGCAAGGCGGTCGAGGGGCAGCCGCTGACGTTGCTGTACTTTACCCCGGGCATTCGCACCCCCGACGGTGTGCGTCACGACAAACTGGAGGTGGTCCAGAAGCTGCTGCCGGGTGCCCCGCAGGATGTGATGGCCTATGAATTCACCGAGAGCCACGAAGTGGTGCCGGGCGAATGGCGCTTCATGGTGTTCCAAGGCGATCGTTTGCTGACGCAGCAAAGTTTCACCGTGCGCTAAGCAGCAATCGCAGACAAAAAAACGCCCCGAACCAGTCGGGGCGTTTTTTATGCGGCGGTGCGGCGGGGTATTACTTACCCTGCCAGCGCTGCAGGACCAGGGTGGCGTTGGTGCCGCCGAAGCCGAAGCTGTTGCTCATCACGGTGTTGAAGGCTACGTCTTCACGGGTCTTGGTCAGGATTGGCATGTCGGCCACTTCCGGATCCAGCTCGTCGATGTTGGCCGAACCGGCCATGAAGTTGCCTTCCATCATCAGCATGCAGTAGATCGCTTCGTGAACGCCGGCGGCGCCCAGGGAGTGACCCGACAGGCTCTTGGTGGAGCTGATGGCCGGTGCCTTGGCGCCGAACACTTCACGCACACCTTTCATTTCCATGACGTCGCCGACCGGAGTCGAGGTGCCGTGGGTGTTCAGGTAGTCGATCGGTGCATCAACGGTGGACATCGCCATCTGCATGCAGCGGATAGCGCCTTCGCCGCTTGGTGCGACCATGTCGTAGCCGTCGGAAGTCGCGCCGTAGCCGACGATTTCCGCGTAGATCTTCGCGCCACGGGCCAGAGCGTGCTCCAGCTCCTCAACCACGACCATGCCGCCACCGCCGGCGATGACAAAACCGTCACGCTTGGCGTCGTAGGCACGGGAGGCTTTTTCCGGGGTTTCGTTGTACTGGCTGGACAGTGCGCCCATGGCGTCGAACAGGAACGATTGGCTCCAATGCTCTTCTTCACCGCCGCCGGCGAACACGATGTCCTGCTTGCCCATCTGGATCTGTTCCATGGCGGTACCGATGCAGTGAGCACTGGTGGCGCAGGCAGAAGCGATGGAGTAGTTCAGGCCCTTGATCTTGAACGGAGTGGCCAGGCACGCGGAAACGGTGCTGCTCATGGTCCGCGTCACGCGGTATGGGCCGACGCGCTTGACGCCTTTCTCGCGCAGGATATCCAGCGCTTCCATCTGGTTCAGGGTCGATGCGCCACCGGAGCCGGCGATCAGGCCGGTACGCGGGTTGGACACTTGCTCTTCGGTCAGGCCGGAGTCAGTGATGGCGTCTTTCATGGCCAGGTAGGCGTAAGCCGCCGCGTGGCCGACGAAGCGATAGATCTTGCGATCGATCAGTTCTTCGAGGGGCAGGTCAATGGAGCCGGAAACCTGGCTACGCAGACCCATTTCGGCATATTCCGGGTTGAACCGGATGCCAGGGCGGCTTGCACGCAGGTTAGCGGAGACGGTCTCTTTGTCATTGCCCAGGCACGAAACGATGCCTAGACCAGTGATAACGACGCGGCGCATGCGGATAACCCTTAGAAGTTGTCAGTGGAGGTGAAAACGCCGACCCGAAGGCCTTCGGCGGTGTAGATCTCGCGGCCGTCAACGCTGACCGAACCATCGGCGATGGCCAGGTTCAGTTTGCCTTTGAGTACACGCTTGATCTGAATGTTGTAGGTGACTTTCTTGGCGGTCGGCAGGACCTGGCCAAAGAACTTCACTTCGCCCGAACCCAGGGCACGGCCGCGGCCTGGCAGGCCTTGCCAGCCGAGGAAGAAGCCGACCAGTTGCCACATGGCGTCGAGGCCCAGGCAGCCCGGCATCACCGGATCACCTTCGAAGTGGCAGGCGAAGAACCACAGGTCCGGAGTGATATCCAGCTCTGCGACCAATTCACCTTTGCCGTACTTGCCACCCTCTTCGCTGATATGGGTGATGCGATCCACCATCAACATGTTCGGGGCGGGCAGTTGCGCGTTACCTGGGCCGAACAGCTCACCGCGACTGCAGCGCAGCAGGTCTTCCCGAGTAAAGGCGTTTTGTTTGGTCATGCGAGCTCCTCAATAGTCCCATGCGGCAGGTGGGGCAAATCTTCCCGGCCGATCAAAGCATTCATGCCTTGAACCGGCAGCCTACTCATAGACTATTGCGTTGTGGTGAAAGTCACAGGACAAGGGACATGAATGTACACTTGTGCACTGAAATTATTATTCAAGCCCAAAATCGAGCCTGTCGAGGTGACTAAGACTGCCGCACTTTCGGTTTTCGCGCCAGTCGCAGATGCTCGATTAGGCGGTACTACTGCAGCCAACGCTGGAGAATTTGCTGCAGATCAGTACGTTTGAAAGGCTTGGCCAGGTAATCGTTCATTCCCGCCGCCAGGCAGGCCTCGCGGTCACCCTGCAAGGCGTTGGCCGTCAGGGCGATGATCGGTACTTCGCTGCAGCCGGGCAGTTGCCGGATCTGCCGCGTGGCTTCGTAGCCGTCGATGATCGGCAGCCGGCAATCCATCAGGATCGCCTCGAAAATCAGGCTCTCGGCGCTGCGAACCGCCTGCGCGCCGTCGGTGGCGACGCTGACGGTGAAGCCCAGGCTGCGTAGCATGGCCTCGATCACGGTCTGGTTGACCGGGTTGTCCTCCACCAGCAACACATTGCGCCCTTCGCCATTGCCGCTCGGCACCCGCGCGGCAGGCGCCGGTGTGGGCAAGGTCTGGCGCGACAAGGCCAGGGGCATTTCCAGGGTAAAGACCGAGCCCTGGCCTTCCACGCTTTGCGCGCGCAGTGTGCCCCCCATGCGTTCGGCCAGGGTGCGGGCGATCGGCAGTCCCAGGCCGGTACCGCCATAACGCCTTGAAATCGAACTGTCGGCCTGCTGGAAGGCGTTGAACATCTGCTCCAGGTTGTCCGGGGAGATGCCGATGCCGCTGTCGCGCACCGTGCAGGTAAACCACAGCAGTTCGTGGTCCAGCGACTGCCACTGCGCCTGGATTGACACCTGGCCGTGCTCGGTGAATTTCAGGGCATTGCCGATCAGGTTGACCAGGATCTGCCGGATACGTGTCGGATCGCCCTGCACGTTCAGGGCCGGCATGCCGTCGGCCAATTGCAGCTGCAGGTTCAGGCCGCGTTGCTGCGCACTGTGGGCGAACGCCTGGGCGCAACTGTTGATCAGGTCGGCGAGGTTGAACGGGATGTGCTCCAGTTCCAGGGGGGCTCGTTCGATGCGCGAGAAATCCAGAATGTCGTTGATCACCTTGAGCAAATGCTCGGTGGACTCCGACGCCAATGCGGCGTACTCGACTTGCTCGTCGGTCATCTGGGTGGTTTCCAGAAGCTGCAACATGCCCAGCACGCCATTCATGGGGGTGCGCAGTTCGTGGCTCATCATCGCCAGGAAGTCGGATTTGGCGCTGTTGGCCTTCTCCGCCTCTTCACGGGTCTGGATCAGTTGCGCCATGGCCTGCTGCTGTTCACGGCTGGCGTGCTCCAGGCCATCGGCCAGGTTGTTGATATGCCGCGACAGGCTGCCCAACTCCGCATCGTCGACGATCGGCAGCGGGGTGCTGTAGTCGCCTTGTTGGATGGCCTTCACCGCGTTGCCCATGGCACTGATGGGTTCCGACAGGCTGGCGGCCAGGCGCCGGGCCAGGAGGAAGGTAAAGAGCAGGGCGAATAGCGCCAGGATGCCCGCCTTGAGGACGATCTCCTGTTGGCGCTGACTGAAGGCATCGTTGGACATGCCAACGATCACCCGCCCCAGATAGTCTTCAGTGATGCCGCTGGGCGGGGGCGCGGCCTGCAGGAAGTCGTCATTGAGCTGGATGCGTTGCAGGCGCACCGGTGCCTGGAATACCTCGATCTGCTGTGGCTGTCCGCGGGAAAGCGACGGTTGCTCGACGTACACCAGAACGTTGTTGGCACTGTCCTGGACCTGCAGGAAACGCACGTGAGGGGTGGCCAGCGTGGCCTTCATCAGGCTCTCGAGCACCTCCTTGTTGCCGGAAATCACCCCATATTCGGTGGCCGGGGCCAGTTGATTGGCCACCAGTTGGCCGGTGTGATTGAGTTCCTGGCGCAAGTCCTGGATGCGCACGAAGGTAAAGAAGCTGATCAGCAGCAGGGTCAGCAGCAGGGCCGGGCCGAGGCTGATGACCTGGGTGCGAGTATTGATGCCCCAGTGGCGGCGGAAGGTCATGGCCAGGTGTCTCCTTCGGCCAACTGGATAGCCACCGCCACGGGGTCGATCTGTTCAAGGCCCAGGGAGCGCGCGACTTGCGGGTTGCTGGCGACCTTGAAGCGCGTGGGGTAGAGGCTGCGGGGCCAACTGGCCGGCGGACGGTCGAGCAACTCGTCGAGGATCGCCAGCCAGTCACTCTGGTCGCTGTAGCTGCTGGCCAGGCTGCCGGCCTTGACGAACCCGGCATTCGGTCCGATCAGCGCCCGTTGCTGGCCATAGCTACTGAGCAACAGGTTTTTTGCGGTTTTCGGGTTGTACAGTTCGGGGTCGTCGAGACCTAGCAGCACGTCGCTGTTTTTCAGTAGCGTTTGCAGGGGCCGGCTGTCACTGGTGTTGTCCCAGCGCTCGGCGACGACTTCCATGCCCAGGCGATGGGCGGCGCCGTGCAGCTCCTTGAGCAGGAACTCGCTGTCCTTGCCGAACAACACGCCAATGCGCCTGGCTTGCGGCAGCAGGCTACGGGTCAGGCGCAACTGGCGGCTGAGCGGTGGATCACTCCACAGCAGGCTCAGGTGCAGAGGACGGGTGTCGCCCACGCGTTGATTGGCTTGCAGACGGCTGATCCGCAGCACCAGGGTGGGAGGGCCTTGATGGTCTTGCAGGCGCCAGTCGAGGCTGGCCAGGTCGAGCAGAATCAGGCGGGTGGTACAGGGGATGCGGGCGGGCGGCGGCAACTCGCGCAATGGCATGAAGCGCACAGTGTCTTTGGGCCGCTGCTGGGCCAGGGCCTGGGTAAAGGCCTGCACGCCGGGACTGTCTTCGGCCCCCGTCAGGAGGATATCGGCTGCCCGCACGGGGAGGGCGGCCAGGCAGCCGAGCAGCAGCAGCCCCAGGCAACGAAGCAGGTGGTTCAGCAGGCTGGTCGACATACGCGCAAGAACCATCTCAGAACACCAGCTCGGCGCTGAAGTACAGCACGTGGCGTGAGTCGTAGTAATTGTCGGCGAAGGTGTTGGGCTGATTGTCCAGGCGTTGTTGCAGGGTGCCGGCCAGCTCCAGGCTGGCCTTGCCCAGGGCGATGCGTTTGGCCAGGCGCGAGTCGAGCCGTTCGAAACGGTAGCCATTGAGGGCGTCGTCGCCGTAGTAGAACAGCGCGCTGTTCCAGCCGTTGCCCCAATCGCGCAGCCAGCCGGCGGAGCCACTGTTGCGCGCGGTCAATTGCTGGTCCTGGGGGCTGCTGGCCTCGGCGTCGACATAGGCGTAGGTCAGGCGCAATCGGTCGACAGCACTCAGGCGCCAGTCGAGCTGGGTTTCCGTACCTTGAAAGCGAGCGGTGTTGGAATTGCTGGCAATGAACTGATTGTTGCGCAGCGACTCGCTGATCATCCCGGTGATCTCGTCGTGGAACAGCTTGACGTCGAGGTTCAGGCCCAACTGGGCGAAATAGCCGTTGTAGCCGAGTTCGCGCGAGCGCATGTGTTCCTGCTCGAGATCGCCGGGACCGCGGGTCTTGACGAAATAACGGGCGTTGGGCCTGCCGTAGGCCGTGGGGTTGAGCCCGGTCACCCGATAGCTCCAGTTGACGTTGTTCTCGAACATGTCGGGCGAGCGCACGGCTTCGGAGTACACCGCGCGCAGGCCATGGCGCGGGTTGATCAGGTAGTTGATCGCGAAGCGCGGGGTCAGCGAGTCACCGATCAAACGGGTTTTTTCGTACATTGCACCGCCCTGCAGTAGCCAGTGCTCGGTGGCACGCCACTCCAACTGGCCGAACAGGCGCGAGGTGGTGTCATCGAGGGTGCCATTGAAGTAGGTCTCGGAGTCGGCCCGGTCGTAACGATAGTTCAAGCCGCTGACCAGGCGCAGACTATCGGACAGGCTCAGGGTGTCCTGCAGTTCCAGGTCGTAGCGCGATTCCCGGGTGCTTTGGTCGATGTTGCCGCAGACGGTCCGGTTGGCGCCGCCTCGCCACTGCGCCAGGGCCTGGTTGGCCAGTGCCTCCTGCTCTGGCGTCGAGCTCGGGGCACCGCTGGCGGTGAAGCTGTCCATGTTGCGCGCCAGGCGCTCGGTGTAGTTCGGGTCCAGTTGCCAGAGCTCCGCCAGTTGCGGGCTGAACGATATTTCGGCATCACAGGCGCGCCAGGTTTGCTGGCGATCCCAGTGCTGCGCCGTGCCCTGGACATAGAGGCTGTGCTCGGGGTTCAGGTCGAGGTTCCAGCGCAGGGAGGTGGAATAATTCTTGGCGCTCACGTCGGAATTGTTTCCGGCGGCGGTAATCCCGGGGAATACCGGACGGTAGGTATAGGGCCGCTGATTGCTGCCGTCCTTGGCGTTGAGCTGCCAGTCGAGGCTGTGCTGCTCGTCGAGTGTCTGGCTGATGGCCAGGTTGACCCGGTCCAGGCGCCGGCTGTCGTGGTAGTCCGCACCCCGCTGGTCGGAGTCGAAGCCGTCGTCTTCCTGGCCCGACAACGACAGGCGCAGGTCGCCACTGCCCCAGCCGGTGCCGTGGCTGGCGTACCAGTCATTGATCCCGCGCTGGCCGCGGGTGACTTTGACCCGTGTGCCATGGCTGTTGGCCGGGGCGCGGGTAATGATGTTGACCACGGCCATCAGCGCGTTGGCGCCGTAGCTGACGGTGTTGGGCCCGCGAAACACCTCGATGCGCTCAACGTCTTCCAGCGCTACCGCGATATCGCTCCAGTCCACCGTTGCCAGGCCGGCGCGGTACACCGAGCGCCCATCGATCAGTACTTGCATGCGCCGCGCCTGACTGGCATTGCTGCCGTGGTAGTTGACCACCGCCTGGTTGCCGTTGATGTTGCCCACCATCATCCCCGGTACCAGCCGCAACAGCTCGCTGATGTCCCGCGCGCCGCTGGCCTTGATCAGTTCGCTGTCGAGCACGCTCATGCTGCCCGGCACGGCGGCGGGCGACTGTTTGAGTCGGGTGGCGGTCAGCACTTGTGGCAGCGGCAGGTTTTCCAGGAACAGGTCATCGGCCAGCAAGGTGTCGCTGAACAGCAACGCCAGGGCCAGCGAAGAATGGAGGGGGGAGGGACCAGCAACCACGGAACAGCCTTGATACCGTTTGGATGGGGCGCATGTTAACCGAGCTGGTCGAGTTTTCCAGTCACGATGTCAGCGTTTTCCTTCGTTTTGTTGTCTAGCGTCCTACTGATGTCGGTAATTGTTCGTGGGGCTGGTCGATGCACGGCCGCCCCGTATAATGCTGTCATCGCCATTGCAATGGATTAATGGACTACATATGAATGAACAGCGCCCGATTGCGGTCCTGGGGGGCGGGAGTTTTGGTACCGCTGTGGCAAATCTGCTGGCTGAGAACGGTCATGCGGTTCGCCAATGGATGCGCGACCCCGAGCAGGCCGAGGCCATTCGAGTCAACCGCGAGAACCCACGCTACCTCAAAGGTATCAAGGTGCATCCGGCCGTGGAGCCGGTCACCGATCTGCAGGCCACCCTCGACGATTGTGATCTGAGTTTTGTCGCACTGCCGTCCAGCGCCCTGCGCTCGGTGCTGGCACCCCATGCCGAGCGCCTGAGTGGCAAGTTCCTGGTGAGCCTGACCAAAGGTATTGAGGCGCAAAGCTTCATGCTGATGAGTGAGATCCTCGAGGAAATCGCTCCGCAAGCGCGTATCGGGGTGCTCTCCGGGCCGAACCTGGCCCGTGAAGTCGCCGAGCACGCCCTGACGGCCACGGTGGTGGCCAGTGAGGACGAAGAGCTGTGCCAGCGCGTACAAGCCGCGCTGCACGGCCGGACCTTCCGCGTCTACGCCAGTGCCGACCGTTTTGGGGTCGAGTTGGGTGGCGCGCTGAAAAACGTCTACGCGATCATCGCCGGCATGGCCGTGGCGCTGGGCATGGGGGAAAACACCAAGAGCATGTTGATCACCCGGGCGCTGGCGGAAATGACCCGTTTTGCGGTGAATCGTGGTGCCAACCCGATGACGTTCCTCGGTCTGGCCGGGGTCGGCGACTTGATTGTCACCTGCTCTTCACCCAAGAGCCGCAACTATCAGGTGGGTTTTGCCCTGGGCCAGGGCTTGAGCCTGGAGGATGCGGTGAACCGCCTGGGCGAGGTCGCCGAGGGCGTCAACACCCTCAAGGTGCTCAAGGCCAAGTCCCAGGAAGTCGGAGTCTATATGCCGTTGGTCGCCGGCCTGCACGCCATTCTGTTTGAAGGGCGCACGCTGGAGCAGGTGATTGAACTGCTGATGCGTGGCGAGCCGAAAACCGATGTCGATTTTATCTCCACCAGCGGTTTCAACTGAGCCCTCGATTGACGGGGGCAGGGAGCAAGACATGAACGAACCCAAAGTAGAAGCCAGGTACGAGTCGATCCTCCTGCGGGTGCTGTGGATGCTGGTGTTTGTGCTGGTGTGGCAGGTGGCGCAATTCATTCTCGGCGCCGTGGTGCTGGTGCAACTGGTCTACCGCCTGATTTATGGTGCCCCGAGTGCCGGGCTGATGAACTTCGGTGACAGCCTCAGCCAGTTCCTCGCGCAGATCGGCCGTTTCGGCAGCTTCCACAGCGACCAGAAACCCTGGCCGTTTGCCGACTGGCCAACCCCGCGCACCCCGGAAGGCGAGGCCCCGCACACAGTGGCGCCAGCACCACATCCGGTCCGTGATGAGGAGCCAAAACTATGAAAGTCTGGGTGTTGCGCCATGGTGAAGCCCAGCCCTATGGTTCGCGTCCGGACTCGGAGCGGGCATTGACGCCCCACGGCTGCGAGGAAGCCTTGCGCAGTGCCGCCCGGTTGATCGGCGAGCCGCTGACCGCGATCTACGCCAGCCCCTATCTGCGTGCCCAGCAAACGGCACAACTGGTGCGCGAGGCCCTGGGTTTCGTGCCAGACATTCGCACCGTCGAATGGCTGACCCCCGACAGCCGCCCGCAAGCCGTGGCCGAGCAACTGGCCTCGGTGGACAACGTGCTGCTGGTCAGCCACAACCCGTTGGTGGGCAATCTGCTGGGGTTTTTGCAGCACGGTCATCTGCAGGAGCCTGTGGCCGTGCGCACGGCAGGCCTGGCGGAACTCGAAGGCGAGTGGCCGCTGGCCGGGCTGATGAAGCTCAACAGCCTCAAACACCCGTAATACCCCGGCGCTCAGGGGCGGGGTTTTTTGTTTGAAATAGACAACCAAGCAATCGCTTGGTTGGTCTACGCTTGCGGCGACACCGAACAAAAACAGGAGCGCATTCCATGCCCGCCGCTTTTCGTTTGCCGCTGCAAGTGTTCTACGAGCGTGAAGCCCGCCACCCGCGCCAGCGGTTCATGGTCCAGCCCATCGGGGGCGGCCAGGTCGAAACGCTGACCTGGGCCGATGTCGGTCACCAGGCTCGTTGCGCCGCGCACTGGCTGCGCGCCCGGGAGTTGCCCCAGGGCAGCCACATTGCCCTGATCTCGAAAAACTGTGCGCACTGGATCATCGCTGACCTGGCGATCTGGATGGCCGGGCATGTGTCGGTGCCGCTGTACCCCAACCTGACGGCCGAGTCGGTGGCCCAGGTGCTGGAGCACTCGCAGGCGGCCCTGGCATTCATCGGCAAGCTGGATGACTGGCCAGGCATGTCCAAGGGCGTCAGCGCCGACCTGCCCACCATCAGCCTGCCACTGTGCCCCGCGGCGACGTTTGACTACAGTTGGGCCGACCTGCAGCGCAGTTCACCGATCCAGGACAACCCGACGCCGGATGCCGACGAGTTGGCGACCATCATCTATACCTCCGGCACCACGGGCCTGCCCAAAGGGGTGATGCACAGCTTTGCCAACCTCGGCTTTGCCGCCACCCATGGCACCCAGTTGTTCAACCTCACTGAGTCGGATCGACTGTTGTCGTACCTGCCGCTGTGCCATGTCGCCGAACGCATGTTTGTCGAAATGGCATCGATTTATACCGGGCAAACAGTGTTTTTTGCCGAGAGCCTCGATACCTTCCTGGTTGATTTGCAGCGCGCCCGGCCCACGGCGTTGTTTGGCGTGCCGCGGATCTGGACCAAGTTCCAGATGGGGGTCTACAGCAAGATCCCGGCCCGACGCCTGGATTTTTTGCTGGGCCTGCCGATCATCGGCAAGCGGGTCGGGCACAAGGTGCTGGCCGGCCTGGGCCTGGATGCCTTGCGCATTGCCCTGTCCGGCGCTGCACCGGTGCCCTTGGCCCTGCTGCATTGGTACAAGCGCCTGGGACTGGATGTGCTGGAGGTCTACGGGATGACCGAAAGTTGCGGTTATTCGCATATCTCCCTGCCGGGCCAGCAACGCCCCGGCTGGATCGGCAAACCGTGCCCTGAGGTGCAAGTGCGCATCGACACAACGGGCGAGGTGCAGGTGCGCAGCGGCGCCACCATGCAGGGCTATTTCAAGGAGCCGCAGAAAACCGCCGAGACCATTACCGAAGATGGATTTCTGCGCACCGGCGATAAGGGCGAGCAGGACGCCGAGGGTTATTTGCGCCTGACCGGACGGCTCAAGGAAATCTTCAAGACCAGCAAGGGCAAGTACGTGGCCCCGGCACCGATCGAGAACCGCCTGGCGGTGCACTCGCGCATCGAGCAAGTGTGTGTGGTTGGCGACGGCCTGAGTGCGCCGTTGGGCCTGTGCGTGCTGTCGGCGGTGGGACTGCAGGATGCCGCCAGCGCGGCGCGAAATGCCCTGCATGCGAGCCTGGAAAGCCTGCTCGAAGAGGTCAATGGCGCCCTCGACAAACATGAGCGCCTACGCCAGTTGGTGGTGGTCAAGGACAGCTGGGCGGTGGAGAACGGCTTTCTGACCCCGACCCTGAAGATCAAGCGCAACGTGATCGAGGCCACCTACGGTGCGCGCTTCGAAGAATGGAGCGCGCGCAGCGAAGCGGTGCTGTGGCAGGATTGAGGCAAACAACAGCAATAAGGGACCAAGAGATGAGTCTGTGGCGTACTGCTCCAAACATTGAACAACTGAATGCGATTCAGAAAAACACCATTGGCGAAGTGCTGGATATTCGTTTTGAGTCGTTTGACGAGCAATCGCTGACCGCCAGCATGGTGATCGATCACCGCACCCATCAGCCCTACGGCTTGTTGCATGGCGGCGCCTCCGTGGTGCTGGCCGAGTCGGTTGGCTCGATGGCCAGTTACCTGTGCATCGATGCGAGCAAGTTCTATTGCGTTGGCCTGGAAATCAATGCCAACCACCTGCGAGGGCTGCGCAGCGGGCGGGTCACGGCGGTGGCCAGGCCGATCCACATCGGGCGTACCACCCACGTCTGGGACATTCGCCTGAGCAGCGATGAAGGCAAGGCCAGTTGCGTGTCGCGCCTGACCATGGCGGTGGTGCCGCTGGGTGAGGCACCTCCAGCACGCTGATCCGCTGCTGCTGGGGCGTGGGCGATCAACATAACCATGGCCTGACTGTCACCCTTCCTGGCAGTTACGGTCATTGCCCCGGACCTGGGTCTTGCGGACAATCAACCCTTGATTTTGTTTATGGATATGTCGTTATGCCGCAGCAGATTTTTTTCGCCCATGCCAATGGCTTTCCTTCAGGCACCTACGGCAAGTTGTTTGCCGCACTTGCGCCGGAGTATCAAGTCGCGCATCTGCAGCAGCACGCCCATGACCCACGGTTTCCGGCGGACGACAACTGGTTCAACCTGGTGGACGAGTTGATCCATCACCTGGAGCAGCAACCAGGCCCGGTGTGGGGGGTGGGGCATTCCTTCGGCGGCGTCCTGCACCTGCACGCCGCATTGCGTTGCCCGCAGTTGTACCGCGGGGTGGTGATGCTTGATTCGCCCGTGCTGACCCGTACCGATCAGTGGGTGATCCGCGCGGCCAAGCGTTTTGGTTTAATCGACCGCCTGACCCCCGCCGGCCGCACCCTGGGGCGCCGGGAAGAGTTTGCCGACCTCGAGGCAGCCCGGCATTACTTTGCCGGCAAGAGCCTGTTCCGCGGTTTCGACCCGGAGTGTTTCGACGCCTACCTGCAACATGGTTTGCACAAGGTCGGCGATCGTTTGCGGTTGCGTTTTGACCCGGCCACCGAGATCAGTATCTACCGGGGGGTGCCGCACACCAGTCCTGGTCGTACGCGTCAGTTGCAGGTGCCGCTGGCGGTGGTGCGTGGGCGGCAGAGCCGGGTGGTCATGCGTCATCACGCCAGCGCGGTGGCCCGCATGCCTCAGGGCGAGTCCCTGACTGTGCCCGGCGGCCACATGTTCCCCCTCGAACGGCCACAAGACACCGCCGGATTGCTCAAGGAGCTGTTCCAGCGCTGGGCCGGTCGCAGCGACCGGGAATGCGCGTGAGCAGCGTCACGGAGGTGCGCCTGAACCTGCCGCACATCGAGTTGGCCGCCCACCTGTTCGGGCCTGAAGACGGCCTGCCAGTGATCGCTCTGCATGGCTGGCTCGACAACGCCAACAGCTTCGCCAGGCTGGCACCCCGGCTCAAGGGCTTGCGCGTGTTGGCCCTGGATATGGCCGGGCATGGTCATTCCGGGCATCGCCCCCTGGGGGCCGGTTATGCCCTGTGGGATTACGCCCACGACGTGCTGCACGTTGCCGAACAGATGGGCTGGCACCGATTTGCCCTGCTTGGCCATTCCATGGGGGCGATTGTCTCGGTGGTGCTGGCGGGTGCCATGCCCGAGCGCGTGACGCACCTGGCGTTGATCGACGGGGTGATTCCCCCCACGGCGGAACATGACAATGCTGCCGAGCGCATGGGCATGGCGTTGCAGGCGCAACTGGACCTGCAAGGCAAGCGCAAACCGGTCTACAGCAGCATTGACCAGGCTGTGCAAGTGAGGATGAAAGGCCTGGTGGCGGTCAGTCGTGAAGCGGCTGAATTGCTCGCCGAGCGCGGGCTGATGCCGGTGCCGGGCGGTTACACCTGGCGCACTGACAGTCGCCTGACACTGCCTTCACCCCTGCGCCTGTCCAGTGAGCAGGCGCTGTCCTTTGCCCGGCGCGTCAGTTGTCCGGCGCACCTGGTGGTCGCGGCCGACGGCATGCTCGGCAAGCATCCCGAGTTGCTGGAGCGTCTACCCTTTAGCCACGAACAGCTGCCAGGCGGGCATCACTTGCACTTGAATGACGAGGAGGGGGCAACCCTTGTTGCAGACTGTTTCAATCGCTTTTTCGCCATTCCTTGACTTGCAGCGGGCAACTGTCGAGGCTGGGCGGGTTGAAATGGGAGACAACCATGATAGATCTCTACACCGCTGCGACCCCTAATGGCCACAAGGTCTCTATCGTGCTCGAGGAACTCGGCATGCCCTACACGGTGCATGCCCTGAGTTTCGACAAGAAGGAACAAAAGGCACCCGCGTTTCTCAAGATCAATCCCAATGGCCGGATTCCGGCGATTGTCGACCGCGCCAACGGCGATTTTGCCGTGTTCGAATCCGGCGCGATCCTGCTCTACCTCGCTGAACTGAGCGGGCAATTGCTGCCCACCGACCCACAAGGGCGTTCGCGGGTAATCCAGTGGTTGATGTTCCAGATGGGCGGCATCGGCCCGATGCAGGGCCAGGCGAATGTGTTTTTCCGCTACTTTGCGGAAAAGCTGCAGGGCGCCATCGACCGTTACCAGCACGAAACCCGCCGCCTGTACGAGGTGCTCGACAGCCGTCTGGAAACCGTTGAATACCTCGCCGACACCTACAGCATTGCCGACATTGCGACCTATCCGTGGGTGCGTGGCCATGAGTGGTCCGGGGTCTCGGTTGATGGCTTGCCGGCCTTGCAGCGCTGGATGGCTGCCATGGCCGAGCGCCCGGCAGTGCAGCGCGGGTTGTTGGTGCCACAACGCATCGACGACGCCAGTGTCATCAAGGGCGCCCAGGCCATGCTGATCCGATGAGAGTCTCTTCAAGGTTGAAGCGCATGCGTTTTTTCAGTTTGTTCGTACTTGCCTGTTGCAGTTCGTTGGCGTCGGCTGCCGACGTGCCGGGCAGCCAGGATTTGCCGCTGGTGCCACGCATGGCCGATGCGCAAATCGTCGATTATCGTCCGCCCGCCGAGCTGGAGCGGATCTACCCCATGGGTGCGATCCGCAAGATCAGCGGCCAGTTGCGGTTTGACGGGCAAGTCACTGCACGGGGCCAGATGACCTCGGTGACCTATGAGTTGCCACCGGAGCATTCCGCTACTGCCGCCTTCACCGCAGCCCGCGAGGCCTTGCAGAAGCAGGGCGCCGAGTTGTTGTTCTGGTGTCAGGCGCGTGATTGCGGCGAAAGCAGCCTGTGGGCCAACGAAGTCTTCGGCAACGCCAAGCTCTATGGTGCCGATAACGGCCAGGCCTACCTGCTGCTACGCCTGGCTGCACCCCAGGACAACTCATTGGTGGCGCTGTACAGCATCACGCGAGGCAATCGCCGGGCGTACCTGCATGTCGAGCAATTCGACGCCGGTGCCCCCTTGGGCGAGCTGTTGCCTACCTCTGCCACGTTGTTACGGCAACTCAAGGACACAGGCACCCTGGACCTGCCACGCCTGACCGGGGAACCCCAGGCCCCGTGGGTGACGTTGCTGTCCCGTGGCCTGAACCTCGATACCACGTTGCGGGTCAGTGTTTCCGGGGTCCAGGCCGATGCCTGGCGTCAGGCGCTGGTGGCACAGGGCGTGCGCAGTGCGCGGTTGGACCTGGGTGAGGTGAAAGACCCTGGCCTGCATTTCGAACTCTTGCGTTAAGCTCTGTGCAAGCGAACGTGCCTTGGGCCGTTCGCTTGCACTTTTGTCGATTAACCCTGTTCGAGATTTTTCATGCTCAATAACGATCGCCTGTTGGTGCAGATCCTGCTCCTGGTGTTATTCGGTGCCAGTTTCTGGGTGATGGCGCCGTTCTGGTCGGCGCTGTTCTGGGGCGCGGTGCTGGCGTTCGCCAGTTGGCCGTTGATGCGCCTGCTGACCCGTTGGCTCAACGGTCGCGAATCCCTGGCCGCCGCCGTGCTGACCCTGGGCTGGATGGTGCTGGTGGCGGCGCCACTGGTATGGCTGGGTTTCAACCTGGCGGACCATGTGCGCGATGCCACGGTCTTCATCAAGGATGTCCAGGTCGATGGCCTGCCCGAAGCGCCCGTCTGGCTCGGCTCCATTCCCCTGGTCGGGGGACGGTTGGTGGGTATCTGGAACAGCGTCGACCAGCAGGGCGCGGCACTGATGGTGACGGTCAAACCCTATCTGGGGCAGGTTGGCAACTGGTTGCTGGCACGCAGTGCGCAGATCGGTGGCGGTATCCTGGAGCTGACACTGAGCATCGTCTTCGTGTTCTTTTTCTACCGCGATGGCCCGCGGCTGGCGGGTTTTGTCCACCGTCTGCTGGAACGCCTGATCGGCGAGCGGGCCGGTTACTACATCGAGTTGGTGGCCGGCACCGTGCAGCGGGTGGTCAACGGGGTCATTGGCACGGCGGCGGCGCAGGCCGTGCTGGCCCTGATCGGTTTCCTGATCGCCGGTGTGCCGGGGGCGCTGGTGCTGGGCATCGTCACCTTCCTGCTCAGCCTGATTCCCATGGGCCCACCCCTGGTGTGGATTCCGGCTACGGCCTGGCTGGTGTGGAAGGGCGACTACGGGTTTGCAGTGTTCCTCGGTGTCTGGGGGATGTTCATCATCAGTGGCGTCGACAACGTGCTCAAACCCTACCTGATCAGCCGTGGCGGTAATCTGCCGTTGGTGATCGTCTTGCTCGGGGTCTTTGGCGGTTTGATTGCCTTCGGCTTTATCGGCCTGTTCATCGGCCCGACCTTGCTGGCGGTGGCCTATAGTCTGCTGATCGACTGGAGCAACAGCCAGGCACGGGTTGAAGACAAGCGCTGAAAGGGAGGGCGGGCTGACGCGGGTGGCAACGAGCGCGTCAGCTCTTTGAGGCTTTTTTTCAGTCATGGGCACCGTTGATGATGATTTACCGATCATCGGGTCCCGGACGGGCTCGCGTTCCGCTACAATGCGCGCCGATTTCGACTTGCCTGAGAGCCCACTCATGTCCGCCTGCCAGACTCCTATCATCGTCGCCCTGGATTTCCCTACCCGTGACGCCGCACTGAAGCTGGCTGACCAGTTGGACCCCAAGCTGTGCCGGGTCAAGGTCGGTAAAGAGCTGTTCACCAGTTGTGCTGCGGAAATCGTCGGAACCCTGCGCGACAAGGGTTTTGAAGTATTTCTCGACCTCAAGTTCCACGACATTCCCAACACCACCGCGATGGCCGTCAAGGCGGCAGCGGAGATGGGTGTGTGGATGGTCAACGTGCACTGCTCCGGTGGCTTGCGCATGATGGCGGCCTGCCGTGAAGTGCTCGACCAGCGCAGTGGTCCCAAGCCGCTGCTGATTGGCGTGACGGTGCTGACCAGCATGGAGCGTGAAGACCTGGCCGGGATCGGCCTGGACATCGAGCCGCAGGAGCAGGTCTTGCGTCTGGCGGCACTGGCGCAGAAAGCCGGGATGGATGGCCTGGTGTGTTCGGCGCTGGAAGCCCAGGCCTTGAAGGCGGCACATCCGTCGCTGCAACTGGTGACCCCGGGGATTCGTCCGGCGGGCAGTGCGCAGGACGATCAGCGCCGGATCCTTACTCCGCGCCAGGCTCTGGATGCGGGTTCTGACTATCTGGTGATCGGGCGTCCGATCAGTCAGGCGGCTGATCCAGCCAAGGCGTTGGCTGCGGTTGTGGCTGAGTTGGCTTTGTAGGGGCGGCGCATTTCTCTTCTGTGGGAGCGAGCTTGCTCGCGATAGCGGCCTGCGCCACACCCTAGATCTCGGCAATACCCCAATCCCCTGTAGCAGCTGCCGAGCCCGCGAGGCTGCGTTCGAGGACGCAGTCCACGCCCCGGCTATCTCAAGATCAAGAGCTGCAGGCGAGCCAACGCTCGGCCTGTTGAGTGGTGGTGGCTTCTGTAGGGGCTGGCTTGCCGGTGAGGGTGCGACAAGCCAGCAGTGCTGGCTCGGGTTAAACCTTCAACACCAGTTTCCCGAAGTTTTCGCCGCTGAACAATTTCATCAGGGTTTCCGGGAACGTCTCCAGTCCGTCAACGATATCCTCCTTGCTCTTGAGCTGACCCTTGGCCATCCAGCCGGCCATTTCCTGCCCGGCGGCAGCGAATTGTGCGGCGTAGTCCATCACCACGAATCCTTCCATGCGTGCCCGGTTGACCAGCAGCGAGAGGTAGTTGGCCGGTCCCTTGATCGCTTCCTTGTTGTTGTACTGGCTGATGGCGCCGCAGATGACCACGCGGGCCTTGACGTTCAGGCGGCTCAGTACGGCGTCGAGGATGTCGCCGCCGACGTTGTCGAAGTACACGTCCACGCCTTTCGGGCATTCGCGCTTGAGGCCGGCCACCACGTCCTCACTCTTGTAGTCGATGGCCCCGTCGAAACCCAGTTCGTCGATCAGGAACCGGCACTTGTCGGCTCCTCCGGCAATGCCCACCACGCGGCAGCCTTTGAGTTTGGCAATCTGCCCGGCGATGCTGCCGACCGCTCCGGCGGCGCCAGACAGCACCACGGTTTCACCGGCCTTGGGGGCGCCGACGTCCAGCAGCGCGAAATAAGCGGTCATGCCGGTCATGCCCAGCGCCGACAGGTAACGTGGCAGTGGCGCCAGTTTCGGATCGACCTTGTAGAAACCGCGCGGCTCACCGAGGAAGTAGTCCTGCACCCCTAGTGCGCCGTTGACGTAATCACCCACGGCAAACCCCGGGTTGTTGGAGGCAATGACCTGGCCCACGCCCAGGGCGCGCATGACTTCGCCAATGCCCACTGGCGCGATGTAGGACTTGCCTTCGTTCATCCAGCCGCGCATGGCCGGGTCCAGCGACAGGTACTCGTTCTTGACCAGGATCTGGCCCGCCGCCGGTTCGCCCACCGGTACTTGCTGATAGGTAAAGGTTTCGCGGTTTGCCGCCCCCACCGGGCGTTTGGCGAGCAGGAATTGGCGGTTGGTCTGGGCAGTCATGGCGGGTACTCAAGGGTGAAGGAAGTCTGATTGATAGACCCTCATGGCCGATGTCGCAAGGTTTGCTGATCCAGCGAATACGGCTCGATCCAACGCAGTGATAGTTCGGTGGGCCTATTCATCACTGCTACTCATGAGCGATCAACCGGCCTTCTGATAGTGCTGACGTGCGACAGGGCCGGGTGGCTAGACTGGCAAAACGCGTTCACTCCCATCATTCGAGGACACAACAATGAGCATGACGTTTTCTGGCCGGGTAGCGTTGGTGACCGGTGCGGCCGCCGGTATCGGCCGTGCGACTGCCCAGGCATTTGCCGCCGCAGGCTTGCAAGTGGTGGTGGCGGATCTCGATGTGGCGGGGGGAGAGGGCACGGTCGAACTGATTCGTGCGGCCGGTGGCGAGGCGGTGTTTGTGCGTTGCAACGTGACCCAGGAAAGCGACGTGCAAAACCTGATGGCGCAAGCCGTGAGTACCTATGGCCGAATTGATTACGCCTTCAACAACGCCGGGATCGAGATCGAAAAGGGCAAGCTGGCCGAGGGCACGCTCGATGAGTTCGACGCGATCATGGGGGTCAATGTCAAAGGTGTCTGGCTGTGCATGAAACATCAACTGCCTTTGATGCTGGCCCAGGGCGGCGGCGCCATCGTCAATACCGCCTCGGTGGCCGGCCTGGGGGCGGCACCTAAGATGAGCATCTACGCCGCATCCAAGCACGCGGTGATCGGGCTGACCAAGTCGGCCGCCATCGAATATGCGAAGAAAAAGATCCGGGTCAATGCGGTGTGTCCTGCGGTGATTGATACCGACATGTTCCGTCGGGCCTACGAGGCCGATCCGAAAAAGGCCGACTTCGCTGCCGCCATGCACCCGGTGGGACGCATAGGTAAGGTGGAGGAAATTGCCAGTGCGGTGCTGTACCTGTGCAGCGATGGCGCGGCGTTTACCACAGGCCATTCATTGGCCGTGGATGGTGGGGTGACGGCTTTTTGATGGACTGAGGAAAGCCGAGTTTTCTGCAGTGCAACCACTGGAACTTATGTAAGAGCAAGCCCGCATTCCTGTGGGCTTTTTTGTGTCTTTGGCGAATGTGTTTCAAGGGGTTAGGGCGAGGGGGTTTTGACCGGGTGCCGCATCAAGCGGACAGGCAGGCTGTGTTTAACTGATCGAGGAAATAATCTAAAACATTTGGAGCTGATTTCTCATGGAATTGAGAATCGATCGTCAGGCGCTGGTCCCCGTCGTGCAGCAGGTGGTTGATGCGCTTGCCGGCAGAATTCGCCAGGGTGCCATCGAGCCTGGCACGCGTTTACCCTCTGTTCGCCAACTGGCCCGGGACAACCTGCTCAGCCAATCCTGCGTGATAGAAGCCTACGAGCGCATGGTGGCGCAGGGCGTGCTTGCATCGCGTCATGGTTCAAGCTATTTCGTTGTCACGCCGCTGCTCCCGTGCAGCTCTGAAGAAGTGCTCACTGCCGGGGCAAGCCCGTTGCCCCTGGGATGTGCCGGCATGCCGCAAAGCTGGCGGGAAAGCGATGACCTCGGGTATGCGATCCGGCAGATGTCACGCACCGATATGCAGGGGTTGTTCAGCTACAGCTCGGTGTATGGCTTGCCGGCCCTGCGCCTGCAGATTCTCAAGCGCCTGAAACAGATTTCGATCGTCGCCGAGCAGTCCCAGGTGCTCACCACTGCCGGCGCCACCCATGGGCTGGACCTGATCATCCGCACCCTGCTCAAACCCGGTGATTGTGTGGTGGTGGAAACGCCCGGTCATTCCAACCTGTTCGAACAATTGCGGTTGTCGGGTGTGCGGATGCTCGAGGTGCCGCGTACCCCGCGTGGGCCGGACATCCAGGTGCTTGAGTCGCTCTTGGCAGTCCATCAGCCGCGCGCACTGTTCATCAACAGCCAGTTTCACAATCCTACCGGCAGTTGCCTGGTCCTCGCTGTGGCGCAACGCCTGCTGGAGCTGGCCGCTCAATATGGGCTGTGCATTGTCGAAGATGACGTCTATGGCGATTTTCACGGGCGCAGTGCGACTCGTCTGGCCGCGCTGGATAACGCTGGCTGTGTGATCTACCTCGGCAGTTTTTCCAAGACCCTCAGCAGCTCGCTGCGGGTCGGCTATGTCGTGGCCAATCAGGCGCTGGTCAAGCGCCTGGCGCAGGTCAAGCGGATCACCAGTCTGGGCGTCTCCTGCTTCAGTGAAGCGGTACTCCATACCCTGCTGGCCAACGGGGCATATCGCAAGCTGGTGCAGCGCCAGCGGCTGCGTTTGAAGCGCGAGCTGAACGCGTCACTGCAGGTGCTGGAGGACGCGGACTGGGAAGTCTTTGGCAGACCTTCGGGGGGGCTGTATATCTGGGCCAGGCCCAGGGCTTGTGCAGCGAAGCACGTACGCGCCCTCGCGCAGCGACACGGTATTGCCCTGGCTGGCAGCGCTGAATTCAGCCCCAGCGGCGAGGCCGGCGATTGGTTGCGCATCAATGTGGCCTATGCCGGCGACTCACAAGCATTGGCGTTCTTTCAGGCCTGCGCATTGGAGGATCGACCTCAAGCGTTCTGAAAGCGACGCATACATAGCTTTTTGCCATGATTGCGGCAGCCGAGACTTGTGCTTGAGGGGCCCCGGTTGCGACCCTGCCGGGAGAGAAAATGGCCCCCATTGCCATTGGCCACTGGAAGAAGGTGACGAGCAATGATTTCAGGCGCGCAAGGATATTTCGCCAACCTCGGCATGGCGAAAAAACTGGGACTGGGTTTTATCCTGGTGTTGCTGTTGACTGCCCTGGTAGCGGCTATCGGGGTCTGGTCGCTGCACACCATCAGCCAGCGTTTCGACGGGCTCAAGCAAATGTCGGCGCTCAACAGTGGCCTGCTCAAGGTGCGTCTGCTGGAGCAGGAGTATGCCTTGCACGCCGATGACAAAACCGCCGAGGCCTTGCGCCAGGGCCTTGACGGCTTGCTCAACCTGACCGCCGAGCTCAAGGCGCGGTCGGCGGTCAATGCCCCGGTGATGAATGAGGTCGAGCATTCCCTGGGCGCCTATCGCAAGGCCTTCGATGAATTTGTCGAGCTGACTTCGGCCAAGGACCTGGCGCTGGAAATGGCCAGTTGGTCGGTCGCAAGCGTGGCCAACAACCTGGATGTATTGCAGGCGGGGCTGGCTGACGATGGCGCCTACATACTCAAGGAGTCGGCCGGCAAGGAGGGTGGTGAATTTATCGAGCAAGCCAGCCAGGTCAGTCAGGTCTCGAAGTTGATGCTGCAGGCAATGAACGAGGCGCGGGTCCGCCTGGACCAGAGCCGCAAGGCCACCACGCAGGATAGCGAGCAGGGCAAGATCGAGCAGGCTGACCAGGCGTTGAGCCAGGCGCAAGCGCTGATGCAGGTGGTCAAGGATGGCGGTTACCAGACTGTACTCGGCGAGGTGGCCGGGCACATCGCCAGTTTCACCGAAAAACTGGCGGAGTACACCGAGCTCCTGGCTCGCGAACAACAGGTGTATCAACAGTTACATGCACGTGCTGGCGAAGTGGTGCAGCGGGTCGATCAGGCTTACGCCGCACAAGACCAGGCGATGCAGGCAGAGTTGCAGCAAAACTCGCTGCTGATCATTGTGTCGTCGGCCTTGGCCTTGGTGGTCGGACTGATCGCCGCCTGGCTGATCACCCGACTGATCGTTAGCCCTTTGCGCAGCGTAATCCGACTGGCCGAGCAAATTGCCGCTGGCGACTTGAGTGCCAGTGTAGTGGTGACCCGGCGTGATGAAATCGGCCAGCTGATGCAGGCCATGCAGCAGATGGGCGCGGGATTGAGCCGGATCGTCAGTGGCCTGCAGGCGGGCATCGAGCAACTGGCCAGCTCCGCGCAGTCGCTGTCGGCAGGGGCCGAGCAGACCAATCTTGAAGTCAGCAGCCAGAAAGAGGAAACCGAACAAGTTGCCACCGCCATGAATCAGATGACGGCCACGGTGCACGACGTGGCGCGCAATGCCGAGGAGGCGGCGCAGGCTGCCCAAACCGCTGACAGCAAGGTGGAGTCCGGCCAGCAGGTGGTGCGTCAGAGCATGCAGCGGATCGAACAACTGGCAGACTCGGCGACAGCGACCAGTACCAGCATCGAGAGCCTGAGCGCCGAGATCCAGAACATTGGCAGTGTCCTCAGCGTGATCAAGAGCGTGGCCGAGCAAACCAATCTACTGGCCCTCAACGCCGCCATTGAGGCGGCGCGGGCAGGCGAGCAGGGCAGAGGCTTTGCCGTGGTGGCCGATGAGGTCCGCGCGCTGGCCAAGCGCACCCAGCAGTCGACCGAGGAAATCGAGCGCCTGGTGTCTTCCCTGCGCGGCGCCGCGCAGTCTTCAGTGCAGCAGATCGAGAACAGTGGCGAGTTGGTCAAGCTGGCGGTCAGTGATGCGCTGCAGACCGAGAGCGCACTGGGCAGTATCGCTGCGGCCGTTTCGCTGATTCAGCAGATGAACCAGCAGATCGCCGCCGCGGCCGAGCAGCAGAGCTCGGTGGCCGAAGAGATCAATCGCAGCGTCACCAGCATCCGTGCCAGTGCCGATCAATCCTCGCTGGCCATGCAGGGCAATGCCGCGTCGAGCATTGAGCTGGCGCAGCTGGGTGTGGAACTGAAGGGGATGGTCGGGCATTTCAGGCTGTAAGGCGGGGGGCGTAGCAGGAGGATCGCAGGCCAGTACTGACCTGCGATCCTCGAAGGTGATATCAGTCGTAGATGACTTTCTTCTTCCAGTCTGCATCGGCCTCGACTTCCTTGAGGCCCTCGGTCAACTCATTCACGTCACCTTCAACCGGGGCAATGTTGGTCAGCACCATGGAGTTGGCGCGGGCCAGGAGTTTTTCCAGGAACTTCAGCTGTTCACTGTAGGCCTGCGGATCGGGTTGTTTGCGCAAGTACTGCACGCCACGCTCGAATGCCAGGCGCGCCTGGCCAGGTTGCTCCTGTTGCAGGGCGTGCTGGCCCAGATTGCTGAAAAACTCGATGTGCAGCAGCACCAGGATGTGGCGGATTTCACGAATCCAGCTTTTTGCCTCGTTGGTGGGCAGGAAACCATCGTGGGCGGCGCGGGTGACCTGTCCATGCAAGGCTTCGAGCAGGAAACGTACGTCCTTGGCCTTGGCCTCGGTCAGGATCGGCGCCGGCGGGTTGTTCACCGGAATCGATTCGCCCTGGGCAATCAAGGCCTTCAACTCTTCGATGCGGCTTTTCAAGGGGGTGCTGGATTTCTCCAGATTGAGCATGCGCTGGCAGACGTTCAGTTCCAGGCGAGCCAGCAGCAACTTGAGGGCCGGTGTCATCAACTGGCCGGGGAAGGTCTCGGTGATTTCGCCGCAGCGGCGCAAGCGGTCATTGAGTTCAACCTTGGTGCGGGCCTTTTGCAGCTTGTTGTTTTCCACCACATTGTTCATGTAGCCAATAGCGATCAGTAGTGCGATCCCGACTATTACTAGCAGGGTGATCATGAGTGGTGTCACCGTGAAGACCTCTTTATTGGGTTTGGGTGCGAGTGTAGTGGCTAAGCCTGGGGGCGGATAGGGCGGTGCGACGAGTTGAAACGGGCCCTGCAGCGGTCGATAGGGGTAGGTGGTCGATGGATGCACAATGCCACTATCGGTGTGCCAAGGACTATAGCGCCTTGGCGAGTGCCAGAATATAGGCGTCAAACACCGGTCGGCCGAAAACCCCGAAACGTCCCACAAAGGACAGCGAAGTCATTGATTTAAATAAATTTATATCGGGGGGTTGACGACCCCTCAATCCATCCATAGAATGCGCGCCACTTACAGCGTAAAGCGAACAGCAAAACGCGGTAGGGAGTGAAGTTGTAGCTGTGTCCCCTTCGTCTAGTGGCCTAGGACACCGCCCTTTCACGGCGGTAACAGGGGTTCGAGTCCCCTAGGGGACGCCAATGCGGGAATAGCTCAGTTGGTAGAGCACGACCTTGCCAAGGTCGGGGTCGCGAGTTCGAGTCTCGTTTCCCGCTCCAATTTTAAACAGCAGTGCTTTCGGGCGGTGCTGAGTGAAACCAGAACCAAGTCTTCGGATGCGGCTCTGGACACCGAAACACACACCATGTGTTCCGGGTAGCGTGTCCCCTTCGTCTAGTGGCCTAGGACACCGCCCTTTCACGGCGGTAACAGGGGTTCGAGTCCCCTAGGGGACGCCATTTGCGGGAATAGCTCAGTTGGTAGAGCACGACCTTGCCAAGGTCGGGGTCGCGAGTTCGAGTCTCGTTTCCCGCTCCAAATTTAACGAGAGCGCCACTCAGTGAGTGGCGTTTTTGTTGGTCACCGCAGCACACGCCATGTGTTGCGGGTAGTAGTTGCTGTGTCCCCTTCGTCTAGTGGCCTAGGACACCGCCCTTTCACGGCGGTAACAGGGGTTCGAGTCCCCTAGGGGACGCCATTGCGGGAATAGCTCAGTTGGTAGAGCACGACCTTGCCAAGGTCGGGGTCGCGAGTTCGAGTCTCGTTTCCCGCTCCATATTCATCAAAAACGCCGCTCATCGAGCGGCGTTTTTGTGTGCGTGGGTTTTTTGTTGTCTCGCCATTCAAGTGGCAATACCTGCTGCCCACCGGGTGTTTCCCCTCGCCATTAAACCTCTCAAATTGTTACCGGACGCACCAATACCGGGCGAAGTGCGCACCGGGTAACAGTCTGAACCTTGAGCGGCCTGATCCTCAATACACTGTTTATGTACGGCGAAACCCCCGTGCCTGTGGGCTTGCGTGCCTTTCGCCTGGGGCGGTTTGGCCTTGCGCGGGGGAGTTGGCTGAGTGATTGCATATGCTTGTACGTACAAGTAAGTCTATGTGCGTAAGTGTTGAGGTCGAAGCTCGGCGCACTGGATTGCTTTTGAAGCTAGCGCTTGAGGTTCGGGATCAGGTTTAGCGTCTTGCGCGCAGTCCCTGACCGTATCCATGGGTCACAAGCGCCCGTCATGGTTTTAGGAATTGATAATAATGAAAAGAACATTGCTGACCCTTTCTGCGCTGACCCTCTGCCTGGCTGCCGGTGCTGCCCTGGCCAAGGACTACAAGGAGCTGCGTTTTGGCGTCGATCCTTCTTATGCACCCTTCGAATCCAAGGCCGCCGATGGCAGCCTGGTGGGCTTCGATATCGATCTGGGTAACGCGATCTGCGCCGAGTTGAAGGTCAAGTGCCGGTGGGTAGAAAGTGATTTTGACGGCACGATTCCCGGACTCAAGGCCAACAAGTTCGACGGTGTGATTTCCTCGATGACCGTTACCCCGGCTCGGGAAAAAGTCATCGATTTTTCCAGTGAGCTGTTCTCCGGTCCAACTGCCCTGGTCTACAAGAAGGGTTCCACTGTAGGTATCGACCTGGCTTCGCTCAAGGGCAAAAAAGTCGGCTACGAGCAGGGCACCATTCAAGAGGCCTATGCCAAGCAAGTACTGGACAAGGCTGGCGTGGAAACCCAGGCCTACGCCAACCAGGACCAGGTCTACGCCGACCTGATTTCCGGCCGTCTCGACGCCTCGATCCAGGACATGCTGCAAGCCGAGCTGGGCTTCTTGAAGTCGCCACAAGGTGTCGACTACGAAGTCAGCCCGCCCGTCGACAGTCCACTGTTACCGGCCAAGACCGCGGTGGGTATTGCCAAGGGCAACACCGAACTCAAGGCCCTGATCAATAAAGGCATCCAGGCGCTGCACGATGACGGCACCTACGCGGCGATCCAGAAAAAACACTTCGGTGATCTGAATCTCTACAGCGGCAAATAACGTCCCGCGCCCTTCTCGGGGAGGGCGCTTCTTTATCGCGATAGGTCCTGTGAATTATGTTCGAAGCTCTCTTACAGACGCTCGGGCTTTCCGCATTCAGCTTGCAGGGTTTTGGCCCTCTGTTGCTGGAAGGCAGCTGGATGACCGTCAAGTTATCGATTTTGTCCCTGCTGCTGAGTGTGCTGCTCGGACTGCTCGGCGCCAGCGCCAAGCTGTCCAGCCTCAAACTGTTGCGAATTCCCGCCCAGCTCTACACCACCTTGATTCGTGGGGTGCCGGACCTGGTGCTGATGCTGTTGATTTTCTACAGCCTGCAAACCTGGTTGACCAGTTTCACGGTGGCCATGGAGTGGGAATACATCGAGATCAATCCATTTGGCGCCGGGGTCATCACCCTGGGCTTTATCTATGGCGCCTATTTCACCGAGACCTTCCGTGGCGCGATCCTCGCCGTGCCCCGTGGCCAGATGGAAGCTGCTACCGCCTACGGCCTGAGTCGTGCGCAGCGCTTTCGCTTCGTGGTCTTCCCCCAGATGATGCGTTTCGCTTTGCCCGGCATTGGCAACAACTGGATGGTGATTCTCAAGGCCACCGCGCTGGTGTCGATCATCGGCCTGGCCGACCTGGTCAAGGCCGCCCAGGACGCCGGCAAGAGTACTTATCAGTTGTTCTTTTTCCTGGTGTTGGCGGCGCTGATCTACCTGCTGATCACCAGCGCGTCGAATGTCGTCCTGCGCTGGCTTGAGCAGCACTACGCGGCAGGTTCCCGGGAGGCAGTGCGATGATTGAGCTCTTGCAGGAGTACTGGAAGCCGTTCTTCTACAGCGACGGCTACCACATCACCGGCCTGGCGATGACGATGTGGCTGCTCAGCGCCTCGATCTGCATCGGCTTCCTGGTGTCGATCCCGCTGGCGATTGCCCGGGTTTCACCGCATTTCTACATCCGCTGGCCGGTGCAGTTCTACACCTACCTGTTCCGTGGCACGCCGCTGTATATCCAGTTGCTGATCTGCTACACGGGGATCTACAGCCTCGCCGCGATCCGCGCGCAACCGGTGCTCGATGGGTTCTTTCGCGACGCGATGAACTGCACGATCCTGGCCTTCGCCCTGAACACCTGCGCCTACACCACGGAGATTTTCGCCGGGGCGATTCGCAGCATGAACCACGGCGAAGTCGAGGCTGCCAAGGCCTATGGCCTGACGGGCTGGAAGCTGTATGCCTACGTGATCATGCCTTCGGCCCTGCGCCGTTCGTTGCCCTACTACAGCAACGAAGTGATCCTGATGCTGCACTCAACCACCGTGGCCTTCACCGCGACCATCCCGGACATCCTGAAAGTCGCGCGGGACGCCAACTCGGCAACCTTCCTGACGTTCCAGTCGTTCGGCATCGCCGCGTTGATCTACCTGGCCGTAACCTTTGCCCTGGTCGGTCTGTTCCGGGTTGCCGAACGCCGCTGGCTGGCATTTCTCGGTCCAGCCCATTAAGGGCGGCAGTCACCGTCTGCGACCGATGCGCCGCGACGTACCTTTTTTCTTTCTGGATGTTTGCGCCCATGTACAAACTGACCATTGAAGAGTTGCACAAGAGTTACGGTAGCCACGAAGTGCTCAAGGGGGTTTCCCTCAAAGCCAAGACCGGGGATGTGATCAGCCTGATCGGCGCCAGTGGTTCGGGCAAGAGCACCTTTTTGCGTTGCATCAACTTTCTCGAAACCCCCAACGACGGTGCCATGAGCCTGGACGGCAAGTCGATTCGCATGGTCAAGGATCACCATGGCATGCGCGTGGCCGACGACGCCGAGTTGCAACGCCTGCGCACGCGCCTGGCGATGGTGTTTCAGCACTTCAACCTGTGGGGCCACATGACGGTGCTGGAAAACATCAGCATGGCGCCGCGCCGGGTGCTGGGTGTCAGCAAGAAAGAGGCTGAAGAGCGGGCTCGCCGTTATCTGGAAAAGGTCGGCCTGCCGGCTCGTGTGGCAGAGCAGTATCCGGCGTTCCTCTCCGGTGGACAGCAGCAGCGGGTGGCGATCGCCCGTGCGCTGGCAATGGAGCCGGAAGTCATGCTGTTCGACGAGCCCACTTCGGCCCTGGACCCGGAGTTGGTGGGGGAGGTGCTCAAGGTGATCCAGGGGTTGGCCGAAGAGGGGCGGACGATGATCATGGTCACCCATGAAATGAGCTTTGCGCGCAAGGTCTCCAACCAGGTGCTGTTCCTGCATCAAGGGCGAGTCGAAGAGCAGGGGGCGCCGGAGGAGGTGCTGGGTAATCCGAAGAGCGAGCGCCTGCAACAGTTTCTCAGCGGTAATCTGAAGTAACTGCGTGCGCGTCCGGCCGCGGGGCTGGGCGCGTGCAGTTTGTTACAGCGAGAGCAGCAGGCGTCCGGCAAACAGAATCAGGATCACGCCCATGGTCCGTTCGAACCAGTGGCCCATGCGCATGAACTGCTGGCGCACCCGGTTGCTGGAAAAGAACAGTGCCACCAGGACAAACCACAGGGCGTTGACCAAACACATCCACAGTCCGTACAGCGCCTGCACCTCCAGCGGCGTGGTGGCGCTGATGAGTGTGGTGAAGATCGCCAGAAAGAACAGCGTTGCCTTGGGATTGGTGGCGTTGGTCAGGAAGCCGGTGGTGAAGGCTTTGCCCAGGCTCTGCGGGGCTTCGGCTGTGGTGGCGGCCGGTTCGCTGTCAAGCGTCGACTTGGGTTTGCTGCGCAGCAGGCTCACGCCCAGATAAACGATGTAGCCACCCCCTAGCACCTTGGCCACCGTCAGCAACCAGGGCGTGGTGTGCATCAGTGCGCCGACGCCGAGCACGGTGTACAGCACATGCACTGAAATGCCCGCGCCAATACCCAGCGCAGTGCAGATCCCCACCCAGCGGCCAAACCTCACGCTCTGGCGGATCGTCACCGCAAAATCCGGCCCCGGGGCCACCACGGCGAGAAAGTGGATGGTCGCCAACGCCAGGAACTCACCCAGATAATTCGAAAGCATCTCAACTCCAGCAGGTAGGGGGGAGCATGCTCTGGCGAGCATGCCGGTAACGTGTGCTTTCAGGGGAGGGGCAGGCCGGGGCTCAGCTGACGTCGTAGCGCACCGACAGCGTGCCTTTCTTCTGCGAGAGGCTGGCGATGGTCACCGTGCCGAGTTCCTGCAGGCGCCGCACATGGGTGCCGCCGCAACCGTAGGCCGGTAGTTCACCAAAACTGATTTCCCGCGCGCCTTCGCGCAGCGAGGTCAGGCGCGGCAGGTCGTCTTCAATCCACTGGGCCAGAGCGTCTTGCAGGGCACTGGCATCGAACTCTGTGGGTGTCTCGCCCGGCTTGAACGTCACCCGTCCCTCACCTGGCCAGTGATGACCCTTGATCGGAATCCAGCCTAGGGTTTCGGCAAAGTGCCCGATCAAGTGCCCGGCCGTATGCAGCCGGGTATTGAGTTGGCGACGTTGCTCGTCGAGGCGGATGCGGGTCATGCCGGGGCTGATGGGCCGATCGACGTAGTGCACGATGCGCTCGGGCTCCTGAACCACCCGCAGGACCTGGCTTTCACCGATCCAGCCGGTGTCGCAGAGTTGACCACCACCTTGGGGATGGAACAGCGTGGCACGCAGTACGACGGCAAATTCGTTCTCGTAGGGCGTGCACTCCAAGACTTCCACGTTGGCACTGTGTTCATCGCTGTGGAAGAACAGGCGAAGCGTCATATTCCAGGCTCTTATCAAAATTTCCATTTTTTATTATATGGAGGGCGCAATAGCGTGATAATCCGTTCAAACATCAAAGGACTGTTGCGCTGTGAGCATAAATCTACCGTTACCGCTATTGGGTGAAATGGCGATTTTCGTCAAGGTGGTCGAGACCGGCAGCTTCTCGGAAGCGGCGCGCCAGCTGGGTTCTTCTCCCTCGGCGGTGAGCCGGAGCATCTCGCGCCTGGAAAAGGCCCTGGCCACCCGGCTGCTGCAACGCACCACGCGCAAGTTGCGCCTGAGCGATGGCGGCGAAGAGGTGTTCAAACGCTGCCAGGAGATGGTCAGCGCCGCCCGTTCGGTCATGGAAATCAGTGGCCAGTTCACCCAGGAGGCCGAAGGGTTGGTGCGGGTCAGCGTGCCCAAGGCTGTGGGGCGGTTTGTGATCCATCCGCATATGCCGGAGTTTCTGCGGCGCTATCCCAAGGTCGATGTCGAGTTGCTCCTGGAGGACCGCGAGGTCGACCTGATCGACGACCATGTCGACCTGGCGATCCGCATCACCGACCGCCCACCGGTGGGACTGGTGGGGCGTCAGTTGCTGACCATCGACCACCTGCTGTGTGCGACGCCGCAGTACCTGGCGGAGCACGGCACGCCGAGCCATCCTCACGACCTGCTGAATCACAGTTGCATCTACCTGGGTGAAACGCCGAGCGATGCGCGCTGGAAGTTCAAGCGGGGCAGCAAGGCGGTGACCGTCGGGGTGCGCGGGCGATATGCGGCCAATCACACTGGAGTGCGCCTGGGGGCCGTGTTGCAGCATATCGGCATTGGCAGCCTGCCGTACTTCACCGCCCGGCATGCCCTTGAGCAGGGGTTGATCGTGCAGGTGCTAGCGGACTGGAGCTTTCTCGCTTCGTACAGTGGTGGCGCCTGGTTGCTGCATTCGCCGACGCGTTACTTGCCGCCCAAGCTGAGGGTGTTCATCGATTATCTGGTGGAGTGCCTGGAGAAAGAGCCGACGCTGAGTAAGCCCGGGAAATCGGCTGGAGTGGGTACGTTTGTTGCGCACTATGAGTTGCCGGAGAGTGAGGGGTTGTTCTGAGGTAGTGCGGGAGGGGGGGTACATTTCTAGATGTGGGAGCGGGCTTGCCCGCGATGGCGATTTCCGCCAATCCCCCGTAGCAGCTACCGAGCCCGCGAGGCTGCGTTCGAGGACACAGTTCTCGCCGCCCTTCAATGAGCCGACCTAGCGGTCGGCCTGCTTGGCTGTGCTGTAGGAGGTTCGCTTCCTGCTGTTGATCAGTGCTTGCTGTCCTGGTTCGACAGGGCCAGCAGTTGTTTTTCCTGGTTCCAGTCGAAAGGTTCGTCGTTCTGTTCGGCTTCGAAGCGACGTTCTTCCAGGGCTTGGTACAGGTCGATCTCATCGTCGGGCATGTAGTGCAGGCAGTCACCGGCGAAGTACCACAGCAGGTCGCGTGGGACCATATGGGCGATTTGCGGGTAGCGTTGGATGATCTGGCACATCAGGTCCTGGCCCAGGTACTGGCTTTCGATCGGATCGATCGGCAGGGCGGCACGCAGTTCATCGAAGCGTTCCAGGAACAGCGCATGGCTTTCTTCCGGGACCTGCTCGGCTTCACCGACAGCGACCAGGATACTGCGCAGGAGGTCGAGCTGGACGAGAGTTTGGTCGAGCATAACGGGAGTCCTCTAGAACTAAAGCAAAACGGGCGCCGGAGTATATAGCTCTGGCGCCCGTTTTTCATCTCCGCCGCGCTGGACGGGCCAGGGGCCTAGCGGACTTTGCCCTCGGCCAGTTGCAGTTGCTCCTTGGAAAAGTCATCGACGTCGATCACTTTGCGACGCGCCGCTTCGGCTTCGCGCAGGCTCTGCGCCTCCACGGCTTGCAGCACCCCGGCCTCAAGGGCCGCGTCGATGAGGTTTTCCCCGGCAGCGGGCTTGAACTGCCCGTTCTTGAGGGCCAGGTGGAGTTTTTTCTGCAGCGGATGGACCGCATTCAGCAGATTGCAGGCATGTTGCAGGGCGCCCACCGGATCTTCGACAGCTTGCGGACGGTAGCAGCCGCCCAGCAGCTCCTCAAGGGTCGGGTCGCCCTTGGCCCGGCCGATCACGCCTGCCACTTCGGCACCGAGTCGGTCGTCCGGGCCTTTGTGTCGGCGCCCGAACGGAAACACGATGACCCGCAACAGGCAGCCCAGCACCTTGCTCGGGAAGTTGCTCAACAGCTCGTCCAGCGCCCGTTCGGACTGCCCCAGGCTTTCCTCCATTGCCCAGGTGAACAGCGGCCGCATGTGCTCGGGCGAGTCGAGGTCGTGATAACGCTTGAGCGCGGCAGAGGCCAGGTACATGTTGCTCAGTACATCGCCCAGGCGGGCTGACAGGCGTTCACGGCGTTTCAGCTCGCCGCCCAGCAACATCATGCTCAGGTCGGCGAGCATGGCGAAGGCAGCCGCCTGGCGGTTGAGCGCGCGGAAGTAACCCTGGCTGAGTTTGTCGCCGGGACTGTGTTCCAGATGCCCAAAGCCGAGGTTGAGGACCAGGGTGCTGGCCGCGTTGCTCACGGCAAAGCCGATATGCTTGAGCAGCAAACCGTCGAACTCTTTCAGTGCCTGGTCCTTGTCTTCGCGGCCGGCGAGGGCCATTTCCTTGAGAACGAACGGGTGGCAGCGGATCGCACCCTGGCCGAAGATCATCAGGTTGCGCGAGAGAATGTTCGCGCCCTCCACGGTGATGAAGATCGGCGCACCTTGCCAGCTACGTCCCAGGTAGTTGTTCGGGCCCATGATGATCGCCTTGCCGCCGTGCACATCCATTGCGTGGCTGATGCACTCGCGACCCCGTTCGGTGAGGTGATACTTGAGCACTGCCGAGAGCACCGAGGGTTTTTCGCCAAGGTCCAGGGCGCTGGCGGTGAGCATGCGGGCCGCGTCCATCATCCAGGCATTGCCGCCGATGCGCGCCATGGCTTCCTGAATACCTTCGAAGGCCGAGAGCGGCACGTTGAACTGTTCACGCACCTGGGCATATTGGCCGGTGACCAGGCTGGTGAACTTGGCGGCGCCCGTGCCTACGGCTGGCAACGAAATCGAGCGTCCCACCGACAGGCAGTTCATCAGCATCATCCAGCCCTTGCCGAGCATCTCCTGGCCGCCAATGAGGAACTCCAGGGGCACGAAAACGTCCTTGCCGGAGTTGGGCCCGTTCATGAACGACGCGCCGAGAGGCAGGTGGCGGCGCCCGATTTCCACGCCATCGGTATCGGTGGGAATCAAGGCCAGGCTGATGCCCAGGTCTTCTTCGTCGCCCAGCAGATGGTCCGGATCATAGGCCTTGAACGCCAGGCCGAGCAGCGTGGCCACGGGGCCCAGGGTGATGTAGCGCTTTTCCCAGTTCAGGCGCAGGCCCAGGGTTTCCTCGCCTTGCCATTGGCCTTTGCAGATAATCCCGGTGTCAGGCATCGCGCCGGCGTCGGAACCTGCCAGCGGGCCGGTCAGGGCGAAGCACGGGATGTCATCGCCACGGGCCAGGCGCGGCAGGTAGTGGTTGCGTTGTTCTTCGGTGCCGTAGTGAAGCAGCAGTTCGGCCGGCCCCAGTGAGTTGGGGACCATGACGGTGGAGGCGAGGTCGCCACTGCGGGTCGCCAGTTTCATCGCCACTTGTGAGTTGGCGTAGGAGGAGAACCCCTTGCCGCCGTATTCCCGGGGAATGATCAGGGCAAAAAAGCCGTTGGCCTTGATATGTGCCCAGGCTTCGGCTGGCAGGTCCATGGTCTGGCCGATCTGCCAGTCGCTGACCATGGCGCAGAGCTCTTCGGTCGGGCCGTCGAGGAAGGCCTGCTCCTCTTCGCTCAACTGCGCCTTGGGATAGGCCAGCAGCTTGTTCCAGTCCGGGCGACCGCTGAACAGTTCACCATCCCACCAGACGGTGCCCGCATCGATGGCGTCGCGTTCGGTTTGCGACATGGGCGGCAGGGTTTTCTGGAACCAGTTGAACAGCGGGGCGCTGAAGAACTTGCGCCGCAGATCTGGCAGGAGCAGGGGCGCGGCCACGGCCGCCAGCGCGATCCAGAAAATCAGCAGCAACCAGCCGGGTGCGTGACTCAGGATGCCCATCGCCAGCAGGTAGGCGGCGACGATACCCAGGGCGGGCAGGGGCGCGGTGCGGCGGTGAGCCAGATAGGCAATTGCGACCACTAGAACCAGTATCCACAACAGCAACATATTCAATCCTCCGTGAAACCAGGGTCAAAACCACCCCAAGAGCTTAGTCGGCATCTGCCAAAGGGGGCGGTTGGCACTATGTGTTTGAATGTGTAGGAAATAGGGGGGTGTATTTCGCTTGTGAAACCGGGCGGCAAGCCGAACAAAAGCTGCGTGGGGTGTGTGACAAGCTCTCATGTTTGGCCGATATGTCGTTATCTCTGTGCTGAGGGTGTCGCTAGACTCGGGGCTTCCCCAGGAGATTGTTCTCATGCACGAGTATCTGAGTCCCGGCCGCTTCATCGATAGTGACCACCTGTCGGTGGTGGAGTTCGCCGAAAAACATCGGGGTAGCAGTCCAGACCCGGTCACGCAGGCGGTCAATCTCTATTACGCCGTGCGCGAGGCCGTGCGCTACAACCCCTATACCTTCAGTCGTGATCCCGAGACGCTGCGCGGCAGCTTTGCCCTGGCCACCGGTGAAAGCTACTGCGTGCCCAAGGCCACTTTGCTGGCCGGCTGTGCCCGGCATTGCGGCATAGCGGCACGCATCGGCCTGGCGGATGTGCGTAATCACCTGTCGACCCCGCGCCTGATCGCCTTGCTCAAGAGCGATGTGTTCGCCATGCACGGGTACACCGAGCTGTATCTGCAGGGGCGCTGGGTCAAGGCGACGCCGGCGTTCAATGCGCGGCTGTGTGAAATTTTCGATGTGCCGGCGTTGGAGTTCGACGGAGTCAACGACAGTGTGTTTCATGCCTTCAACCGCCAGGGGCTGCAGTCCATGGAGTACCTGGTGGATCACGGGCAGTTTGCCGATGTGCCCGAGACGTTCTTTTTCGAGCATCTGCAACAGTGCTATCCGCATTTGTTCAGCGAGCGGATGCCGGCCCTGCTGGGGGACATGCAGAGCGATTTGTCTGACGCTTGATCCGGCGTAGACTGCCCCGGCATTCATCCATTGAGGGAAGGTCATGCTGAAGATCTGGGGTCGGAAAAACTCGTCGAACGTCAGAAAACCACTGTGGGCGGCGCAGGAACTTGGCCTGGCCTATGAGGCCATCGACGCCGGCGGCGCGTTTGGGGTTGTCGATACGCCCGAGTACCGTGCCATGAACCCCAACGGCCGGGTGCCGGTGATCGAAGATGACGGCTTTGTGCTGTGGGAATCCAACACCATCGTGCGATACCTGATGGCTCGTCACGCCAATGCGACCCATTGGTACCCAGCCGATGTCCAGGCTCGCGCCAGTGCCGAAAAATGGATGGACTGGACCACCTCGAGTTTCGCCGGACCCATGCGTACGGTGTTCTGGGGAGTGTTGCGCACCCCGCCCGCGCAGCAGGACTGGTCGGCGATCAACGCCGCGATCAAGGAGTGCGAAGCTTTGCTGGCGATGGCGGACCAGGCGTTGGCCAGCCAACCCTATCTGTCCGGTGCCGAGATCGGCATGGGCGACATTCCCCTGGGCAGTTTCATCTATGCCTGGTTCGAGATGCCCATCGAGCGCACTCCGCAACCCCATCTGCAAGCCTGGTACGCGCGCCTGAAACAGCGCCCGGCCTATCAGAAAGCGGTCATGACCGCGTTGACTTAATACTGACTATCAATACGCGTGACTGTACTTGTGCGACTTCGCCAAGCACCATAACGCTCATGCGCCGCGGTGGTTTTACTCGCCGCGAGCCGCAACGTATTTCTCACTTCCCTTCTTGGTGCGTAAATCCGATATGAGTTCTGCTCTGTCCATCCGGCAGCTAACCAAAACCTACGGCAACGGTTTCCAGGCCCTGAGTGGTATCGATCTGGATGTCGCTGAAGGTGATTTCTTCGCCTTGCTCGGCCCCAACGGGGCTGGCAAATCCACCACCATCGGCATTCTCTCGACCCTGGTCAACAAGACCAGTGGCAGCGTGAATATCTTCGGTCACGACCTGGACCGCAACCCGGCCGCGCTCAAGCGCAGCATCGGCGTGGTGCCCCAGGAGTTCAACTTCAACCAGTTCGAAAAGACCTTCGACATCGTAGTGACCCAAGCGGGCTACTACGGCATTCCCCCCAAGGTTGCCAAGGAGCGGGCCGAACAGTACCTGACCCAGCTTGGCCTGTGGGACAAGCGCGATGTTCCGTCGCGCTCACTGTCCGGCGGCATGAAGCGCCGCTTGATGATCGCCCGCGCGCTGGTGCACGAGCCGCGCCTGCTGATCCTCGACGAGCCTACTGCCGGCGTCGATATCGAACTGCGGCGCTCGATGTGGAGCTTCCTCACCGAGCTGAACCAGAAGGGCATCACCATCATCCTCACCACCCACTACCTGGAAGAGGCCGAGCAGCTGTGCCGCAACATCGGCATCATCGACCACGGCACCATTGTCGAAAACACCAGCATGCGTAACCTGCTCGGTCAGTTGCATGTCGAGACGTTCCTGCTCGACCTCAAGCACGACATGCAGGTGGCGCCGCAGTTGATCGGCTACCCGAGCCGGCGGATCGACAGCCATACCCTGGAAGTCCAGGTGGATAAAGCGGTGGGCATCACGGCGTTGTTCGCTCAATTGGCGACGCAGAACATCGAAGTGTTGAGCCTGCGCAATAAAACCAATCGCCTCGAGGAGTTGTTCGTGTCCCTGGTGGAGAAAAACCTGGCGAAGGTGGCCATATGAGTTCCGAACTGCAACCCAACCTCGTTGCCCTCAACACCATCGTTTACCGTGAAGTGCGCCGGTTTACCCGGATCTGGCCGCAGACCTTGCTGCCGCCGGCGATCACCATGGTTCTGTACTTCGTGATTTTCGGTAATCTGATCGGCCGGCAGATCGGTGACATGGGTGGCTTCACCTACATGGAGTACATCGTGCCGGGCTTGATCATGATGTCGGTGATCACCAACTCCTACGGCAACGTAGTGTCGAGTTTCTTCGGCAGCAAATTCCAGCGCTCCATCGAAGAGCTGATGGTGTCGCCGGTTTCACCGCACACCATTCTGATCGGCTACACCCTGGGCGGTGTGCTGCGCGGCTTGATGGTTGGGGTGATCGTGACCTTGCTGTCGATGTTCTTCACTGACTTGCAGGTGCATCACCTGGGCGTGACTATCCTGGTGGTGGTGCTGACGGCCACTATCTTCTCGTTGTTGGGGTTCATCAATGCGGTGTTTGCGCGTAACTTCGACGATATCTCGATTATCCCGACCTTTGTGCTGACCCCCCTGACTTACCTGGGCGGGGTGTTCTACTCCATCAGCCTGCTGCCGCCGTTCTGGCAGACGGTGTCGCTGGCCAACCCGGTGCTGCACATGGTCAATGCCTTCCGCTACGGCATTCTTGGCGTGTCGGACATCAAGATCAGCATTGCCATCACCTTCATGCTGGTGGCCACCGTGGTGCTGTACGTCGGCTGTGCACGGTTGCTGGTCAGTGGTCGCGGGATGCGCACCTGATACAGGCACCCTGCGACAATAAAAACGGCACCCTGCGAGGTGCCGTTTTTTATTTGGTTCGCCGAGCTTTTTTGCGTCGCGTCCATTGCCGGCCGACCCACCAGCGCCAGTAGGTCATGGTCATGCAGTAAGCCAGGGCACCGAGCACCAGGCCGGCCACCACCGACCCTAGCAGGAACGGTTGCCACAGCGTCGACAGTTCACCGCTGATCCATTCCCAGGTCAGTTCCTCCGGCAGGCTGCGGGCAGGCACATTCATCAGCCAGGCGCCGGTCTGGTAGGTGCAGAAAAACACCACTGGCATGGTAATCGGGTTGGTCAGCCAGACCAGGCTCACCGCGATCGGAATATTGCCGCGCACCGAAATCGCCAGTGCCGCCGCTACCAGCATCTGCATGGGGATCGGCAAAAAGGCGGCAAACAGGCCCACCGCCATGGCCCGGGCTACCGAGTGGCGGTTGAGGTGCCAAAGGTTCGGGTCATGCAGCAGGGTGCCGAGAAAGCGTAAGGACTTGTGTTCCCTGATGCTGCTCGGGTCTGGCATGTAACGTTTGAATAAGCGCCGGGGCATAGGGCTTCTCGGTCAGTTCAGGCGGCAAGTATGCCCGGATTCAAGGAAACGCCCATTCAGACTTTGTGACAATTAATAAATGCGCGGCGCCGTGACTCGGCTAATCCAAGAGAGGGCACTCTCAAGGACGGGCTTATGCGCACAGGGATGTTGGCGCTCGCACTGGGTCTGTTGACCCTGGTTTTTTTGCCGGCCTTACCACCGGTCGGGATGTTGCTGGCGATGGTCTTGCTGGCGCTGATGCTGCTGCCGTTTCGCACCTACCCGCTGGCGTTGTTTCTATTGGGCCTGGTGTGGGCCTGTAGCAGTGCGCAGTGGGCGCTCGATAATCGCCTGGCGCCGGAGCTCGACGGCCAGACCCGCTGGATCGAAGGCCGGGTCGTGGGCTTGCCGCAGTACACACCCGGCGTGGTGCGCTTTGAGTTGGCCGATGCCCAGGCGCGGCGCACCGAGGTGCCGAAGTTGCTCCGGCTGGCCTGGTATGACGGGCCGCGGGTCAACAGCGGCGAACGCTGGCGGCTGGCCGTGAAGCTCAAGCGTCCCGTGGGCCTGCTCAACCCCCATTCCTTTGATTACGAGGCCTGGCTGTTGGCGCAACGCATCGGTGCCACGGCCACCGTCAAGGACGGACAGCGCCTGCAGCCTGCGCAATGGGCCTGGCGCGACGCGGTTCGCCAGCGTTTGCTGGCCGTCGACGCCCAGGGCCGAGAAGGGGCACTGGCGGCGTTGGTGCTGGGCGACAGCTCTGGGTTGAGCCGTGCCGACTGGCAAGTCCTGCAGGACACCGGCACCGTGCACTTGCTGGTGATTTCCGGACAGCACGTGGGTTTGCTGGCGGGGATGGTCTATCTGCTGATTGCGGGTCTCGCCCGGTATGGCCTGTGGCCGCAGCGCCTGGCGTGGTTGCCCTGGGCCTGTGGCCTGGCGTTCGCCGCGGCACTGGGCTATGGGTTGCTGGCGGGATTCGAGGTGCCCGTGCGCAGGGCCTGCGTGATGATTGGCCTGGTGTTGTTATGGCGCCTGCGCTTTCGTCATCTTGGGGCCTGGTGGTCATGGCTGCTGGCGCTCAATGCAGTGCTGCTGTTGGACCCCATGGCCAGTTTGCGCCCGGGGTTCTGGCTGTCGTTTGCTGCGGTGGCGGTGTTGATTTTCACCTTTGGCGGGCGACTGGGGCCGTGGCGCTGGTGGCAAACCTGGACCCGTGCCCAGTGGCTGATTGCGCTGGGCTTATGTCCGGTGCTGTTGATCCTCAACCTGCCCATCAGCCTCACCGGCCCCTTGGTCAATCTGTTGGCCGTGCCCTGGATCAGCTTGCTGGTCCTGCCCCCAGCCTTATTGGGCACGTTATTGCTGCCGGTGCCCTATATCGGGGAGGGCCTGCTGTGGCTGGCTGGCGGTTTGCTCGAGGGGCTGTTCGGCGCGCTGGCCTGGGTGGCGGGGAAACTGCCGGCCTGGGTGGCGCCGGCAGTACCTCTGTGGGTCTGGGCGATCGCCGTGCTGGGCGCGGTATTGCTGTTGCTGCCCAAGGGCTTGCCGCTGCGGTTGCTCGGCTGGCCGATGTTGCTGCTCCTGGTGTTCGCGCCGCTCCGGGAGCTGCCCGAAGGCCGGGCCGAAGTCTGGCAACTGGATGTCGGCCAGGGCCTGGCGATTGTGGTGCGCACCCGGCAGCACACTCTGCTCTATGACACGGGCCCGGGTTTTCGCGACTCTGACCTCGGAGCGCAGGTGGTCCTGCCGGCGTTGCGCAAGTTCGGTGTCCGCCACCTGGACCTGATGCTGATCAGTCACGCCCATGCCGATCATGCCGGGGGCGCTCGCTCGATCTGGCGTGGCCTACCGGTCACGCAGGTGATCAGCGGCGAACCGCCGGACCTGCCGGATGAATTGCGCGCTTTGCCCTGTGTCAGTGGCAAGCAGTGGGAGTGGGACGGAGTGCGGTTTGCCCTGTGGCATTGGCCTGGGGCGACTGACAGCAATCAGAATTCCTGTGTGTTGCAGATTGAGGCCAATGGTGAGCGCCTGCTGCTGACCGGCGATATTGACGCCCGTGCCGAGCGGGTGTTGCTCGATTCGTCGCTGGCGGTCCATAGCCATTGGTTGCAAGCGCCACACCACGGTAGCCGCAGTTCTTCATCCGAGGCTTTTGTCCGCGCGCTGACGCCCCAGGGGGTACTGATTTCCCGGGGGCATGGCAACAGCTTCGGTCATCCCCATCCGCAGGTGGTCGAGCGTTATCAACGCCTGGGAGTGCAGATCTATGACAGTGCCGAGCACGGCGCGGTGCGCCTGCTTCTGGGGGACTTCGCGGCGCCGCAGGCGATGCGTCGTGGAGCACGTTTCTGGCACAGAGCACCGTCCGTCAGCCCCGCACCCTGAGGCGGCGCGGCCTGGTGCCTTTGCCGGGCACGGTCGTCGGCGGGCCCGGCCTCTATGGCCTGTCGGTATGCTAAAGTGGCGCACTTTTTCGAGGGGACTGTCACTGTGTGGGAATTGGTCAAATCCGGCGGCTGGATGATGTTGCCGATCATTTTGAGTTCGATCGCTGCATTGGGCATTGTTGCCGAGCGCCTGTGGACCCTGCGGGCCAGCCGTGTGACCCCGGAGCACTTGCTCGGGCAGGTCTGGGTGTGGATCAAGGACAAGCAACTCAATAAAGAAAAACTCAAGGAATTGCGCGCCAACTCGCCGCTGGGGGAAATCCTCGCCGCGGGCCTGGCCAACTCCAAGCATGGTCGCGAGATCATGAAGGAGTGCATCGAAGAGGCTGCCGCCCGGGTCATTCATGAGCTGGAGCGCTATATCAATGCACTCGGTACCATTGCGGCCATGGCGCCATTACTGGGGCTGCTGGGTACGGTGCTGGGCATGATCGATATTTTCAGTTCGTTCATGGGCTCGGGCATGACCACCAACGCCGCGGTGCTGGCCGGGGGGATTTCCAAGGCCCTGATCACCACGGCCGCGGGCCTGATGGTGGGGATTCCGTCGGTGTTCTTCCACCGGTTCCTGCAACGCCGCATCGATGAACTGGTGGTCGGCATGGAGCAGGAGGCGATCAAGCTGGTTGAAGTGGTGCAGGGCGACCGTGACGTCGACCTGACCGAGGGCAAAGCGTGAAATTCCGCCGTAAGCCACGGGAGAATGTGGACATCAACCTGGCGTCGCTGATCGACGTGGTGTTTATCCTGCTGCTGTTTTTCGTCGTGACCACTACCTTCACCCGGGAAACCCAGCTGCGTGTCGATTTGCCGGAAGCGGTCAGCGGCTCGCCGGCCGAAGATCAGCAGGCCAAGCAACTGGATGTCGCCATCAGCGCCGACGGGACGTTCTCGGTGAACAACCAGGTGCTGCCCAAGAACGACCTGGCCAGCGTGATCGATGCGTTGAAAAAACAGTCCAATGGCGACACCAACCTGCCGCTGTCCATCAGCGCCGATGGCAAGACCCAGCACCAGGCGGTCATCACCGCCATGGACGCCGCCGGCAAGCTGGGATTCACCCATTTGCGCATGACCACTGTCGAGGCGGCTCCGGCACCCTGATGGCCATGTCCGATCGATTGCTCGCCGCGTGGTACGCCGGTCATCCGGCGCTTAAAGTCTTGTGGCCACTGGAGTGGTTGTACCGGCGCGTGGTCACGGCCAAGCGCCGGCGGTTCCTGGCGGGCGAGGGCGAGATCTACCAGCCCCCGGTGCCGTTGATCGTGGTCGGCAACATCACGGTCGGGGGCACCGGCAAGACGCCGTTGATTCTGTGGATGATCGAACACTGCCAGCGCGCCGGCCTGCGGGTCGGGGTGGTCAGTCGTGGCTACGGGGCGACGCCGCCGCAGTTGCCCTGGCGGGTCGAGGCGCAACAGACAGCCGCGATGGCCGGCGATGAGCCGCTGCTGATCGTCCAGCGCACTGGCGTGCCCTTGATGATCGATCCGGACCGCAGTCGCGCCGTCCGTGCGTTGTTGGCCGCCGAGCCGCTGGACCTGATCCTTTCCGACGACGGCATGCAGCATTACCGCCTGGCGCGCGACCTCGAACTGGTGCTGATCGATGCCGCGCGCGGCCTGGGCAATCGTCGTTGCCTGCCGGCTGGGCCGTTGCGCGAGCCGGTGGAGCGCCTGCAAAGCGTTGATGCGGTGCTGTACAACGGCGCCCTGGCTGATGCCGACGATGGTTTTGCATTCCGCTTGCAACCCACGGCTCTGGTCAACCTGTTGACCGGCGAGCGCCGCGGCCTCGAGCATTTTCCAGCGGGGCAGGCGTTGCACGCAGTGGCCGGGATCGGCAATCCGCAACGTTTCTTCACTACCCTTGAAACGCTACACTGGCAGCCTGTGCCACATGCGTTTGCCGACCACGCGCAATACAGCGCGGCGGCCTTGAATTTCACGCCATCGCTACCGCTGGTCATGACGGAAAAGGATGCGGTGAAATGCCGAGCCTTTGCTGCCCCCGACTGGTGGTACCTGGCGGTCGATGCTGCGCCTTCACCGGCTTTCGTGGCCTGGTTCGATACGCAGCTGATGCGGCTGTTGCCCGCACGTCTTTTGCCTTAAACGCTTTTTTCCAGGGAGTTTTTCATGGACACCAAATTGCTCGACATCCTCGCCTGCCCGATCTGCAAAGGTCCACTCAAGCTCAGCGCCGACAAGACCGAACTGATCAGCAAGGGTGCTGGCCTGGCATTTCCGATTCGTGATGGCATTCCGGTCATGCTGGAAACCGAAGCCCGTACCCTGACCACCGAAGAGCGCCTGGACAAATGAGCAACGCGTTCACCGTGGTGATTCCGGCGCGATTTGCCTCCACGCGCCTGCCGGGCAAGCCCCTGCAGATGATTGCCGGCAAGCCGATGGTCCAGCATGTCTGGGAACAGGCGCGTAAAAGTGCCGCCCAACGAGTGGTAATCGCCACCGACGACGCGCGCATTGTCGAGGCCTGCCAGGCCTTTGGTGGCGAAGTGGTGATGACCCGGGTCGACCACAACTCCGGCACTGACCGCCTGGCCGAGGTGGCCACCCAGTTGGGCCTGGCGCCAGATGCCATCGTGGTCAACGTCCAGGGTGACGAGCCGTTGATTCCGCCGAGCGTGATCGACCAGGTCGCCGCCAACCTGGCAGCTCATGCAGAAGCGGGCATGGCGACCCTGGCCGAACCGATCGAAGACCTTGAAACCCTGTTCAACACCAATGTGGTCAAGGTCGTCAGCGACCTCAATGGCCTGGCGTTGACCTTCAGTCGGGCGACCCTGCCGTGGGCGCGCGACCAGTTCGCCAAGAGCCAGACGCAAATGCCTGAAGGCGTGCCGTACCGCCGTCATATCGGGATCTACGCCTACCGTGCCGGCTTCCTGCATGACTTCGTCAGCTGGGGCCCGTGCTGGCTGGAAGACACCGAGTGCCTGGAGCAGCTGCGCGCGCTCTGGCACGGCGTGCGCATTCATGTCGCCGATGCCCTTATTGCCCCGCCAGCGGGGGTCGACACCCTTGAAGACCTCGAGCGCGTCCGTCGCCTGCTGGAGGCCTGATGCGGGTTCTGTTTGTCTGCCTGGGCAATATCTGCCGGTCGCCGACGGCCGAAGGCGTACTGCGGCATAAGCTGCGTGCAGCCGGGCTGACCGGGCAGGTCGACGTGGCTTCTGCCGGCACCGGCGACTGGCATGTCGGCAATCCGCCCGACAAGCGCAGCCAGGCCGCAGCCCTGCGCCGGGGCTACGACCTGTCGGCGCAACGGGCGCAACAGGTAACGCGTGCCGACTTCTCCAGCTACGACCTGATCCTGGCCATGGACCAGAGCAACCTGCGCCACCTCAAGACCCTGCAGCCCACCCAGGGCAAGGCTGAGCTGGACCTGTTCCTGCGTCGATATGAGTCGAGTGTCGATGACGTACCGGATCCTTACTACGACGGTGAACATGGCTTCGAACAGGTGCTGGACCTGATCGAACAGGCCTGCGATTTGCTGGTGATTGAATTGAAGGGACGCTTATGACTTTGCACCTGCAGTCGCAGGTTTCGCTCAAGCCGTTCAACAGCTTTGGCGTGGATGTGCGCGCGCAACTGTTCGCCGAGGCCCGCAGCGATGCCGACGTGCGCCAGGCGCTGGCGTATGCCGACGAGCACGGGCTGCCAATGCTGGTGATCGGCGCGGGCAGCAATCTGCTGCTGACGGCGGATATCCAGGCGCTGGTGCTGCGCATGGCCACTCGCGGGATTCGCCAGTTGAGCGACGATGGCACGCGTGTAGTGATCGAAGCCGAGGCGGGCGAAGCCTGGCACCCCTTTGTGCTGTGGACGCTGGCGCAGGGCTTGTCGGGTCTTGAGAACCTCAGCCTGATTCCCGGCACGGTAGGTGCGGCGCCGATGCAGAACATCGGGGCCTATGGGGTCGAGATCAAGGACGTGTTCGCCGGGTTGACGGCCCTCGATCGCCAGACCGGCGAGCTGCGGGATTTCACCCTGGCCGAATGTAACTTCGCCTACCGCGACAGCTTGTTCAAGCAACAGGTTGGCCGCTGGTTGATCCTGCGGGTACGTTTTGCCCTGGACCGGGTCGAGCATTTGCACCTGGAATACGGTCCGGTGCGCCAGCGCCTGACCGAGCAGGGCATCGAGCGGCCGAGCGCCAGCGATGTCAGCCGGGCGATTTGCAGTATTCGCAGTGAGAAGCTGCCTGACCCGGCCGTGCTCGGCAACGCCGGCAGCTTTTTCAAGAATCCGCTGGTCGGCGCCCAGTTGGCCGCGCAAATCCGCCTCGCGCACCCGGGCCTGGTCGGATATCCACAAGCCGATGGCCAGGTCAAACTGGCGGCCGGCTGGTTGATCGAGCAGGCGGGCTGGAAAGGTTTTCGCGAAGGCGACGCCGGAGTACACCGGCTGCAATCGCTGGTGCTGGTCAACTATGGCGGTGCCACCGGGCTTGAGTTGCTCGCGCTGGCGCAGCGGATCCAGAAAGACATATTCGAGCGTTTTAATGTCGAGCTGGAAATGGAACCGAACCGCTATTGAGCTACGCTTGAACGCTGAACCCAGAGCCCTGCACACCCTAATGGTTGCAGGGCTTTTTTGTTAATGATCAGTTAACGTGAGCTTCTGACGATGTTTTCATTTTGCTCCACCGAAGGCCCGGTGAAGACCCATCTTCACAAGAGAGCCCATTAGCCTGAGTCGATCTGCGTGTTCCGAACCCTCGCTACAGCGCGGCAGATAACTCGGCCCCATAACCTCATGCATATGCGGGCGTGCCCATGATTACCCTGAAGCTCAATGGTCAAGACCATCAACTGGACGTCACCGAGGACATGCCGCTGCTCTGGGCGATCCGCGACGTTGCCGGTTACAGCGGCACCAAGTTTGGCTGTGGCATGGGCCTGTGCGGTGCGTGCACGATCCATATCGACGGTGCCCCGGCGCGCAGTTGCATCACCCCGATCGGTTCGGTGGTCGGCCAGGATATCGGTACTATCGACAACCTGCACCGCGATCCGCTCGGCCAACTGGTCCAGCAAGCCTGGCTTGATACGGCCGTGGCGCAGTGCGGATTCTGCCAGGGTGGCCAGATCATGTCGGCCACAGCATTGCTCAAGACCCATCCCAACCCCAGCGATGAGCAGATCGAGACCGCGATGGTCGGCAATATCTGCCGCTGTGGCACCTATAACCGGATCAAGACTGCAATCCGCCAGGTGGCGACTCATCTGCAGGAGGCCAAGGCATGAGCCGCTTACCCAGTGATTTTGTCCTGAGCAACCTCAGTCGACGCGGCTTTCTCAAGGGGGCAGGCGCCACCGGTGCGCTGGTGCTGGCAGCCAGTTGGGGGTGGCAGGAGGCGTTCGCCGAGGTCAAAAAGTTCGGTGCCGAGGGCATGCCCAACGGCTGGATCGATGACCCCAAGGTGTACGTCAGCATAGCCGCCGATGGCACGGTGACGGTGCTGTGCAACCGCTCGGAAATGGGCCAGGGCGTGCGCACCAGCTTGAGCATGGTGGTGGCCGATGAACTGGACGCCGACTGGGCCATGGTCAAGGTCCGCCAGGCGCCGGGCGATGAAGTACGTTTCGGCAACCAGGACACCGACGGTTCGCGCAGCATGCGCCACTGGTACGAGCCGATGCGCCGGTGTGGGGCCGCGGCGCGGAGCATGCTGGAGCAGGCGGCGGCCAATCAATGGCAAGTGCCGGTCGACGAATGCCGGGCGCAATTGCATACCGTCCGCCATCAGCCCAGTGGTCGTCAATTAGGCTACGGCGCGCTGGCCGAGGCGGCCGCTGCCTTGCCGGTACCGGCGCGAGAAAGCCTGCGGCTGAAGCAGCCGTCGGAGTTTCGTTACATCGGCAAGGAGTCGGTGCGTGCCATTGACGGCGAAGACATCGTCACCGGGCGGGCGGTCTACGGCGCCGATGTGCACTTCGAAGGTATGCTCTTTGCCACCGTAGCGCGGCCGGCGGTGTATGGCGGCACGGTCAAGTCCTTTGATGCCAGTGCGGCGCTGAAGGTGCCGGGGGTGGTCAAGGTGATGCAGATCGACAGTCGGCCGATTCCCTCCGAGTTCCAGCCGCTGGGCGGTGTGGCAGTGATTGCGAGCAATACCTGGGCGGCGATCAAGGGGCGCGAGGCGCTGAAAATTGTCTGGGCCGACGGCGCCAATGCCGCATATGACTCGCTTGCCTACCGCAAGGAGCTGGAGGCTGCTGCGCTCAAGCCGGGCAAGGTAGTGCGCAGCACCGGCAATATCGACGAGGCGCTGAACAGTGCCGACAGCAGCCTGGAAGCGTCCTATTACTTGCCTCACCTGGCACAGTCGCCAATGGAGCCGATGGTTGCCGTAGCGCGCTTCAAGGATGGCCAGTGCGAAGCCTGGGCGCCGAGCCAGGCCCCCCAGGTCACCCGTGAGCGCATCGCCGAACGCCTGGGCATACCGTTCGACAAGGTCAGGGTGAACGTCACCTTGCTCGGTGGTGGTTTCGGGCGCAAGTCCAAGCCGGACTTCATCCTCGAGGCGGCGATCCTGGCCCAGGCGTTTCCCGGCAAGGCGGTACGGGTGCAGTGGACCCGTGAAGACGATATCCACAACTCCTACTTCCATACGGTTTCGGCCGAATACCTCAAGGCCAGTCTCAATCAGGACGGCATGCCATCCGGCTGGCTGCACCGCACCGTGGCGCCGAGCATCACCGCGTTGTTCGCGCCGGGGATGAATCACGAAGCCGCTTTTGAGCTGGGCATGGGCTTCACCAACATGGCCTATGCGATTCCCAACGTGCGCCTGGAAAATCCCGCAGCCGCTGCCCATACCCGGGTCGGCTGGTATCGTTCGGTGTCGAACATTCCCCATGGTTTCGCCATCCAGAGCTTTGTCGACGAGCTGGCGCACAAGGCCGGCCAGGATCCGCTGAAGTACCAGATCAAGCTATTGGGGCCTGATAGGCAGATCGACCCGCGGACCTTGAGCGAGGAGTGGAACTACGGCGAATCCCCCGAACGTTACCCGATCGACACTGCGCGTCTGCGTGCGGTGCTGGAAACCGCCGCCCAGGCTGCCGGCTGGGGTCGCGAGTTGCCCAAGGGCCGTGGCCTGGGGCTGGCAGTGCACTACAGCTTCGTCACCTATGTGGCGGCAGTCATCGAAGTGGAGGTCGGGGATGACGGGACGCTGGTGGTGCACAAGGCGGATATCGCCGTCGATTGTGGTCCGCAGATCAATCCCGAGCGTATTCGCTCGCAGTTCGAGGGGGCCTGCGTGATGGGCCTGGGCAACGCGGTGCTGGGGGAGATCAGCTTCAAGGACGGCAAGGTCCAGCAAGACAACTTCCATATGTACGAGGTGGCACGCATGTCCCTGGCGCCAAAGGTGCTGGCGGTGCATCTGGTCACGCCACCGGGCAACGTGCCATTGGGTGGGGTCGGCGAGCCGGGCGTGCCACCGATTGCACCGGCCCTGTGCAATGCGATCTTTGCCGCGACTGGCAAGCGTATCCGCAGTTTGCCCGTGCGTTATCAGTTGCAAGGCTGGCAGCAGGAAAAGGCCTGATGGCGCGTGTGCAGCGCAATGTCGGCGCGATCATTCTCGCGGCAGGGCAGGGCAGTCGTTTTCGGCAAGTGGCCGGCGCCGACCAGGACAAGCTGCTGGCGCTGTGCAAAGGCCGCGATGGGGTTGTCCGGCCGGTGCTCGAGCATAGCCTGCGCAACTTGCCGGACAGCGTCCAGCCGCGCTGGTTGGTGACCACGCCGGACCGCGCCGAGGTCGCCCGGCTGGCCCGTGTCTACGGCTGCGAAGTGCTGTGGCTGGCATCGGCGGGCATGGGCGACAGCATCGCCGCGGCGGTGGCGGCCTGCCCAGGGCTGGAGGGCTGGCTGGTGGTGCTGGGAGATATGCCGTTTATCTTGCCGGCGAGTATTGATGAGGTGGTTGCCCAAGTGGCGGCCGATACCATCAGTGTGCCGGTGCAGGCGGGCGAGTTCGGCCACCCCGTGGGGTTTGGCGCATCGTTTGGCCCGGCGTTGATGGCCCTGTCCGGTGATCGTGGGGCCAAGCCGTTGTTTGCCACGGCCAAGGTGGTCGAGGTGGTGGTGAAGGATGGGGGTGTTCTGTGGGATGTGGATGTGCCACAGGCGCTGGTTTTTGGTTAGTCAGCCGGGTGATGCCTTTGTGGCTTGCCAGCGATGGACGTACCAACCTGGGAGCGGGCGCCGGTTCCCACGATAAAAAAAGCCCCGCCTGATTGCTCAGGCGGGGCTTTTTAGTGGCGGATGGAATCAGGCGAGGGGTTTAGGCTCGTGCTCTTTTTCCAGGGCCTCTGGGTGTTGCTCTACCACTTCTTCAACGGAACGCAGGTTTTCGTCGATGGCAGGGGCAGCAGGCTCGGCAGCAACTTCAGCGACCGGTGCAGCAGTGGCAGCCAGTTCGGCTTCCTTCTGCAGGCGCTCGGCTTCGCGCTTGCGGCGACGCACTTCACGTGGGTCGTTCGGCGCACGACCGTTTTCGGTCAGGACCGCAGCTGGCGCAGCTTCGACCACCGGGGCGGCAGCTTCAGCCACTACCGGGGCTTCAACTGGCGCTGGTTCGGCAGCCACGGGGGCTGGCTCGGCAACCACTTCGGCAACCGGTGCCACAACCTCGGCAGCCACGGCCTCAACTACTGCTGGCTCAGCTACCCAGTTAAAGGCGGTCTGCTCTTCGCGGGCTTCAGGCGCCTGTTCGGCGACTGGTGCTTCGAAAGCAGGTGCTTCAACCACCACAGGGGCTTCGACAACGGCCTCTACAGCGACAGGTGCTTCAACCACTGTTTCGGCTTCAGCCGCTACTTGCGGTTGTGCTTCAACAGTCTGGGCTTCAACCGCCGGAGCCACTTCTACAGCAGGAGCGGCTGGCGCTTCGACTGGAGTGGTGGCTTCCACGACTGGCGCTTCAACCTGAGCGGTTGGCTGAACAACTTCTTCAGTCACGGCGGCGGTTGCACGTTCAGCTTGCTGATGAGCCTCGGCTTCGGCTGGAGCACTGATCACGGTGCTGGCAACAGCGGCGGTCACGGCCAGGCCGGCAGCCAGTTCTGCGCCCGTAGGCTCTTCGCTGCCTTCGGACTCTTCCGAGCCTTCGATCACATTGCCATTGGCATCACGTTGACGCTCACGACGGTTGCTGCGGCGACGCTGGCCACGGGAGCGGCGGCGTGGACGATCGCCTTCGGCGTTGTCCTGGCCATCTTCCGGCAGTTGCTCTTCGCTAGTAACCAGTTCTTCTTCTTCGGCAACCGGGGCAGCAGCTTGTTCGGCGCGTGGTTGACGCTCTTCACGCGGCGGACGCGGTGCACGCTCTTCGCGCGGCTGGCGAGCCGGGCGCTCTTCAGCGACGGCGCTAGCAGCAACAGCAACGGCGGCAGCGGGTGCGGCATCCAGAGGTTCACGCAGTTCGCGCACTGGGCGGTCTTCACGATCGCCACGTGGCTTGCGCTCTTCACGTGGTGGACGTGGAGCACGCTCTTCGCGTGGGGCGCGAGGTGCGCGTTCTTCGCGAGCGACGGTCGGGGTCTCTTCACGGGCTTCGCGTGGTTGACGCTCTTCGCGTGGCTCACGTGGAGCGCGCTCTTCACGCGGTGCACGTTCTTCGCGTGGCTTGCGTTCTTCATCGCGGCGACCGTTACGGTTGCGGCTCTGCTGACGACCGTTGCGACGCTCTTCGTTGCGGGCTGGACGCTCGGCGGCAGGTTTTTCAACCACGACCGGAGCGGCTGGCTCTTCCTTGGTGGCGAACAGGCTGACCAGCGACTTCACCAGGCCCTTGAACAGGCTTGGCTCTGGTACGGCAGCCGGAGCGACTACCGGGGCAGCAGCGACTTCAATCGGCACCGGTGCGTTGGCACGGGCGGGTGCAGTCTTCACGGCAGCTTCCTGGCGAACCAGGGTGCGGGTGGCGGCGGCCGGTTGCACTTCTTCCACTTCAGCCGCAGCAGCTGCGATTTCGTAGCTGGACTGGTTGGTGTGGGCTTCCGGGCTGTCATCGCGCAGGCGCTGCACTTCGAAGTGCGGCGTCTCGAGGTGATCGTTCGGCAGGATGACGATGCGGGCACGGGTGCGCAGTTCGATCTTGGTGATCGAGTTGCGTTTTTCGTTGAGCAGGAACGCTGCCACCGGGATCGGCACCTGGGCGCGAACTTCGGCGGTACGGTCTTTCAGGGCTTCTTCTTCGATCAGGCGCAGGATCGCCAGCGACAGCGATTCAACGTCACGGATGATGCCGGTACCGTTGCAACGCGGGCAGACGATGCCGCTGCTTTCGCCGAGAGACGGACGCAGGCGCTGACGGGACATTTCCAGCAGGCCGAAGCGCGAGATGCGACCGACTTGTACGCGAGCGCGGTCGGCTTCCAGGCATTCGCGGACTTTCTCTTCCACGGCGCGCTGGTTCTTGGCAGGGGTCATGTCGATGAAGTCGATGACGATCAGGCCGCCGATGTCGCGCAGGCGCAACTGACGGGCGATTTCTTCAGCGGCTTCAAGGTTGGTCTGCAGAGCGGTTTCTTCGATGTCGCTGCCTTTGGTGGCGCGCGCCGAGTTGATGTCGATGGACACCAGGGCTTCGGTCGGATCGATGACGATGGAACCGCCGGAAGGCAGTTCGACAACGCGCTGGAATGCGGTTTCGATCTGGCTTTCGATCTGGAAACGGTTGAACAGCGGCACGCTGTCTTCGTACAGCTTGATCTTGCTGGCGTACTGCGGCATCACCTGGCGGATGAAGGTCAGGGCTTCGTCCTGGGCTTCAACGCTGTCGATCAGCACTTCGCCGATGTCCTGGCGCAGGTAGTCGCGGATCGCGCGGATGATCACGTTGCTTTCCTGGTAGATCAGGAACGGCGCGGAACGGTCCAGCGAAGCTTCTTTGATGGCGGTCCAGAGTTGCAGCAGGTAGTCGAGGTCCCACTGCATTTCTTCGCTGCTGCGGCCAAGGCCGGCAGTGCGCACGATCAGACCCATGTCAGCCGGGGCAACCAGGCCGTTCAGGGCTTCACGCAGTTCGTTGCGCTCTTCACCTTCGATGCGACGGGAGATACCGCCGGCACGTGGGTTGTTCGGCATCAGCACCAGGTAACGACCGGCCAGGCTGATGAAGGTGGTCAGGGCTGCGCCCTTGTTGCCACGTTCTTCTTTTTCGACCTGAACGATGACTTCCTGGCCTTCGCTCAGGACGTCCTTGATATTGACGCGGCCTTCAGGCGCTTTCTTGAAGTATTCGCGGGAGATTTCTTTGAGGGGCAGGAAGCCGTGGCGCTCAGAGCCGAAATCGACAAAGGCAGCCTCAAGGCTTGGTTCGATGCGAGTAATCCGGCCTTTATAGATGTTGGCCTTCTTCTGCTCGCGTGCACCGGATTCGATGTCCAGGTCGTAGAGGCGCTGGCCATCTACCAGTGCAACACGCAACTCTTCGGGTTGAGTTGCGTTAATCAGCATTCTTTTCATGTAGTACCGTCGGTTTCCGGGCTGCCGGAAACGGCGTTCGGCACACACGACTTCTCACGGTCGGTGTCAGGTGCGTCGGGAGTGGTTGGCCATTCCCGTGTCTAGCGAAGTCCGGCCAATGTGGGCCTTCATCGCGACGTACGCGTCCTGCTTGCTGTGGCTACTTAAGCACTCAGTCAGGAGGAGGAATCAACCGGCGACTGTGGACGAGATGAAGCGTCTAAATATAAGCCTAGTGCTACACGGTCCGACGGTTGTGCATCTCCACCCTACACGTATCCCTGATAATTCGGGTGCTGCCGCGCGCAGAATCCGCAGCGGGTTGGCATTTACCGTGTTCTCCAATGGGGAGTCCACGCTCATGGCTACACAAGACTGGGTGAAAGCTGTTTGGCTGGCTCCCAGCTTGTAACAGGCGTTGTTTCCGAAACTCTCGACCCAGGTGTGATTCGGGACTGACTGCACTTTGTGAACTGGCCGTAAATATCGGCGCAACAGACGAGTGGTACTCTGTTTGTTGCACTCGCTTCAGGCCTCATGTCACCTGCGCTTGTTACAATCACGAACCTTCCAGAAGATGCGAAAGCCCCGTAGGACGGCCTCGCGTCCTGATGAATTGCGTTGGTCAGGGCCGGCAACTTGCCGTTTGTCCTCTGTCCAGCCGCTTTTGGCGGCGTTCGCGACTATAGCAGCAATGATTAAGTGCTTCAATTCCATAAAAAATTGTTATCATTCGCGGCATGACGACTACTGCCCCCCCGACCCCAGCCGTACAACTGCTGGAGGTCTCGCCGGAATATGCCGGCCAACGAATTGACAACTTCCTTCTTGCTCGGCTCAAAGGCGTGCCCAAGACCTTGATTTACCGCATTTTGCGTAAAGGCGAAGTGCGCGTGAACAAAGGTCGGATCAAGCCCGAGTACAAGCTGCAGGCGGGCGACATCGTGCGCGTGCCGCCGGTGCGTGTGCCGGAGCGTGACGAGCCAGTGCCCCTGGCCCAGGGGTTGTTGCAACGCCTGGAAGCCTCGATTGTCTTTGAAGACAAGGCGCTGATCGTGATCAACAAGCCTTGCGGCATTGCGGTCCACGGTGGCAGCGGCTTGACCTTTGGGGTGATTGAAGCCTTTCGTCAGTTGCGTCCCGATTGCAAGGAGCTCGAGCTGGTCCACCGTCTCGACCGTGACACCTCTGGCCTGCTAATGATCGCCAAGAAACGCAGCATGTTGCGTCACTTGCACACGGCATTGCGCGGCGATGGCATCGACAAGCGCTACATGGCGCTGGTTCGCGGCAACTGGGCGAGCTCGATCAAGCAAGTCCGGGCGCCGCTCGGCAAGAGCAATCTGCGCTCCGGTGAGCGCATGGTCGAGGTCGACGAGGAGGAGGGCAAGGAGTCCGTGACCGTATTCAAGGTCCTGCGTCGCTTTGGCGACTTTGCCACCCTGATCGAAGCCAAGCCGATTACCGGCCGGACTCACCAGATCCGCGTCCACACCTTGCACGCCGGGCACTGCATTGCTGGCGATACCAAGTACGGCGAGGAAGGTTTCTCCAAGGAGATTCGCGATCTGGGTGGCAAGCGATTGTTCCTCCATGCCTACATGCTGACCGTGCCGCTGCCCGATGGCGGTGAGTTGAAGTTGCAGGCGCCAGTGGACGAAATGTGGGCCAAGACCGTGGAGCGCCTGAGTGCACCCCTCTGATTGCAAGCTACTGATTTTCGATTGGGACGGGACACTGGCCGATTCCATTGGTCGGATCGTCGAGGCGATGCACGTCGCGTCTGAACGCTCGGGTTTTGCGCTGTGCAGCGATCTGGCGGTCAAGGGCATTATCGGGCTGGGTTTGCCAGAGGCGATTCGCACCTTGTATCCGCAAATCGGTGATGCCGAGCTGGTGGCGTTTCGTCAGCATTATGCCGATCACTACATAGCGCTGGAGGCCGAGCCTTCGCCGTTGTTCGAGGGCGTGCTCGAGTCGCTTGAGGCGTTCCGCGCCGAGGGCTATCAGTTGGCCGTAGCCACTGGCAAGGCGCGTCGTGGCCTGGATCGGGTGCTGAAGTCCCATGGCTGGGAAGATTATTTTGATATCACCCGCGCCGCCGACGAAACCGCTAGCAAGCCGCACCCCTTGATGCTCGAGCAGATCCTGGCGCATTGCGCGGTCGGGCCTGGGCAGGCGCTGATGGTGGGGGATTCGTCGTTCGATCTGCAGATGGCTCGCAATGCCGGGATGGCGTCTGTGGCAGTCAGCTATGGCGCGCAATCCATAGAGGCGCTGCGTGCGTACGAGCCTTGCCTGGCCATTGATCATTTTTCGCAATTGCATGCCTGGCTGGGTCAGCGGGCCAATTAAGTTTGGGTTGGGGTAGATGCAATGACTGACGAATGGAAGGCGCCTGTCAAAGCCAGTGCTGAAGACGGCGAAGACAAAAGCTGGAAACTGCTGGAAAAAACCCTGCTGGCCGGGGTGCAGGAGCAGCGTCGCTCGCGGCGTTGGGGGATTTTCTTCAAGTTGTTGACCTTTGTGTACCTGATTGTCGCGTTGATCCTGTTCACGCCGCTGATGGACATTGAAAAGAGCGCGACGCGCGGCTCGGGCTACACCGCATTGATCGAGATCACTGGGGTGATTGCCGATAAAGAGCCGGCCAGTGCCGACAATATCGTCGGCAGCCTGCGTGCGGCGTTCGAGGATGCCAAGGTCAAGGGTGTCGTGCTGCGGATCAACAGCCCTGGCGGCAGTCCGGTGCAGTCCGGCTACGTTTATGACGAAATTGTGCGCTTGCGCGCCTTGCACCCGCAAATCAAGGTTTATGCGGTGATTTCCGACCTGGGCGCCTCGGGTGCCTACTACATTGCCAGCGCTGCGGACCAGATCTATGCCGACAAGGCCAGTCTGGTGGGTTCCATTGGTGTCACAGCGGCCGGCTATGGCTTTGTAGGTACCATGGAGAAGCTGGGTGTCGAGCGGCGTACCTACACCTCGGGTGAGCACAAGTCGTTCCTCGATCCGTTCCAGCCGCAAAAACCGGAAGAAACCAAATTCTGGCAGAGCGTGCTGGATACCACTCATCAGCAGTTCATCGCCAGCGTGAAGAAAGGGCGTGGTGATCGGCTCAAGGACAAAGATCATCCGGAGCTGTTTTCCGGGCTGGTCTGGTCGGGCGAGCAGGCATTGCCGCTGGGCTTGATCGATGGCCTGGGCAGTGCCAGTTCGGTGGCGCGGGACGTGATCGGTGAGAAAGAGCTGGTGGACTTCACCATCCAGGAATCGCCGTTCGATCGCTTCTCGAAAAAGCTCGGCGCCAGTGTGGCCGAACAGTTGGCCATGTGGATGGGCTTTCACGGCCCCGCCTTGCGCTGATTGCTGTGCGAGATAAAAAAACCGGCCTGCGTGGCCGGTTTTTTTATGGTCTGTAGCAGCTGCCGAGCCCGCGAGGCTGCGTTCGAGGACGCAGTCCTCGCCGGGTGCGAGCTGCTACGGGATCTGCACGCCTTCGGCCAGTAGCATGTCTACCAGGCGAATCAGCGGCAGGCCGATCAGGCTGGTGGCGTCCGGGCCTTCGGTGCGTTGGAACAGGATTACCCCCAATCCTTCGGCCTTGAAGCTGCCAGCGCAGTCGTAGGGCTGCTCTGCGCGCAGGTAGCGCTCCACGCTTGCTGGGTCGAGCGTGCGCATGTGGACGGTAAAGGGGATGCAGTCGAGCTGGCAGTGGCCGCTCTGGCTGTTGAGCAGGGCCAGGCCGGTGAGGAAGGTCACGCTGGCACCGCTGGCGGCCAGCAGTTGTTCGCGGGCCTTGTCGAAGGTGTGGGGCTTGCCGATGATCTTGCCGTCGAGTACCGCGACCTGGTCCGAGCCGATGATCAGATGCCCCGGATGGCTGGCGGCCAGTGCCTGGGCCTTGGCTTGTGCCAGGCGCCTGACCAGCTCGGTGGCGGACTCGCCCGCCAGTGGGCTTTCGTCGATATCCGGGGAGCTGCAGGTAAAAGGCAACTGCAGGCGAGCCAGTAATTCGCGGCGATAAACCGAGCTTGAAGCGAGTAATAAAGGCAACATAGGGCTCTCCAGAAGTCAGTCGCAAATTCTAGCGGGGCCTGCAAGTGACGGACAGGACTGAATTTCCTTTGACAAGGGCGGGTGCATCCCTATAATGCTGCGCCTATGTTGAATGACCCGATTCCACCTCACGTTGACCCGCGCAAATTGGCTGATCGTGGCACCACCCTTCAAGGTGAAATGCTGCTGGCCGATTTGGAGAGACTCTGCGACCCGCTTTCCGACAATGTCGGTACGGTGCAGGCTAAATTCGTTTTTGAACGAGATGAACGTAAATCTGTGGTGATCCACAGCTTTATCGACACCGAGGTCAAAATGGTTTGCCAGCGTTGTCTTGAGCTGGTCACCCTGCCGATTCACAGCGAATGCAGTTATGCTGTGGTAAAGGAGGGTGCGAATACCCAGTCGTTGCCGAAAGGTTATGACGTGCTGGAACTGGGCGAAGATCCTTTGGATCTGCAGTCACTGATCGAGGAGGAGCTTTTGCTCGCCTTGCCCATTGTGCCTGCTCATCATCCGGAAGAATGCCAGCAGCCGGCGGGTCTCGATGAGCCCGAACCGAGCGAGGACGAGGTAACGCGGTCCAACCCGTTCAGTGTATTGGCGCAGTTAAAGCGTGACCCAAACGTTTAGGAGTTAATCAATTATGGCTGTTCAGCAGAACAAAAAATCCCGCTCCGCCCGTGACATGCGTCGTTCGCACGACGCTCTCGAGGCAAGCACTCTGTCCGTAGAAAAGACCACTGGTGAAGTTCACCTGCGTCACCACGTATCGCCAGAAGGCGTATACCGTGGCCGTAAAGTGATCGACAAGGGCGCTGACGAGTAATCCTTGTCCGCTCAAGTCATCGCGATTGACGCAATGGGCGGGGACTTCGGTCCCCGCAGCATTGTTCAGGCCAGCCTTGCTTGCCTGTCTGCTACGCCCTCGCTACACCTGACCCTCGTCGGTCAACCCTCCCTTCTTGAAGAACTGATCGCTGGCCAATCGGCTGTGGATCGCGCGCGCCTGTCGATTGCTCCGGCGTCTGAAGTCATCACCATGGACGAAAAGCCTGCCCAGGCCCTGCGTGGCAAGCCCGATTCGTCGATGCGCGTGGCGTTGGAGTTGCTGCGTGAAGGCAAGGCCCAGGCCTGTGTCAGTGCCGGCAACACCGGCGCGCTGATGGCGTTGTCGCGGTTCGTGCTCAAGACGTTGCCGGGTATCGATCGGCCAGCGATGGTCGCGGCGATCCCGACACAAAAGGGTTACTGTCAGTTACTGGACCTGGGGGCTAACGTCGATTGCAGTGCCGAGCACCTGTTCCAGTTCGCGGTGATGGGTTCGGTGGCGGCCGAGACGCTGGGGATCGCCCGGCCCCGGGTGGCGTTGTTGAATATCGGCACCGAGGACATCAAGGGCAATCAGCAGGTCAAGCTTGCGGCGACCCTGTTGCAAGGTGCCCGGGGCCTGAACTACATCGGTTTTGTCGAGGGTGACGGCCTGTATCGGGGTGAGGCGGATGTGGTGGTCTGTGATGGTTTTGTCGGCAACATCCTGCTCAAGTCCAGCGAAGGCCTGGCGACCATGATTGCCGGGCGTATCGAGGCCTTGTTCAAGCAGAATCTTGCATCAAGGATGGTCGGGGCCCTGGCCTTGCCCTTGATGAAGCGTTTGCAGGCTGACCTGGCGCCCGCCCGGCACAACGGCGCGAGCTTCCTCGGGTTGCAGGGGATCGTGGTCAAGAGCCACGGTTCAGCTGGCGTGCAGGGCTTTCAGAGTGCGATCCAGCGAGCCTTGATCGAGATCCAGGAGAATCTGCCGCAGCGACTCCATGGGCGTCTCGAGGATTTGCTGCTTTAGGCATTTTCGTCGGACAATGCTTAAATGTGACCGCTCAGTTCAATTGGCCATCCAACTGTCAGTTTCTTGCGTCCCCACAGCGGGGCGTCAACTCTCCGACGACAAGATCATTAGGGGCTTGTTACATGTCTGCTTCCCTCGCATTCGTCTTTCCAGGACAGGGTTCGCAGTCCCTCGGCATGCTGGCCGAGTTGGGCGCGCAATATCCGCTGATCCTCGAAACATTCAAAGAAGCTTCCGATGCTCTGGGTTACGACCTGTGGGCACTGACCCAGCAAGGGCCGGAAGAGCAGCTCAATCAAACCGACAAGACCCAGCCGGCCATCCTCACTGCCTCGATCGCCCTGTGGCGCCTGTGGCTGGCTGAAGGCGGTGCGCGTCCGGCTTATGTGGCCGGTCACAGCCTGGGCGAATACAGTGCCCTGGTCGCGGCAGGCAGCCTGAGTCTGGGCGACGCCGTGAAGCTGGTCGAACGTCGTGGTCAACTGATGCAGCAAGCCGTTCCGGCCGGGCAGGGTGCCATGGCGGCGATTCTCGGCCTGGACGACGCTGACGTGCTGGCGGCCTGTGCCGAAGCGGCGCAAGGCGAGGTGGTCAGCGCGGTCAACTTCAACTCCCCGGGCCAGGTGGTGATCGCCGGTGCCAAGGCGGCCGTCGAGCGTGCCATCGAAGGCTGCAAGGCGCGGGGTGCCAAGCGCGCCATGCCGTTGCCGGTCAGCGTGCCGTCGCACTGTGAGCTGATGCGTCCTGCGGCCGAGCAGTTTGCCGAGTCCGTCGCTGCGATTGACTGGCAGGCCCCGCAGATTCCAGTGGTGCAGAACGTCAGCGCACAAGTGCCGGCCGATCTGCAAACCCTCAAGCGTGATCTGCTCGAGCAATTGTTCAAGCCAGTACGCTGGGTCGAGTCCGTACAGGCGCTGGCGGCCAAGGGCGCGACCAATCTGGTCGAGTGCGGCCCGGGCAAAGTCCTGGCCGGCCTGAACAAGCGTTGCGCCGAAGGCGTGTCGACATCCAACCTCAATACCCCAGACGCCTTCGCTGCCACCCGTGCAGCGTTGGCCTGAATCAGGAGAAGCTTGCATGAGTCTGCAAGGTAAAGTTGCACTGGTCACCGGTGCGAGCCGTGGCATCGGCCAGGCTATCGCCCTGGAATTGGGTCGTCAGGGCGCCATCGTGGTGGGTACCGCTACTTCCGCCGCAGGTGCCGAGCGCATTGCCGCCACCCTGAAGGAAAATGGTATTCAAGGCACGGGCCTGGAACTCAACGTCACTAGCGACGAGTCCGTGGCCAGTGTTCTTGCGAGCATCCAGGAGCAATTCGGTGCGCCGGCGATCCTGGTCAATAACGCCGGTATCACCCGCGATAACCTGATGATGCGGATGAAAGATGACGAATGGCATGACGTCGTCGATACCAACCTGAACAGTCTGTTCCGCCTGTCCAAGGGCGTTTTGCGCGGCATGACCAAGGCGCGTTGGGGTCGAATTATCAGTATTGGTTCGGTTGTGGGTGCCATGGGCAACGCAGGCCAAGTAAACTATGCAGCCGCCAAGGCAGGTCTGGAAGGTTTCAGTCGCGCTTTGGCCCGTGAAGTGGGCTCGCGCTCGATTACGGTCAACTCGGTGGCTCCTGGGTTCATCGACACCGATATGACCCGCGAACTGCCTGAAGCGCAGCGTGAAGCCCTGCAGACACAAATTCCGCTGGGTCGTCTGGGGCAAGCTCAAGAGATCGCGTCTGTGGTCGCTTTTCTTGCGTCGGACGGTGCGGCTTACGTTACTGGGGCTACAATCCCGGTGAACGGCGGGATGTACATGAGTTAAATGTGACGGATCGCTTCAAAAAAATGTCATACGAGCTGTCTAAAATCCGTTATAAAGCTGCAATCTATTTATAGGCAGCCGGTCGTCAGGGTTTGAGGAGTGAAGCTTTCAGTTGAAAAACTGAAAAGCCTTTCTATACACTTACCCACTGGCCAGCTGCCTGAATTTGTCCATTAGGAGTGAAAACAAGGTATGAGCACCATCGAAGAGCGCGTCAAGAAAATCGTTGCTGAGCAACTGGGCGTTAAAGAAGAAGAAGTGGTGAACACTGCTTCCTTCGTTGAAGACCTGGGTGCCGACTCCCTTGACACCGTTGAGCTGGTGATGGCTCTGGAAGAGGAATTCGAGACCGAAATCCCTGACGAAGAAGCTGAGAAGATCACTACTGTACAAGCTGCCATCGATTACGTTACTAGCCACCAGGCGTAATAGTTTGTAATCGTTGTTAGCTGTCATGGAAAAACCGCACTGCCATCATGGCGTGCGGTTTTTTCTTTAGGTCTGATGCAAAGTCGTCATTTGAAAAAAGGAGAGTGCTGTGTCGCGTAGACGCGTCGTAGTCACCGGTATGGGTATGTTGTCGCCACTGGGCACGGATGTGCCGAGCAGCTGGCAGGGCATTCTGGCTGGCCGCAGTGGCATTGGTCTGATCGAACACACTGACCTTTCTGCCTATTCCACTCGTTTTGGCGGCTCGGTAAAGGGCTTCAATGTCGAGGAGTACCTGTCGGTCAAGGAAGCTCGCAAACTCGACCTGTTCATTCAATACGGTCTGGCGGCCGGATTTCAGGCGGTGCGTAATGCCGGCCTGGAAGTCACCGATGCCAACCGTGAGCGTATCGGCGTGGCTATGGGCTCGGGTATTGGCGGACTGACCAATATCGAAGAGACCAGCCGCACGCTGCATGATTCCGGGCCGCGACGGATTTCGCCGTTTTTCGTGCCGGGCTCGATCATCAATATGATTTCCGGTTTCCTGTCGATCCACCTGGGTATACAGGGACCTAACTACGCCATTGCCACTGCCTGCACCACCGGTACTCACTGTATCGGCATGGCTGCGCGCAACATTGCCTACGGCGAAGCCGATGTGATGATTGCCGGCGGTGCCGAGATGGCCGCCTGTGGCCTGGGCATGGGTGGCTTTGGTGCTGCCCGTGCACTCTCCACGCGTAATGACGAGCCGACCCGCGCCAGCCGTCCATGGGACAAGGGCCGTGATGGTTTTGTACTGTCCGACGGTGCCGGGGCCCTGGTTCTCGAAGAACTGGAGCACGCCAAGGCACGCGGGGCGACCATCTACGCCGAGCTGATTGGCTTTGGTACCAGCGGCGATGCCTATCACATGACCTCGCCTCCGGCGGACGGTGCCGGTGCTGCTCGCTGCATCGCCAACGCCCTGCGCGATGCGCGGATCAATGGCGACCAGGTGCAGTACATCAATGCCCACGGCACCTCGACCTCGGCCGGCGACCTCGCCGAAGCCCAGGCGATCAAGACCGTGTTCGGCGATCACGCCTACAAGCTGGCCATCAGCTCGACCAAATCCATGACCGGCCACCTGCTGGGTGCCGCGGGCGCCGTCGAGGCGATCTTCAGCGTGCTGGCGATCAACGGCCAGGTCGCGCCGCCAACCATCAACCTGGACGAGCCGGACGAAGGCTGCGATCTCGATTTTGTGCCGCACACTGCGCGTAACATGGATATCGACGTAGTGCTGTCCAACTCCTTCGGGTTTGGTGGCACCAACGGCTCCCTGGTGTTCCGTCGGTTCGTCGACTGATGGAAAGCTGGGTCGACGGTCAGCCGGCTGACGCACTGTCGCTAAAAGACCGCGGCCTGGCCTACGGCGATGGCTTGTTCGAGACCATCGCCGTCAGGGGCGGCCAGCCCGTATTGCTGGAACGCCACCTGCAACGCCTGGCCGAGGGCTGCTTGCGCCTGGCGCTGGCGGCGGATCACAGGCTGATTCGCGCCGAACTGGTGGCCTATGCCGCCGAACTCGGCGACGGCGTGCTCAAGCTGATCCTGACCCGCGGCGACAGTCAACGCGGTTATGCCTTCGACCCTGCAGCTGCGCCGCGACGTATCCTGCAAGGCAATCCCCCTGCACATTACCCCAGCGTTCATGCCGAGCACGGCGTGCGCCTGTTCCCCTGTGCCACGCGTTTGGCCAGCCAGCCGCTGCTGGCGGGCCTCAAGCACCTCAATCGTCTTGAGCAAGTCCTTGCCCGCGCCGAGTGGCAGGGGCCTGAATGCGCAGAAGGGTTGATGTTGGACGTAGATGCCCGAGTCATCGAGGGTGTGTTCAGTAATTTGTTCATCGTGCGTGATGGCGTGCTGCTGACCGCCGATTTGCGCCGATGTGGTGTCGCCGGGGTGATGCGGGGCGAATTATTGTTTCAAGCCAAGTCACTGGGGATCCCCACTGAAATCACTGACATCAGCCTCGAACAACTGCAACAGGCCGATGAAGTCTTTGTCTGCAACAGCGTCTACGGCATCTGGCCGGTAAACGCATATGCTGCGCTGAGCTGGCCGGTTGGGCCGCTCACCCGTAAACTGCAGGGAATTGCCCGCGCGCTACTGGATGCTTGATTCGTGAGACGTAAACTCTTGCTGCTGCTGGAAACCGGATTGGTTCTGGCGGGGCTGCTGCTGGGCGCTTCGGCCTGGAAAATCAATTCGGCGCTGGAACAGCCACTCAACATTACTCAGGAAGAGTTACTCGACGTACCCACTGGCTCGACGCCGTCCGGGACCTTCAATCGCCTGGAAGCCGACGGTGTGCTCGAGGACGCTTTCTGGCTGCGCCTGTACTGGCGCTTCAACCTGGCCACCCAACCCCTGCACAGCGGCGAATACCGCATGCTGCCGGGCATGAGCGCACAAGGCCTGATCGGCCTGTGGCAGCGCGGCGAAGTGGTCCAGTACAGCCTGACGCTGGTGGAAGGCTGGAACTTCCGCCAGGTGCGTGCAGCGCTGGCGAAAAACGATAAGCTCGAACAGACCCTGGCCGGCCTCAGCGACAGCGAGCTGATGGAAAAACTCGGGCATGCCGGTGTATTTCCCGAGGGTCGGTTCTTTCCGGACACCTACCGTTTCGTCCGCGGCATGACCGATGCCGAAGTCCTGGAAAAGGCCTACGATCGGCTGGAAGAAGTGCTGGCCAAGGAATGGAGCAAGCGCTCCCCGGATGTGCCGTACAACGAGCCCTACCAGGCGCTGATCATGGCGTCCCTGGTGGAGAAGGAAACCGGGGTGCCACAGGAGCGCGGACAGATTGCCGGAGTGTTTGTACGGCGCATGCAGATCGGCATGATGCTGCAGACCGATCCGACCGTGATCTATGGCATGGGTGAGCGCTACAACGGAAAGCTGACCCGCGCGTCCCTGCGCGAGCCGACGCCCTACAACACCTATGTGATTTTCGGCCTGCCGCCGACCCCGATTGCCATGGTCGGCCGTGAAGCGATTCACGCGGCCCTCAACCCGGTGTCGGGCAGCAGCCTGTACTTCGTCGCTCGCGGCGACGGCAGCCATGTATTTTCCGATGACCTGGATGCCCACAACAACGCCGTGCGCGAGTATCAACTCAAGCGCCGCGCCGACTATCGTTCCAGCCCTGCGCCCGCCAACGGTGCGGTGACGCCCGAGGAGCCGGCGCCGCAGGTGCCCGAGGTGCCAGCAGTACCCGAAGCGCCTGAGGCGGTCCCGCAGGATCTACCACCTGCGCCGCCAACGCCTGACGCCCAGGCACCGCAAAGCTCGCAATGACTCTGATTAAGGACTGCCTGTGACTGGCTTGTTTATTACCCTGGAAGGCCCCGAAGGCGCCGGCAAAAGCACCAATCGCGAATACCTTGCCGAACGCCTGCGTGACGCCGGTATCGAAGTGGTGCTGACACGCGAGCCCGGCGGTACCCCCTTGGCCGAGCGCATCCGCGAAGTGCTGCTGGCGCCGGTCGATGAAGTCATGCATGCCGACACCGAGCTGTTGCTGGTGTTCGCCGCGCGCGCCCAGCACCTGGCCGAGGTCATCCGCCCGGCGCTGGCGCGCGGCGCGGTGGTGCTCTGTGACCGGTTTACCGATTCGACCTACGCCTATCAGGGCGCCGGCCGCGGGTTGTCGCTGGAGCGCATCGCGGCGTTGGAGACCTTCGTCCAGGGCGATTTGCGCCCGGACCTGACCCTGGTGTTCGATTTGCCGATCGAGATCGGCATGGCCCGCGCCAGTGCCCGTGGCCGACTGGATCGGTTCGAGCTGGAAGGCCGGGTGTTCTTCGAGGCCGTGCGCGCGGCATTCCTCCAGCGTGCCGCGGCAGATCCGCAGCGTTACCTGTTGGTCGATGCCGCCCAGCCATTGGCGCAGGTGCAGCAGGCGCTGGACGGCTTGCTGCCACAGTTGCTGGAGCGTCACCGTGGCTGAAGCCTATCCGTGGCAGGACAGCCTCTGGCAGCAACTGGCCGGCCGCGGGCAGCACGCCCACGCCTACCTGCTCCATGGCCCCAAGGGCATTGGCAAGCGCGCCCTGGCCGAGCGTCTGATGGCGCGCCTGCTGTGCCAGCGGCCAGACGGCCTGGATGCTTGTGGGCAATGCAAATCCTGCCTGTTGCTCAAGGCCGGCAGCCATCCGGACAACTACATTCTCGAGCCGGAGGAGGCGGACAAGGCGATCAAGGTCGACCAGGTCCGTGAGTTGGTCAGTTTCGTGGTCCAGACCGCGCAGTTGGGCGGGCGCAAGGTGGTGTTGATCGAGCCGGTGGAGTCGATGAACATCAACGCCGCCAACGCCTTGCTCAAAAGCCTCGAAGAACCGTCTGGTGACACCGTGCTGTTGCTGGTCAGCCACCAGACCAGTCGCCTGTTGCCGACCATCAAGAGTCGCTGTGTACAGCAAGCCTGTCCGCTGCCCAGCGAGGCCATGAGCCTGGCATGGCTGGCCCAGGCCTTGCCCGATTGCACGCAAGAGGAGCGGGTCGAGTTACTGACCCTGGCAGCCGGCTCGCCCCTGGCAGCGGTCACCCTGCAGGCCCAGGGCGTACGCGAACAGCGGGCGCTGGTGGTCGACGGGGTGAAGAAACTACTCAAGCAACAGCAGTCGCCCACCCAACTGGCCGAAGGCTGGAATGCGATCCCGCTGCTGTTGTTGTTCGACTGGTTCTGCGACTGGTCGAGCCTGATCCTGCGTTATCAACTGACCCAGGATGAAGCCGGCCTCGGCCTGGTGGATATGCGCAAGGTGGTGCAGTACCTGGCGCAGAAGTCTTCCCAGGACAAGGTGCTGAACATCCAGGACTGGATCCTGGCCCAGCGGCAGAAGGTCCTGAGCAAGGCTAACCTCAACCGTGTGCTGCTGCTCGAGGCCCTGCTGGTGCAGTGGACAGGGTTGCCGGCTCAACGTTAAACCGCGCTGCCCGGACTGTGTCCGGGCGCCCCACCCATACGATTTAGTTGCAACCTCACTATGCTTGTAGATTCCCATTGCCATCTCGACCGTCTCGACCTCGCCGCCCACGACGGCTCCCTGGACGCTGCCCTTGAGGCGGCGCGCCAGCGCGGGGTCGGGCATTTCCTGTGTATCGGCGTCAGTGTCGACAACGCGGCCGACGTCAAGGCGCTTGCCGAGCGCTACGACGACGTCGACTGCTCGGTGGGCGTGCATCCGCTGGACGTCCAGCCGGGCGCGGCACCGGCGTTGGACTGGCTGTTGCACGAGCTCAATCATCCGCGCGTGGTGGCCATTGGCGAGACGGGCCTTGACTACCATTACGAGCCAGAGGCGGCCGAGCTGCAGCAGCAATCCTTCCGCCTTCACCTGCAAGCCGCCCAGCAAACGGGCAAGCCGGTGATCGTCCACACCCGTGGCGCACGCGCCGATACCCTGGCATTGCTGCGCGAGGCAGCCTTGCCCCAGGCGGGTGTGCTGCATTGCTTCACCGAAGACTGGGACATGGCCAAGGCGGCGCTTGACCTGGGCTTCTACATCTCGTTGTCCGGCATCGTCACCTTCCGCAATGCCGATGCCTTGCGTGATGTCGCGAGCAAGGTGCCGGCCGATCGCCTGCTGGTGGAGACCGATTCCCCCTACCTGGCGCCGATTCCTTACCGCGGCAAACCTAACCTGCCGCAATACGTACGCGAAGTGGCGGAGTTCCTGGCGATGCTCCGCGGTGAGTCCTACGAGCGGTTTGCCGAGCAGACCACCGAAAACTTCAAGCGACTGTTCCCCTTGGCCCACGTTAAATCGGTTTGAGCGACGGCCTGGGGAGGCAAATCGCAGGCAAAAAAAACCCGGGTTCTGGGGGGTGAATCCGGGTTAAGACCATTAGGAGTAAAACAAAGGTACGCGGTCCGTTGGTACCTATATCCACGCGCCACTTGGGGGAGATGACGCGCCGACATTTCAAGTATTGATCAGTATTGCGCCGAGTCCAGTTTGCTCCCCGGGTTTCTTAAACATATTTGGAATACCGGCGCTTCGCTTGAGTTCTCACTGCTTGGCGATGGCTGCGACGATGGCGATAGTTTCGTCGATCACGCGTTTTTCGGTATAGAAGTGCGGGGAAAACCGCACGCCCGGCCCGCGCGGAATACACACCACCTGCTGAGCCTTGAGAGCCTCGTACACGACCTGGTTATCGATGCCGTCGATGCTGAAGGAAAAAATCCCCCCGCGCCGAGCCGGATTGAGCGGGCTGTGCAGGGTGATCCCGGCGATTGCGCCCAAACCGTCCTGCAGCCACTGCACGCGTTCGGCGATGAGTGTGGCCACGGTCGGCATGCCGACTTCTTCCAATAACGACAGGCTGGCCTCCAGGGCCATCGCGCCGAGCATGTTCGGGCTGCCGCACTCAAAACGCCGGGCACTCTTGGCCGGCTCCCAGGTGGTGCGGGTGTAGTCACCCATGTGTTCAAGCATGTGCCAGCCGAATTCGTGCAGCTTGAGTTGTTCGCGCAGTTCGCTGCGCACGTAGAACACCCCCAGGCCTTCCGGGCCCAGCAACCATTTGTGGCCATCGGCCATGGCAAAGTCGCATTGATAGCTCTGGACGTCGAAGGGCAGGGCGCCGAGTTGCTGGATGGCGTCGATGCAAAACAGCACGTTTTGCTGTTTGCAGCCGGCTCCGAGGCGCTGCAGGTCCAGGCGCAGGCCGCTGGCAAATTGTATGGCGCTGACCGACATCAAGCGCGTGCGGGGGCCGCAGGCAGCCAACAGCGCGCCTTCCGGATCGTCGCCCTTGAGGCTGGCCTGGATCACTTCGACGCCTTGCGCGGCCAGGGCTTCCCAGACGATGCGGTTGGATGGGAACTCCTCATCGCTGATGACGATCTGGTCACCGCTCTGCCAGGGCAGTCCGAAGGCGACAAAAGACAGCGCTTCAGAAGTATTTTTGACCAGCGCGATGTCGTCCGTCGACGGTGCGTTTAGCAGGCGCATCAGGCGTTCACGCAGGCGCTGCTCCAGTGACATCCAGTCCGAATAGTCCCGCGCGCCCAGCAAAACGTTCTCTTGGGCGAAGCGCGCCACGGCGCTGGCCGCCCGATTTGGCCAGGGCGCGACGGCTGCATGATTCAAATAGCGAAGGCCTGGAGCCTGTACAAATTCATCAAGAAACGTAGTCATGGTCGGATGATCCGTGCAATTTGGCGCAAGTTAGGCATAATACGCGGCTTCGAATTTTGACCCCTACAGACCTTTTTCTTATGCACAAAGAACCTCGTAAGGTCCGTGAGTTTCGTCGCCGCGAGCAAGAAATTCTCGACACCGCGCTCAAGCTGTTCCTCGAACAAGGTGAAGACAGTGTCACCGTCGAGATGATCGCTGATGCCGTGGGTATCGGCAAAGGCACCATCTATAAGCACTTCAAGTCCAAGGCGGAGATCTATCTGCGCCTGATGCTCGATTACGAGCGTGACCTGAACGAGCTGCTGCACTCTGCCGATGTCGACAAGGATAAGGAAGCCCTGTCCCGGGCCTACTTCGAATTCCGCATGCGCGACCCGCAACGCTACCGGTTGTTCGATCGCCTGGAAGAGAAAGTGGTCAAGGGCAACCAGGTGCCAGAGATGGTCGAGGAGTTGCACAAGATCCGCGCCTCCAACTTCGAGCGCCTGACCCTGTTGATCAAGGGCCGGATCAGCGAAGGCAAGCTGGAAGACGTGCCGCCGTATTTCCACTACTGCGCATCCTGGGCGCTGGTGCACGGCGCGGTGGCGCTGTATCACTCGCCGTTCTGGAGCAATGTGCTGGAAGACCAGGAAGGTTTCTTCCAGTTCCTGATGGATATCGGCGTGCGCATGGGCAACAAGCGCAAGCGCGATACCGACACCCCAGGCAGCTGATTCATTCAGCAGCCTTATTGCGCCATGTTTCCCTGTATGGCGCAGTGCCCCAGGAATATACTCAGGCTTAGGTATTGCTAAAACTTGATTTGTGAGTCAAGTTTTAGCTTTTCCGCACCGACTTCCGCCGGAGTAATCCATGATCGTTGACCGACAAGGCAGGCGCTTCCGCAATTTGCGCGTCAGCCTGACCTCCGCCTGCAACTATGCCTGTACCTACTGCGTGCCTAACGGCAAGCGGCTGGTGGCTGCGCAGGACGAGCTGTCGGCCGAAGCCATGGCGCGCGGGGTTGCGTACCTGATCGAGGCGGCTGGCATCGAGCGGCTGCGCATTACCGGCGGTGAGCCGCTGGTGAGCCCGAAGCTGGAAACCTTCATGCGAGCGGTCGGGCAGATGGGCCTGGATGAGATCAGCCTGACCACCAATGGCCAGTTGCTGGGCAAAAAGCTGCCCTTGCTGGTGGATGCCGGTATTCGGCGGATCAACGTTTCCCTCGATACCCTCGACCCGGCGGCCTTTCGCGGCATCGCTCGCGGTGGCGATCTGCCGACGGTGCTCGATGGCATGCAGCAGGCCCGCGCCGCGGGCATCAAGATCAAGGTCAACATGGTACCGCTGCGCGGGCAGAACCTGGACCAGGTGATGCCCTTGCTCGAATACTGCCTGGAGCGCGGCTATGAACTGCGTTTTATCGAATTGATGCGTATGGGCCACCTGGCCTCTGACTCGAATGCCTTCCTGCAGCAGTTCGTCAGCCTCCAGCAGCTACTCGGCCTGATTGGCGAGCAATACGAATACCTGCAAGCCGATGCGCCGGTGGATGCCACGGCGGTGCGCTATGAAATCCCCGGGCTCGGCCATTTTGGCGTGATCGCCAATGAAAGCGTGCCGTTCTGCCGGACCTGCTCGCGCCTGCGCCTGTCGTCCACGGGCTGGTTGCATGGCTGCCTGTCATCGAGCAATCGGCATTATGTCGGCGACCTGCTGGACAAGCCCCGTCACCAGGCCTTGCCGGCGTTGCAACGGCTGTTGGTGAAGGCCCTGGGGGACAAGCAGGAAGTGGCATTTTCCGGTGGCGCGACCGTGATGAAAATCATCGGCGGCTGAGCTGGCGCGGAAGCTGCATCTTGCCCGGATTCGCCGGTTTTCCGTCACCGGCTTCTGGAGGGTAAGGATGCGTAGCCTGGTTTTGCTGCTGGCGGTTGTCACGCTTGGCGGCTGCATGACTGTCAGCGACATGGGCGAAGGGGTTCGCGATCAGATGAGCGACGCCGGTTTTCTCGATCACAGCGACAGCCGTCGGGTGAACAACCTGCGTATTCAGCCAGACTCGTTCATCTACATTGCCCAGGGCCCGTTTGCCCCGCCTGGCAGTGCCGAGCCGCGCCCCAACGTGGTTGCCGAACAGGCTTTCAACGGCTTTATCGAGTATTTCCCGATGGTCCGTCGCGCCCGCGCGCCCGAGGGCCTGGATGCCGCCATGGGCGAGGCACGGGCTGCAGGCGCCCATTACCTGCTCTACACCCGCTTTGCCAGCGCCGACGACCGCATCGGCAACTCGGATGAATGGCTCGATCAAGAGGCTGTGGATCGCCTGGGTATCGACAAAGGGGTGATTCAACTGATGTTGATCGAGACCAGCACCCAGTATTTGATTGATACTGCACGGATCAAGAGTCGTGGCGGTTTACTGACGTTCCACGACACCAGGCCAGAAGATCTGCTGGGCCCGCCGCTGGCGCAATATGCGCGTAGCCTGCTGGGCCTGGGCGATCAGTAGTTCAACCGGAGAACAACATGAGTGGTGCGCAAAAAGCTAACGATCTGCTGGGGCAAATCCCCAAGTCCAAAGGCTTGCCGCCGGTTCATCTGTGGAACCCCGACTTCTGTGGCGACATCGACATGCGCATCGCCCGCGACGGCACCTGGTACTACCTGGGCACGCCGATCGGGCGCAAGCCGATGGTCAAGCTGTTCTCCACCATCATGCGCCGCGACGGTGACGATTATTTCCTGATCACCCCAGTGGAGAAGGTCGGGATCAAAGTGGATGACGCGCCTTTCGTGGCCGTGACCCTGGAGGTGCAAGGCGAGGGCGAGGCCCAGGTGCTGCGTTTCACCACCAACGTCGAGGAAGTCACCGAAGCCGGGCCAGAGCACCCTCTGCGAGTGGTCATCGACCCGCAGACCCAGGAACCAGCCCCTTATGTGCACGTACGGAGCAACCTCGAAGCCTTGATCCATCGCAACGTGTTCTACCAACTGGTCGAGCTCGCCGTCACCCGCGAACTCGACGGCCAGCGCTGGCTGGGGGTTTACAGCGGTGGCGAGTTTTTCCCCATCGGGCTCGAACCCTGAGCGTGACTGACACGAGCACCCTACGCCTCCTGCAATGCCTTGCTCACGACCAGCCAGCGCCACAACAACCGCCCGACGGTGATCAACCAGTTCAACAGCGCCACGCCCAGCACCACCAGCAGCATCGCCGGCAGCCCTTGCTCGACGATGATCCTGCCCGCCAGCCAGGGAAAGCCGAATACCCCGACAAAATAGCCCAGGCTGAACAGCAGCAGGGCTTGAGGGGTGCTGCCGGGCGGCGCTTCGTTGGCGGCCAGGCCATTGATCACCGAGTAGGTCAGGCCGTAGCCGATGCCCAGCACCACGGCTGCCAGCAGGTAGCTGAAGGCATCGTCGACGACGAAGCCGAACATCAGCACCGACACCACCATCAATCCTGACAGCAGGCAGGATGCCCAGTAAGGGTCGCGCTTGACCACGAAGCTGGCAATCAGCATGCGGCTGGTAATCGCCGCGCTCATGAAACCGAGAAAGAACAGCGAGTAATCCAGCGCACGCGCGGCGGCGTAGCTGGTCTGAAAGCTCGACAGCCCGCCGAAGACACAACCACCCAGGCCCACCATGATGATCGGGAGCAGCGCCCTGGAGGACATCACCCGAACCGTCGCCGCCCAGGAAATACGCGATAGCGCGGCATTGCCCAGCTGATTGGGTCGTTGCGAAAGCACCGCACCCAGGCGCCAGAACAGCAGCGCACCGATCAGGCTGGCGAGGGCGGCGAGGAAAAACGCGCTGCTCAGTGGATAACCCAGGGCGCTGGCGGCGCGCCCCAGCAAGGGCCCGGACCCGATGCCGGTCATCATGCTGCCCGACAGCAGGGCGAAATACCTGGTCCGTTGTGCTGCGGGCACCAGCATGGCCACGATGATCGGCCCCAGGGTGTAGAACACGCCCCAGCCCAGGCCCAGGGTCAGGCCAAAAAACAGCAAGGCGCTGCCAAAGCCCGGCGTCAGGGCAAACCCCAGGCTGGCCAGCACCAGCAGGCCGCCGAACAGGGCAATCGAACGCGCGGCACCGAACAGGTCCGACAAATGCCCGGAAACCAGCACCGCGGCGAAGGTGCTGAGCATCGCCGCAGAAATCACGCTGCCGGCATCGTGCTCGTTACCGCCCCGTGAGCTGATCAGCAGGGACAGTAAAAAGGTCGAGCCGTAGGACAACGACAGCAGGTAGCTGGCGAGGCAGAACAGGCCAAACAGTTTTCCCGCAACGGCGGAGTCCGGAGTAGGGCGACGGGGCATGGCGATATCTCGTGACCGGTAGGTTTGTCGAACCCTTATCTACCACGGCCAGCCCGAGTGTTTGTTCTGTGGTTGGCGGTTTCAGGGTTAGCGAATGGCGGAGTACCCCCTAGGCAGCGCGAGTCCTTTGATCAGCACCAGCGCTGCCTGGAGAAAATTTGACAGTGCCATGTGACGAACGTCGATCGGCGACATAGTATGGCGTTTTCATTCGTTCTCAAGGGACGTCCATGTCGATCGAGATCCGCCCGGCCACACCCAGCGATGCCCCGCAAATTCTCGCCTTCATCACCGAGCTGGCGGATTACGAGCGCGCCCGCCACGAAGTCATCGCCAGTGTCGCCGATATCGAACGCAGCCTGTTCAGTGAAGGTGCCACCGCTCACGGCCTGATCTGTCTGCGCGATGGCCTGCCGATCGGATTTGCGGTGTTTTTCTTCAGCTATTCGACCTGGCTGGGCAGTAACTGCCTGTACCTTGAAGACCTGTACATCACGCCCGAGCAGCGCGGCGGTGGCGCAGGCAAATACTTGCTGCGCCACCTGGCGAAGATTGCTTGCGCCAACGACTGCGGGCGTTTTGAGTGGAGTGTGCTGGAGTGGAACACCCCAGCCATCGAGTTCTACAAATCCCTCGGCGCCCAGCCCCAGGAAGAGTGGGTGCGCTATCGCATGGACGGCAATGTCCTGCGTGATTTCGCCGAGGGGCGCTGAAGCGTTGCTCAGGCCTTGAGGGTCGCCATGTCGATGACAAAGCGATACTTCACATCACCGGCGATCATGCGCGCGTAAGCCTCGTTGATCTGGCGGATATCGAGCATTTCGATGTCACAGGTGATCCCATGTTCAGCGCAGAAATCCAGCACTTCCTGGGTTTCGGCAATGCCGCCAATCAGCGAGCCAGCGAGGACCCGGCGGCTCATCACCAGTTTGCCGGCGTGGACCGGTGGATCGACGGGTTCAATCAAGCCCACCAGGATGTGCACACCGTCAAAGCGCAGGGTGTCGAGGTAGGGGTTGAGGTCGTGCTGCACCGGGATGGTGTCGAGCAGGAAATCGAACTGTCCGGCCGCCGCAGCCATCTGCGCGGCATCGGTGCTGACGATCACGTGGTCGGCCCCCTGGCGACGCCCTTCTTCAGCCTTGCTCGCCGAGCGAGTGAACAGCGTCACTTCGGCGCCCATGGCCTTGGCGAACTTGATCCCCATGTGGCCCAGGCCTCCCATGCCGAGAATGCCGACCTTGTCGCCAGCCTTCACGCCGTAGTGCTTGAGCGGCGAATAGGTGGTGATACCGGCGCAGAGGATCGGTGCGGCGCTGGCTGGGTCCAGTTGCGACGGGATGCGCACCACAAAGTGTTGATTGACCACGATGCTGTCGGAGTAGCCGCCCATGGTGTTGCTGCCGTCGACCCGGTCCGGGGTGGCGTAGGTCATGGTCGGGCCTTCGAGGCAGTACTGCTCCAGGTCAGCCTGGCAGGCTTCGCAGTGGCGGCACGAGTCGACCATGCAGCCGACGCCGACCAGGTCGCCGACTTTATGTTGGCCGACGTCGGCGCCGATGGCTGTGACCCTGCCGACGATCTCGTGGCCCGGCATCAGCGGGTAAACGGCAATCCCCCATTCGTTGCGTGCCTGGTGAATGTCGGAGTGGCAGACGCCGCAGTAGAGGATCTCGATTGCGACGTCGTCAGCTCGTGGGCTACGACGTTGGAATTGCACGGGGGCGAGGGGAGTGGTGGCCGACTGGGCGGCGTAACCGATGGCGGTGTACATGATGAACCTCGCAAAAACAGTGACAGGAGAGGCGGCGCATTCTGGGCGCCAAGGCGGCCAACGGCCATGGCGATTCCTCCGGGTGTCATGCCTAATCCTCCGGCATCGGCCTGCCAAGGCTCGCATTGGCGAGCAGACCTGCGATGATGCTTTCATCCCATTTTTGCGAAGTTTTTCCTATGTTGCTGACCCGTCATCTCGACGCCAATGCCAGCCTGGTGGCGTTGATCGAGCCGCTGGCCACCGGTGATGGCTTCACCCCGACCGCGTTGCCCGGCGTGCAGGTACTGCGCGCCAGTTGCGACGTTGCCCGCGGCCCTCATATCTATGAGCCGAGCCTGATGATCATCGCCCAGGGCAGCAAACTGGCGTACCTGGGGCCGCGGACCATGGAGTATGGGGCCGGGCATTACCTGATCCAGGCATTGCCGGTGCCCTTCGAATGCGAAACCTATGCCTTGCCCAATGCCCCCTTGCTGGGGGTCTCGGTGGCGATTGACCGGGTGCTGCTGGGGGAGTTGGTGCTGGCCATGGGGCTGGCGCCAGGGCGGCCCGGTGCCGCACAGACACCCGAGTCGATGACCTCGGTGGTGCTCGATGACGGCATGCGCGGTTGTGTCGAGCGGTTGTTGTCGTGCCTGCACGATCCGCTGGAAGCTCGGATCATGGGGCCGGCGCGCCTGCGTGAATTGTTGTTCACCGCCCTGCGCGGGCCCCAGGCCGATGTGCTGCGGGCGCTGGTGGAGCAGCAGGGCCAGTTCGCCCGCGTCGCGGCGTCGATCAGCCATCTGCATGCGCACTACAACGAGCCGTTGAACGTCGAGACCCTGGCCAGTTGCGCCAACATGAGCGCCTCGACTTTCCATGAGCACTTCAAGCGCAGTACTTTGTTGTCGCCGGTGCAGTACTTGAAGCGCCTGCGCCTGCTCAAGGCTCAGACTTTGCTGGTGGCCGAGGGCCTGGGCGTGGCGCAGGTGGCGCACCGGGTCGGTTATCAGAGCACGTCGCAGTTCAGTCGCGAGTACAAGCGCTACTTCGAGCGCAACCCGGGGGACGAGCGCGCCGCTTGACCCCGCCGTGCGCTGCTCGGCAGCTGCTACCAGAGCTTTATTGCAGGCAACAAAAAGGCCCCCATTCGGGCAATGCTGTTCAGTTAAGGAGTGCGATGCTTTTGTAGGAGCGAGCTTGCTCGCGAAAAACGTCAACGATAACGCGTGTGTTCAGTATAAACGCGGCGTCTTTGAGTTCTTCGCGAGCAAGCTCGCTCCTACAAAGTGTGACGTTCCCTTAACTGAACAGCATTGCCCCATTCGGGAGCCTTGATGTTCAGGCATACGGCTTACATGTTCGGGTAAGTCGGTCCGCCCGCGCCTTCCGGCGTCACCCAGGTGATGTTCTGCGCAGGGTCCTTGATGTCACAGGTCTTGCAGTGCACGCAGTTCTGGGCGTTGATCTGGAAGCGTTTCTCGCCGTCTTCCTTGGTGATCACTTCATACACACCGGCCGGGCAGTAGCGCTGCGCAGGCTCGTCGTAGAGCGGCAGGTTCTTGCTGATCGGGATGCTCGCGTCGGCCAGCTTGAGGTGGCACGGCTGCTCTTCTTCGTGGTTGGTGCCGGAGATGAACACCGAGCTGAGCTTGTCGAAGCTGAGTTTGCCGTCGGGTTTCGGGTAGTCGATCTTCTTGCAGTCGGCCGCCAGCTTCAGGCACGCGTAGTCTGGCTTGGTGTCGTGCAGGGTGAACGGCAGCTTGCCGCCGAAGATGTTCTGGTCGAGCCAGTTGACCCCACCGCCGACGATCGCGCCGAACTTGTGGATCGCTGGACCGAAGTTGCGGCTGGCGAACAGTTCTTCGTACAGCCAGCTTTTCTTGAAGCTGTCGACATAGGCCGTCAGTTCGTCGCCGCCTTCGGATTCGGCGAGCAGGCGATCAGCCACCGCTTCAGCCGCGAGCATGCCGGACTTCATCGCCGTATGGCTGCCTTTGATCTTGGCGAAGTTCAGGGTGCCCAGGTCGCAACCGATCAGCGCGCCGCCCTTGAAGACCATTTTCGGCAACGAGTTCAGGCCGCCTTTGCAGATTGCCCGGGCGCCGTAGCTGATGCGCTTGCCGCCTTCCAGGTATTGCTTGAGCACCGGGTGATGCTTGAGGCGCTGGAACTCGTCGAATGGCGACAGGTAGGTGTTGCTGTAGGACAGGTCGACGATCAGGCCCACGACCACCTGGTTGTTTTCCAGGTGATAGAGGAACGAGCCGCCGGTGTTCTCGGTGCCCATGATATCCAGCGGCCAGCCGGCGGTGTGGACCACCAGGCCAGGCTGGTGCTTGGCCGGGTCGATTTCCCAGATTTCCTTGAGGCCGATGCCGTAGTGCTGGGCGTCGGCATCGCTGTCCAGGTTGAAGCGCTTGATCAGTTGCTTGCCAATGTGGCCGCGGCAACCTTCGGCGAACAGCGTGTACTTGCCGCGCAGTTCCATGCCGGGGGTGTACAGGCCTTCTTTCGGATTACCTTCGCGATCGACGCCCAGGTCACCGGTGATGATCCCGCGGACCACGCCATTTTCGTCGAACAGGGCTTCCTGTGCGGCGAAGCCAGGGTAGATTTCCACGCCCAGGTTCTCGGCCTGCTGGGCGAGCCAGCGGCACAGGTTGCCCAGGGAGATGATGTAGTTGCCTTCGTTGTGCATGGTCTTGGGCACAAAGAAGTCAGGAACCTTGACGGACGCCTCGGGGTTGCGCAGCACATAGATGTCATCGCGCACGACCGGGGTGTTGAGCGGGGCGCCGAGCTCTTTCCAGTCCGGGAACAATTCGTTCAGGGCTCGAGGTTCGAACACCGCGCCGGACAGGATATGCGCACCGACTTCGGAGCCTTTTTCGACCACGCAGACGCTAATTTCCTTACCGGCTTCGGCGGCCTTCTGCTTCAATCGGCAGGCGGCGGAAAGACCAGCGGGGCCGGCACCGACGATGACCACGTCGAATTCCATGTATTCGCGTTCCACAGGTTATCTCCTACTCAAGGCTCAACAGTTTTTTTTCTAATTGGAGGTTTGGTGTAGCCTCGATCAATTGCTCTGCCCTGTGGGCAGGAGGACAATCGAGGGCCCACCTTTCTCTCTAGGTGGCGCATTATATCTACACCACTCTCAGCGTCCAATACAAACGTTTGTTTGAAATTGCTGGAAGCCAGATAAATCAAAGAAGCGCGGCTTATAACTGACCATTTTGCCGTATTGACCGGAATAGGCGTTCCGGTCAAGATACGGGCGGTTTTGCGCTCGCCGTAGGCTGACTGTTGGTTTCAAGAGCACCTCTAAAGACAGGGCGAAGGCAGTACAAGGTGATGCGCAATGTGGGTTCGCGGCGAAGTCTACACGCTGTGAAAACGAATGACTTGTCAGTCACCGCTGACGAACGGTCATTTGCCTCCTGAGCAGGATTACCCGATACACAGGCCGGCGTTTTTAGAGGTGCCCTTGTGCCCGATGAGCATCAACCGCCAGGTTCGCCTAGGCGACTTTCTTTTCACCGGAGAGTAACGAGGAATCCATGAAGGTTCTTGTAGCTGTCAAACGAGTGGTCGACTATAACGTCAAGGTCCGCGTCAAAGCGGATAACTCCGGCGTCGATCTCGCTAACGTCAAGATGTCGATGAACCCTTTCTGCGAAATCGCAGTGGAAGAAGCCGTACGCCTGAAAGAGAAAGGTGTTGCGACTGAAATCGTCGTCGTCTCCATCGGCCCGTCCACCGCTCAAGAGCAACTGCGCACCGCGCTGGCTCTGGGTGCCGACCGCGCCATCCTCGTCGAATCCGCCGAAGACCTGACTTCCCTGGCCGTTGCCAAGTTGTTGAAAGCTGTTGTCGACAAGGAACAGCCGCAACTGGTGATCCTCGGCAAACAAGCGATCGACAGCGACAACAACCAGACTGGCCAGATGCTCGCTGCATTGAGCGGCTACGGTCAGGGCACCTTCGCTTCGAAAGTCGAAGTGTCTGGCGACAGCGTTGCCGTGACTCGTGAAATCGACGGCGGCGCGCAGACAGTTTCCCTGAAACTGCCAGCCATCGTCACCACCGACCTGCGTTTGAACGAGCCGCGTTATGCGTCCCTGCCAAACATCATGAAAGCCAAGAAGAAGCCGCTTGAAGTGCTGACTCCGGATGCTTTGGGCGTTTCCACCGCCTCCACCAACAAGACCCTGAAAGTCGAAGCGCCGGCTGCACGCAGCGCGGGTATCAAGGTCAAGTCTGTTGCTGAGTTGGTCGAGAAACTGAAAAACGAAGCGAAGGTGCTTTGAGCTTAGGAGCCTAATCATGACTATCTTGGTAATCGCTGAACACGACAACAAGGTTGTGGCCCCGGCCACCCTGAACACCGTGGCTGCCGCTGCGAAAATCGGTGGCGACATCCACGTCCTGGTCGCTGGCCAGAACGTTGGCGCGGTGGCTGAAGCCGCTGCAAAAATCGCTGGCGTGAGCAAAGTTCTGGTAGCCGACAACGCGGCCTACGCTCACCAACTGCCGGAAAACGTTGCGCCACTGGTTGCCGAGCTGGGCGCTGGCTACAGCCACATCCTGGCTGCCGCCACTTCCAACGGCAAAAACATCCTGCCGCGCGTTGCCGCGCAGTTGGACGTTGACCAGATCTCCGAGATCATCTCGGTAGAAAGCGCTGACACCTTCAAGCGCCCGATCTACGCCGGTAACGCGATCGCCACCGTGCAATCGAACGCCGCCGTAAAAGTGATCACCGTACGTGCCACCGGTTTCGACCCGGTTGCAGCTGAAGGTGGTTCGGCTGCTGTTGAAGCGGTTGCTGCTGCTCACGATGCTGGCACCTCCAGCTTCGTTGGCGAAGAGCTGGCCAAATCCGATCGTCCGGAACTGACCGCTGCCAAGATCGTCGTTTCTGGCGGTCGCGGCATGCAGAACGGCGACAACTTCAAACACCTGTACGCCCTGGCCGATAAGCTGGGCGCTGCTGTCGGCGCTTCCCGTGCCGCGGTTGACGCAGGTTTTGTACCCAACGACATGCAGGTCGGCCAGACCGGCAAGATCGTTGCTCCACAGCTGTACATCGCCGTCGGTATTTCCGGCGCGATCCAGCACTTGGCCGGCATGAAAGACTCCAAAGTGATCGTTGCGATCAACAAGGACGAAGAAGCGCCGATCTTCCAGGTGGCTGATTACGGCCTGGTGGCGGACTTGTTCGAAGCCATCCCTGAGCTGGAGAAGCTGGTCTAATCCAGCGGCTTCACTTATAAAGAGCCCGGCCTTTTGGCTGGGCTTTTTTTTGTCCGCGAGTTGAGAGTGGAGACATACGCCATGGATTTGCGTCGCTTGAGCGGTTGGTCGATGTTCCTCGGCCTGACCCTATTGCCCCTTGTATCGAACGCTGCCGGCAAATGCGAACGCCTGGTGGTGACCGGCAGCCCCGATGCGCCGCCCTATCTGTGGCAAGACCCGCAGGACCCTGTGCACCTGATCGGCGCCAATGCCGACTTGCTGCAGCAGGTGGCGGCGGAGTTGGGGCTCAAGGTCGAGTTGCGTTTTGCCGGCAAGCGCTCCCAGGCGCTGGAGGAGGTGCGCAGCGGGCGCATCGACCTGCTGGCGGACGCTCCGCTGGCGACCGGGCAACTGGAGGCGCTGGACTACATACACCCGGCACTGGCCAGCAATGACTACCTGGTATGGACCCGCAATGGTTCGACGCTGGACTACAGCGAGGCCAAGGATTTGAGTGGGCATCTAGGCGCAGTGTCGCAGCAGGCACGGCTGACCCAGGATTTCGCAGCGTTCGCGCAATCGCAACTGACCCTGGTCAGTACGCCGAACCTGACCCAGGCGTTTCAGAAATTGCTGCTGGGCGAAGTGGAGTTTGTGTTGGCGGGGCGGTACGCCGGGATGGCCATGACACAGACCCTGAGTATCGCCAACGACGTGCAGGCTTACGCCCAACCGGTGGATAAACCCGGGCTGTTTCTGGCTATTTCCCACAACTCGGCGTGCAACGATCCATGGTTGCGCGGACAGTTAGCCAAAAAGATGACAGAATTGCCCGCGTCCGGTCTGACTGAGGCCGTGCTACAGCGCAATCTGGAGCGCTGGAAAGCACAATTGAAACAGCCCGTCAGCACCCCAAAACAGTAGGGATTTTTAGTGACTATTCGACCTCTTTTCGCTGCCCTGGCCGTCACGGCTCTGGCGGGTTGTGCAGCCGATCCGGCGCCGAATGAACAAATGCGTTTGACCGGGCAGGCCCTGGAACAGGCGACCGCGGTGGGGGCCACCGCCGAGGAAGTGCCGGAGCTGAAGCTGGCAGAAGGCAAGTACACCCAGGCCAAGGCCGATATGGCCGACCAGTCATTCAAGGATGCCCGTGTGCAGGCCGAGCAGGCCGAACTGGATGCACGCTTGGCCGAGGCCAAGGTCCTGACGCTTAAAAGCCAGGAGCAACTGAACGTTCTCAATACCCGCATCGCGCGCTTGCGCAAGCAGTTGGGAGACGCCCAATGAAGCTTGCGAATGGCGTCCTCGGCGGCCTGCTGCTGGCCAGCCTGTACGGGTGTGCGGGCCAGCACAGCGATGTGGCATTGCAACAAGCCTATAACGACTTCCAGAAGGTCAAGGAAGACTCCAACGTATTGCGCATCGCGCCCAAGGACGTGATCCGGGCCGGTGAATCCCTGGCCCGGGCCGATCGCCTGTCCAGCTATTGGGGCAGCGGTGCCGATGTGCAGCACTATTCCTACCTGAGCCAGCGTTACAGTGAGATTGCCCGGCAACATAGCGAGAAAGTGCTCAACGAAGAGCGCGCAGCCAAGCTCGAGCTGGAGCGCCAACGCCTGCAACTGGCATTGCGCGAGGCCAAGTTGCTCAGCGTGCAGCAGCAGGGCAAATGGCTGGAAGAGCAGATCATCAGCCTGGCAACTACCCAGACCGATCGCGGGCTGGTGATGACCCTTGGCGATGTGCTGTTCGACACTGGTGAGGCGGAGCTCAAGAGTTCGGCCAATCGCACGGTGCTGAAAATTGTCCAGTTCCTGCAGCTCAACCCCAAGCGTGTCGTGCGCATCGAGGGTTACACCGACAGCACGGGCGGCAAACAGGAAAACCGCAAACTGTCCCGGGACCGCGCCCAGGCGGTGGCCGACATGCTGATGGACCTGGGTGTTGACGATAAACGTATTCAAGTCGAAGGTTATGGCGATGAATACCCGGTAGAGGCCAACGCTTCCGAGCGGGGCCGGGCGCAGAATCGCCGGGTGGAAATTGTGTTCTCCGACGAAAAAGGCCAGCTCGGCGCTGCCCGCTAAGGTCAGCGTTACTGGAAAGCCCGGCACCTGTAGAGGTGCCGGGTTTTTTTTGGCCTGCCAATCGGCGCACAAAACAGTACAGTTTTTACTGACACTGGGCTGTACGGTCGACTATTGTGGCAACTGTCCCCGTACACTTCTAAACTGTGCCGGTATAGTTCTCTACAAAAATAAAATGCCCGTGAAATCGAGTGCTGCGTCATGACCAATCTTTTGCTCTATCAACGTATCGCTCAGCAGCTGGCTGAGGATATCCGGCGCGGCGTGTATCAGCCTGGCGAGCGTGTGCCTTCGGTACGCAAGATGAGCTCGCAGCTCAATGTCAGCCATGCGACGGTGCTCCAGGCTTATGCCAACCTGGAAGACCAGGGCCTGATTCGCGCACGTCCGCAGTCGGGTTACTACGTTCACCAGACCCCGGCCCTGACCGCGCCGACCCCGGATATCGCCCGGGTCGAGCGCCCGGGCCTCGTGACCCGCAGCAGCATCATCCAGCAAGTACTGGTGGAGTCACGCCGCGAAGGGGTGTTCCCACTGGGCGCTGCCGTGCCCAGTGTCGACTATCTGCCGGTGCGGGCGCTGCATCAGCAACTGGCCAAGGTCACGCGCTTTCACAGTCCGCGGGCGTTCAGCTACATGTTCAGTCCCGGTTTCGAGCCCTTGCGCCGCCAGGTGGCGATTCGCATGCGCGACGCCGGGGTGGTGGTCGACCCATCCGAAGTAGTGATCACCCACGGTTGTGTCGACGCCCTGCAGATGTCCTTGCGCGTGCTGACCCGCCCCGGTGACCTGATTGCCGCAGAGTCGCCGACCTATTACGGCCTGTTGCAACTGGCCGATCTGCTCGGCCTCAAAGTCATCGAGATTCCCAGTGATCCGTCCACCGGCATGAGCCTGGAAGCCCTGCAACTGGCCGCCAACCAGTGGTCGATCAAGGCCCTGGTGCTGACCACCCGCCTGAGCAACCCCTTGGGTGGCACCATGCCGGAAGAGCGGCAGAAACAACTGCTGCGCCTGGCCTCGGACTTTGATATCCAGGTGGTCGAAGACGATATCTACGGCGAATTGATGTTCGAACAGGGGCGCACCAAGTCCCTCAAGGCCTATGACCGCCTGGATCGGGTGATCTACTGCTCGAGCTTTTCCAAGACTCTGTCCCCCGGGGTGCGCATCGGCTGGATGATCGCCGGCAAGTACCAGCAGGAAATCCAGCGGCTGCAGACCTTCAGTACCCATTCGGCCTGCAGCGTCACGCAGATGGGCATCGCGGCCTACCTGGAGAACGGCGGTTACGATCGACACCTGCGCTACATTCGCCAGGAATATCGCAAGAACCTCAGTGCGTTCCAGCTGGCAGTGCAGCAGTATTTCCCCGAAGGCACCCAGATGACCCGACCCACTGGCGGTTTCATCCTGTGGGTCAGTTTGCCGGGACGGGTCAATACCCAGGAACTGCACGTGCGGGCTTTGCAGCAGGGGATCAGCATCGCCCCGGGACTGATTTTCAGTAACACCGAGCAGTTCAACCACTGCATTCGCTTGAACTGCGGCATCCCCTGGAACCGTGAAGCCGAGCGAGCCTTGATGACACTGGGCATGCTCGCGACCCAGCTGTGCCAGGAAACCGCCAGCGGTTTTTGAGGCATCGCCGGGGCTGATCGAGATGGGCGCTTGTCAGCGCCCTTGCAACAGGCGAGCATATGGCCCTCTGCCGTTAGTGCTGTAGGGGTTATGAAAGCGATTTTTCCTGTTGGTCTGGTGTTGGTCTGCTTGCTGAGTGTGTTCAATTGGGGGAGCGCGATGGCGGCGGCGACCCCGGATAAAGCGGTTTCCAGTACGTCAACGACTAAGGTGGCACCCACCACGCCGGTCAAAAAAGTCGCGCCCGTGAAAAAAGCGGACGCTGCGAACAAACCCGTTGCGCACAAGCCACGCCCGCCGATTGCCTCGAAATCCAAGGCCGCCAGCGAAGTGGTGCGCACCACTGAGTTACCGTCCACCAATATCGACCTGAGCCTGCCTCCGGAAATGGTCCGCCAGTTGCAACCCATTGGCACCGTCCCGATCGTCAAGCGCGCACCCTTGCTGCCGCCACTGTTCGAGGAAAAGCCCAAGGAAGAAAGCAAGTTCCAGCTCAACGGCCGGCTGATTTCCAACGAAATGCAATTGCAGTTGCGCAACGAAGAGCGCCGGGAAATCGAAGGCGCGGCCCTGGAATTCCAGTTCAATCAGTAAAACCCGACGGCAGGTGTGACCTGGCGAGCCGACGCTTTGTCGCAAGACTGATCAGTCACGCGTATTTGCGCGAAAAACCCCTGGGCGGCCAATTTCAAACGGCTGTTTAAGCGGGTACTCTAGTCCCCGTCATTCCACACTCCCGAGGAGCTTGTCGTCATGAAATGCCGAGAAGGCTGTGGCGCCTGCTGCATTGCCCCTTCCATCAGTACACCGATTCCCGGCATGCCCCATGGCAAGCCCGCGGGCGAACGTTGTGTGCAACTGTCTGTCGATAATCTGTGCAGAATCTTCGGCCAGCCCGAGCGTCCTGCCGTCTGTGGCGCGTTCCAGGCGGATATCGAGGTCTGCGGCAGCAGCCAGGAACAAGCCATCACACTGATCGGCTGGTGGGAGCAAATGACCGCGGCGTAGTGTGTTCAACGAACGGAACTTCAACAATAAGGAACAAGACTATGGGTTCGCTGCATCGTATCGCTGTGCTGTGTGGGTTGAGCGCTGTTCTGGCCTCCACCGTGGTTCAGGCCGAAGACTGGAAAGTTGCCAAGAACGAAGACGGGATCAAGATCTCCCTGAGTGAAGTGCCGGGCTCCGACTACAAGTCCTATCAGGGCGTTACCCTGATGAAGACCACTGTTGCCAAGCTGCGGGCGCTGCAGGAAGACGTGGCCGGGGCCTGTGCCTGGATCCACGAGTGCAAGAGCCAGAAACTGCTCAAGCACGAAGGTGACCAGAGCTGGACCTACACCCAGTTCAATACCCCTTGGCCGGTGACTGCGCGGGACTCGGTGCTGCATATCACCACCGTCGATGGCGCCGATGGCAGCCTGACCCGCAACCTGGAAGGCGTGCCGAAATACATTCCGGAGGAAAAGGGTTTTGTCCGGGTAACCGAGGTCAAGGGCTTCTGGAAGTTCGTGCCCAAGGGCGATCAGGTCGAAGTGACCTATCAAGTGCACACAGAGCCAGGTGGTAGCGTGCCGGCGATGGTCGCCAACAAGTTTGTGGTCGATGCACCTTTCGAGACCCTCAAGGCCCTCAAGGAACGTGCCGAGAAGTAAGCACGCCTATTCCAGGCCATCGGAACAACAGGGTTGGTGATAGCAACCCTGTTGCCAGGGCAATTCTTCGAGGGGCAGGGAACGAATGCCCGGCGACCCGGGTCGAGATGGAAGTAAGCCCATCTACGGGTTTTATCGAGGAGGCACCGATGCAAAAGTGGGAAATCACCTTTGTGGATGATCATGGTGTGCAAAGCGTCGAACGCTTCGACTGCGAGCACCAACCTGACATGGAAAAGGCCGCGCAACTGATTCGCGCCAAACTTCTCCCGGTCCCGGCCGAGCTGGATCTCAATGACCTGGAAGGTCGCACCGACGACCCGACGCTCAAGAGCCTCAAAGATCAGAACAGCATTCAAATCCTCAGCATCTCCCCGATTCCATAATCCCTTCTGTAACCAGGCCTTGGCACGCGCTCCGAGTTGGAGCTACTCTGCAAGCGAGATCAGCGAATGGATCGCTAAGGTCTGGTCTTGTCAGCTACATGCTTGTGTCCCGGCGGCAATCTGATTGCCGTAGCGCCTGCACCATTCGGTTGCCGGCGCGTGGAGTACGGAAAGTCTATCCATTGGAAGTAGGAGGACGTTTCATGAGCACAGCCTATCAAGAAGACATCAGCAGCAGCGTGCTGCGCCGCATGAAAGAAGGCGGTTTTGATTTTTCACGGTTCCATCCCATCGAGTTCTACGCCATTTTCCCCGACGAGGAGGGGGCACGCAGGGCGGCAGGACAATTTCGCGGTGAATCCTTGAATGCACAGATCAGTGTGCGCGACGACGGTGCCTGGTACCTGGAACTGAGCAAGGTGATGTACGCCACCTACGGCGGCATTGGCGATTTTGAACAGGACTTTGAGGCGGTGGTCGAGCCTTTGGGGGGAATTATCGAAGGTTGGGGCGTCAAGCAGGAGGTACGAGGGCAACTCGCATAACACTATGAATAGCGACATCACTCAGCGACGGCTGACCCTTTGGGTCGGCCGTTTTCATTTGGGCTGGGGCAAACGCCAGGCAAAAAAAAGCCACCTGAGCAGGTGGCCAAAAGGGAAGAGGGGTAGCCAGCAAGCGAGCGGTGCCGCTTGCTGCGTGATGGGCCAATTATCCGCGTGCCTAGGCGGGCAGTGAAATGAACTATGGCTATGCTGCTAATAGCCATAAGCATTGCTTCGCAATGAAGCGCGGGCGATCAGGTGGGGGCGTTTGCTGCACGGGATTGGTGCGAAGCCTTCGGGGTGAAAATCCAACTGGTTGATACTAAAGGGTTTATGCCGCTGGCACGGGCCTTGCGATGCCAAGGTGTCCGGGTGACAAGGAGTACGGCATGATCCGCACCTATTTTGATGAGATGTACGATGCCAGCGGCCAGGTCCGCGCGCATTATCGAGAATTCGCCCGTTGGTTGGCCCAAACGCCTGACGAGCTGCTGGCTCAACGCCGACGCGAGGCCGATCTGTTGTTTCATCGCGCCGGGATTACCTTCACTCTCTATGGCGACGAGCAGGGCACCGAGCGCCTGATTCCCTTCGACACCATTCCGCGCAGCATCCCCGCCAGCGAGTGGCGGATTGTCGAGCGTGGCTGCATCCAGCGGGTCAAGGCGCTGAACATGTTCCTCGCCGACCTCTATCACGAACAACGCATTATCAAGGCAGGCATCATCCCGGCCGAGCAGGTGCTGGCCAACGAACAGTACCAACTGGCCATGCAGGGCCTGGACCTGCACCGCGACATCTACTCGCACATCTCCGGGGTCGACCTGGTGCGCGATGGCGACGGCAGCTACTACGTGCTGGAAGACAACCTGCGCACTCCCAGCGGCGTGAGCTACATGCTCGAAGACCGCAAGATGATGATGCGCCTGTTCCCTGAGCTGTTCGCGGCCCAGCGTATTGCGCCCATCGACCACTACCCGAACCTGCTGCTCGACACCCTGAAAAGCTCCAGCCCCATCGATAATCCGAGCGTGGTGGTACTGACCCCGGGACGCTTCAACAGTGCGTTTTTCGAGCACGCCTTCCTGGCCCGGGAAATGGGCGTGGAACTGGTGGAAGGCGCGGACCTGTTCGTGCGTGACGACAAAGTCTTCATGCGCACCACCGATGGCCCCAAGGCCGTCGATGTGATCTACCGGCGGCTCGACGACGCCTTCCTCGATCCGCTGGCATTCAACCCGGACTCGATGCTCGGGGTTCCCGGCCTGCTGGCGTCCTATCGCAGCGGCAATGTGGTGTTGGCCAACGCCATCGGCACGGGTGTGGCGGATGACAAGTCGGTGTATCCGTTCGTCACCGAGATGATCCGTTTCTACCTCGACGAGGAGCCGATCCTGAAAAACGTGCCGACCTGGCAGTGTCGCAACCCGGCGGAACTGTCCCACGTGCTGGCCAACCTGCCCGAGCTGGTGGTCAAGGAAACCCAGGGCTCCGGCGGCTACGGCATGTTGGTCGGACCGGCAGCGACGGCGGCCGAGATCGAACAGTTCCGCGCACGGATCAAGGCCAAGCCCCATGCCTATATCGCCCAGCCGACGTTGTCCCTGTCGACCTGTCCGACCTTCGTCGAGAACGGCATCGCCCCGCGGCATATCGATCTGCGCCCGTTCGTCTTGTCGGGCCGTGAAACCCGGGTGGTGCCTGGGGGCCTGACCCGCGTCGCCCTGCGCGAGGGCTCTTTGGTGGTCAACTCCTCCCAGGGTGGCGGTACCAAGGACACCTGGGTTGTCGAGGATTAAAGGAAGCTTGCCATGTTGAGTAGAACTGCCTCGGATCTGTACTGGATGTCGCGCTACCTGGAGCGGGCGGAAAACCTCGCGCGGATGCTCGACATCAGTTATTCGCTGTCGTTGATGCCGCAGGACGGCCGCGGCGATGGCTTGCATGAACTGGCGATGCCCTTGTTGATCACCGGCACGCTGGACGACTACCTGGAGCGCCATGGCGCGTTGCACGCCGAGCGTTTGCTGCACTTCTTCGCCCTGGACGCCGCCAACCCGGCCAGCATCTATAGCTGTCTCGGGGCCGCGCGGGCTAGCGCCCATGCGGTGCGTGGGCGGATCACCGCCGACATGTGGGAAAACATCAACGCCACCTGGCTGGAAATTCGCGGGATAGCCGAACAGGGCCTTGGGCGTTATGGCATGAGCCGGTTCTGCGAGTGGATCAAGGAACGTTCCCACCTGTTCCGCGGGGCTTCCTACGGCACCATCATGCGCAATGATGCGTTTCGCTTCATTCGCCTGGGCACCTTCATCGAGCGGGCCGACAACACCCTGCGCCTGCTGGATGCGCGCTACGAAATGGCCGGCGATCAGGGCGAGGCGGTCAGCGATGGCACCGCCCACGCCTACTACCAGTGGAGTGCGTTGCTGCGGGCCTTGTCGTCATTCGAGGCCTACACCGAAATCTATCGTGACGCGCCCGGCGCCCAGCAGGTCGCCGAGTTGTTGTTGCTGCGAGCCGATGTCCCCCGTTCGTTGCGTGCCTGCACCGAGGAAATCGACCAGATCCTTGCCCAGTTACCAGGCGCCAACGGCCGTCCAGCCCAGCGCCTGGCGGCGGAAATGGACGCGCGCCTGCGCTACACCGGCATCCAGGAAATCCTCGACGAAGGCCTGCATGCCTGGTTGACCGAGTTCATCCCGCTGGTACGCCAGTTGGGCAATGCCATACACAGTTCCTACCTGGAGGCTGCATGAGACTTTCCATTAGCCACGAGACCACCTATCACTACGAGGACCAGGTGCGGGCGAGCATCCAGTATGTGCGGTTGACCCCCCACGACAGCGAGCGCCAGCACGTACTCAGCTGGCAGTTGGAGTTACCGCGGCCGGTGCGTGCGCAGCTCGACCCGTTCGGCAACATCCTGCATGTGCTGACCCTGGACGAGCCCCACGAAGCCATCATCATCGGGGCGCGCGGGCAGGTGGACATCGATGAGTTGCGCGAGGCCGAACACGAGAGCCAATCGGCCCTGCCATTCCTGCGCTTCACCCGCCTGACCGAGGCCGACGAGGCCCTGCAGGCCTTTGCGACACAACAGTGTCGGCAACGCCGCGACCGCAGCGCGTTGATTGACCTGATGCATGGCCTGAACCAGTACATCACCTACACCCCAGGCGCCACCGAAGTGCAAACCAGCGCCGCGCAAGCCTTCGCCGGCCGTGCCGGGGTCTGTCAGGACCATGCCCACACCTTCATCGCCTGTGCCCGCAGCCTGGGGATCCCGGCGCGTTATGTGTCGGGCTACCTGTACAGCGAAAGCAGCGAACACCTGGCCAGCCATGCCTGGGCCGAAGCCTGGCTGGACGACGCCTGGTACAGCTTTGACGTGACCAACCAACTGGCCCGTCCCGAGCGCCACCTGAAGCTGGCAGTGGGCCTGGACTACCTCGACGCCTGCCCGGTACGCGGCATGCGCCGCGGTGGCGGTTTTGAACAGATGCACGCCAAGGTCTTCGTCTCGCCGCTGCCGGCGCCGGTGATGTCGGTGCAACAGCAGTAGGCGGCGTGCCTGCATCGCGAGCAGGCTCGCTCCCACAGTGGCTCTTGCGGTGATCAACAGGCCTTGTGGGAGACATCCGCGCGCGCTCCGCTTGCTCGCGATGGGGCCACCCGTCAGGGTTTCACCTTGCGCCCCGCCATATGCCGCAAGTACGCCACCAACTGCGCCAACTCTTCATCCTTCAACACCGCCTGGGAGAACCCCGGCATCTTCGCCTGGGGCCATTGGCGCAGGCTTTGCGGGTCGCGGATGTAGCGTTCGAGAAACTGCGCGCCAAAATATTCGGTAGGGCTGAAGGGGATGTTCAGGTCTGGCCCGAACTGCGCGTCACCCCCGCCGTTGAGGCGATGACAGGCCAGGCAGTTTTTCTGGAACAGGGCAAAGCCCAGGTTGATCGGGTCACGGGTGGGGAGGGCAGGGTCCGGCAGCAGGGCCGGGAAACGCTCGGCGACGGCGGCCAGGCGCTTGATGCTGGCGACCTGGAACGGCCATTGCTCCGGGCTGATCCCCGCGGCCTGGGGGTGAGTCCAGACCAGGTAGAACGGACCCGCGCTGGGTTTGCCAGGCGCCAGTGCCGGCCACGGATGCGCCGGGTCTTCAATGGCCAGCCAGGCCTGGGCGCCCTGTGTCGCGAGCAAGGGGGCCGCCGCCAGCTCTGCGGCGAAACCATCCAGGGCCACGGCCTGCAGGTGATGGTCGGCCTTGACGCCCGTCAGCAGCGCTGCCAGGGGCACCGCTCGGTAGTCCATGTCGCGCTTATAGGAAACGTCGTCAGCAACACGGATGGTCTGTGCCAACGGATGGTGCAGCAGCTCCTCGGTCTGCCAGGTGCGGCTGTCGGCACCCAGGTCGAGCACCAGTTGTGCGGCATGCAAGGGCGTGCCGAGGAGCAAGGCTGCAAGCAGAATCAAAGCTTTCACGTAATAGCCATCCGGTCGTGGTCATGCCGCCAAGGTTGGCACAAGCACACGAGGGCGAACAGTAAGGTGTCGCAACACTTGGCGTTGGATCAGCCAATCACCTTGGTCAGGTTCGGCAGAATCAACAGCAGGGTGGTGGCGAAGAGAATGAGCCCGGCTTGACGCACTTTCGATTGTTTGAACATGGCTGACCGCCTTTTTTGTTATTTCCTGAGCGTCGAATGCTTGCCTGCAAATCTCCATCGGCAAAGCGCTGTAGGGTCCAGCTACCGGGTGCCTCGGCAAAACCCGACGACAACCTCGTAAGCTTTACCTTAGGGGCCACGCGGGCTGTGGCTTAGATCCATTTCATATCAGCTAAGCGCAAAAGGCAGCTAAAAAAGCATGAGGCCTATTGCCATCTGCGTGGTCGGCCTTTTGCTAGACAGTTCGCTGACCTGAAACGGTTAACCCAAATGCTGACGACCGTTCGTCTGAGCATGAGCGTCAAGGCCATTGAGCGTATCGGTCATTGAATCCCTCACCCGTCGGCCTAAGGTGGACACTCATTGATCTTTTACCTGCCCGCCAGTACGAGGATGTCATGACCCAAGCTTTGATTTTCGATGCGATACGCACGCCCCGTGGTCGTGGCAAGGCCGATGGTGCCTTGCACAGCGTCAAGCCGGTGAACCTGCTGGCGGGCCTGCTGGGGGCGCTGCAACAACGTAGCCAGCTCGATACCAGCCAGGTTGATGACATCGTGCTCGGGTGTGTGACGCCGGTCGGCGACCAGGGCGCCGACATCGCCAAGACGGCCGCCCTGGTAGCCGATTGGGATGTCAGCGTCGCTGGCGTGCAGATCAATCGCTTCTGCGCCTCGGGTCTGGAGGCGGTGAACCTGGGGGCCATGAAAGTGCGCTCCGGGTTCGAGGACCTGGTGGTGGTCGGTGGTGTCGAGTCGATGTCGCGCGTGCCGATGGGCAGCGATGGCGGCGCCTGGGCGCTGGACCCGCAAACCAACCTGCACACTCACTTCACGCCACAGGGCGTGGGCGCCGACCTGATTGCCACGCTCGAAGGCTTCAGTCGCGAGGATGTCGACACGTTCGCCTTGCAGTCACAACTCAAGGCCGCCCGGGCGCGCGCAGCGGGGGCGTTCAACAAGTCGCTGATACCGGTGCAGGACCAGAATGGCATCGTGCTGCTCGAGCAGGATGAATTCATCCGCGCCGACACCACCCTTGAAGGCCTGGGCAAACTCAAGCCGAGCTTCGAGATGATCGGGCAGATGGGCTTCGACGCGACTGCGTTGCGGGTCTACAGCCATGTCGAGCGGATCCGTCACGTGCACACCCCGGGCAACAGTTCCGGAATCGTCGACGGGGCGGCGCTGATGCTGATCGGCTCCGAAGCCAAGGGCAAGGCGCTGGGCCTGCAGCCACGGGCGCGGATCGTCGCCACCGCAGTCACCAGCACCGACCCGACCATCATGCTCACCGGCCCCGCACCGGCGACCCGCAAGGCCCTGGCCAAGGCCGGGTTGCGGGTCGAAGACATCGACCTGTTCGAGGTCAACGAAGCGTTTGCCTCGGTGGTGCTCAAGTTCATCAAGGACATGGCCATCGATCCGGGCAGGGTCAACGTCAATGGCGGCTCGATTGCCATGGGGCATCCGCTGGGCGCTACCGGCTGCGCGATTCTCGGCACCTTGCTTGATGAGCTGGAAGCGCGCCAGCAGCGTTTTGGCCTGGCCACGCTCTGTGTCGGTGGCGGCATGGGTATCGCCACCATCATCGAACGCCTCTGAGCCCCCTGACTTCAAGGAAACATGTTCATGACTGATGCCATTCGTTACGAAAAAGGTCAGGACCAGATCGTGGTCCTGACCATCGATATGCCGGGCCAGAGCGCCAACACCATGAATGCGCTGTACCGCGAGGCCATGGCTGGCTGTGTCGCGCGGCTGCTCGCCGAGCAGGACAGCATCGCCGGGGTAATCATCACCTCGGCCAAGAAGACCTTTTTTGCCGGCGGCGACCTCAATGAATTGATCAAGGTCGGCAAACCCGAGGCCAAGGCGTTCTACGCCATGGTCCTGGAACTCAAAAGCCAGCTGCGCAGCCTGGAGACCCTGGGTAAACCAGTGGTCGCGGCGATCAATGGCGCGGCGCTGGGCGGTGGCTGGGAAATCTGCCTGGCCTGCCATTACCGGGTCGCCTTGGACCACAGTGCGGTGCAGATCGGCCTGCCAGAAGTCACCCTCGGCCTGTTGCCGGGCGGTGGCGGAGTGGTGCGCATGGTGCGCCTGCTGGGCCTGGAGAAAGCCCTGCCATACCTGCTCGAAGGCAAGAAAGTCCGCGCCCAGCAAGCATTGCAGGCCGGGCTGATCGATGAGTTGGCGCTGGATCACGCTGACATGCTGGCCAAGGCCCGCGCCTGGATCCTGGCCAATCCGGCGGCGGTGCAGCGCTGGGACGTCAAGGGTTACCAGATCCCCGGTGGCACGCCGGCCCATCCCAAGGTCGCGCAGATGCTGGCCATCGCCCCGTCGATTCTGCGCAGCAAGACCCAGGGTTGCCTGCCGGCACCGGAGAAAATCCTCTGCGCGGCCGTCGAGGGCGCCCAGGTGGATTTCGCTACGGCACAGTTGATCGAAACCCGTTACTTCACCGAGCTCACCACCGGCCAGGTGGCGAAGAACATGATTGGTACCTTCTGGTTCCAGCTCAATCAGATCAATGCCGGCGGTTCGCGGCCGGCGGGTTTTGCGCCGTACCAGACACGCAAGGTCGGGGTGCTCGGTGCGGGCATGATGGGCGCCGGCATTGCCTACGTAAGCGCGGTGGCGGGCATCGAGGTGGTGCTCAAGGACATCAACCTGGCGGCAGCCGAGAAGGGCAAGGCTCATTCGGCGACATTGCTCGAGCAGAAAGTCGCCCGCGGCCAGTTGAGCGCCGAGCAGCGCGACGCCACGCTGGCGCGGATCACGCCCACCGAGCAGGATGCCGACCTGGCCGGTTGCGACCTGGTAATCGAAGCGGTGTTCGAAGACCGCGAACTCAAGGCCCGAGTTTCGGCGGCCGCCCAGGCAGTGGTCGGTGCCGACGCGGTGATCGCCTCCAACACCTCGACCCTGCCCATCGGCGGCCTGGCCCGGGCAGTGCCGGACCAGGGCAAATTCATTGGCCTGCACTTCTTCAGCCCGGTGGAAAAAATGCCCCTGGTGGAAATCATCAAGGGTGCTCACACCAGCGATGAAACCCTGGCCCGGGGCTTCGATTTTGTCCTGCAAATCAACAAGACCCCGATTGTGGTCAACGACAGTCGGGGGTTCTTCACTTCGCGGGTATTTGGCACCTTCACCAACGAAGGCATTGCCATGCTCGGCGAGGGTATCGCCGCGCCCATGATCGAAACCGAGGCCCGCAAGGCCGGGATGCCGATTGGCCCCCTGGCGATCTCCGACGAGGTCTCCCTGAGCCTGATGAGCCACATCCGCCAGCAGACCGCCAAGGACCTGCAAGCCGAAGGCAAGCCATTACCAGAGCATCCGGCGTTTGCCGTGATCGATCTGCTGCTCAATGAGTACAAACGGGCGGGCAAGGCTGCTGGCGGTGGTTTCTACGACTACCCGGCCGGAGCGCCAAAACATCTGTGGGCGCAATTGAAAACCCGCTTCGAGCAGACGGATGGGCAGATTTCGCCACAGGATGTGCGCGATCGCCTGTTGTTCGTGCAGGCCATCGAGACCGTGCGCTGTGTGGAAGAGGGCGTGCTGATGTCGACGGCCGACGCCAACATCGGTTCGATCTTCGGTATCGGCTTTGCCCCGTGGACGGGCGGGGCACTGCAGTTCATCAACCAGTATGGGCTCAAGGATTTTGTCGCCCGTGCCCGCTACCTGGCCGAGCAGTACGGTGAGCGCTTTGCGCCGCCGGCGCTGTTGCTGGAAAAAGCAGCCAAGGGCGAGCTGTTCTGAGGCGGTGAGGGCGCATCTCGGGGCTTGCCTTGCCAGGGTGTTTCAAGGCAGGCTCTGGGGTGTCAATTATTCCCATCATCGTGTCAGGTATTTTTTATGTCGCTACGCATCTGCATTCTGGAAACCGACATCCTGCGTCCAGAACTGGTCGATCAATACCAGGGTTACGGGCAGATGTTCCAGCGCCTGTTTTCCCAGCAACCGATCGCCGCCGAGTTCACCGTGTACAACGTAATGCAGGGCGAGTATCCGAGCGATGACCTGACATTCGACGCCTACCTTGTCACCGGCAGCAAGGCCGATTCGTTCGGCACCGACCCCTGGATCGAAACCCTCAGGACTTACCTGCTGGCGCGCTATGAGCGCGGCGACAAGCTGCTGGGCGTGTGCTTCGGCCATCAACTGCTGGCACTGTTGCTGGGTGGCAAGAGCGAGCGTGCGAGCCAGGGTTGGGGCGTGGGTATCCATAACTACAAAATGGCGGCCAAGGCCCCCTGGATGAGCCCGGTGCGCGAGGAGCTGACGCTGCTGATCAGCCACCAGGACCAGGTCACCGCGCTGCCGGAGAACGCCACGGTGATTGCTTCCAGCGATTTCTGCCCCTTTGCGGCGTATCACATCAACGATCAGGTGTTGTGTTTCCAGGGGCATCCCGAGTTCATCCACGACTACTCGCGGGCGTTGCTGGACATTCGCCAGCAGTTTCTCGGCGAACAGATCTACCAGCAAGGCGTGGCCAGCCTCGACCAGGACCACCATGGCAGCACCGTAGCCGAGTGGATGATGCGGTTTGTCGCGCACAAGCCTGACGCCCAGGCGTCCTGAGTACGACGTTAGTGCGGGGGTGGTTTAGTCCCACCCTCAGCCTGAATCGGTACTGAACGGCTGGGGAATCGCCCCGCATAATCGGCCATCAAGGTTTACCCTGCGCAACGCGAGGCGTAAGCTGCGCGCGTTTTCAACCTTTACGGAGACCCACAGTGGGTACTTGTTCGAGCGACAGTCGTCGGCCGGTTACGATAACCGGCACCTTCTCGGCAAGATAACGCGCAACCCGCTTGTGCCGTTGTCTCGCCGATAAACAGCGAGCAGCGGTTTCCTCCGGTCAAGGCCAGTCCTGGCCGACGTGTGACACCCCTCTCATCGACACTGAACAGCCTGTGTTGGCCACCTTGGGTGGACCAGACCCGCTGTCGACACGCCAGTCTTTTGCCCGGCGCGTCACCCCTGTCCCGGTTGGTTTGCGGGGCAGCGCTCGGTCGTACCGGCTTGAGGGTCTTCCTGCACTTGGCAACCCAGTCAGGAAATCTACCTATGCAAGCACTCAACAACATCAATCTCGACTCACTGGTCGACACCTTGGTCAGCCTCAGCGCCGCCTTCATCCTGGGTGGACTGATCGGCTTCGAGCGCCAGTACCGCCAACGTACGGCGGGCCTGCGCACCAACGTACTGGTGGCCGTTGGCGCGGCGATATTTGTCGACATGGCCAACCGCCTGGCCGGCGCCGAGGGGGCCGTGCGGGTGGTGGCCTATGTGGTCTCCGGGATCGGCTTTCTCGGCGCCGGGGTGATCATGCGCGAGGAGGGCAATGTCCGCGGCTTGAACACCGCCGCTACCCTCTGGGCCTCGGCGGCAGTCGGCGCCTGTGCCGGCGCTGACCTGGTGCTCGAGGCGCTGCTGGGCACCTTGTTCGTGTTGGCGGCGAACACGTTGCTTCGGCCGATCGTCAATAACATCAACCGCCAGCCGCTGGATGTGGTCTCGGCCGAAGTGACCAATATCGTCTATGTCATCGCCCAACGCTCTCGGCAAAAAGCCGTGTTGGCCCTGCTCGAAGCTGAGCTGGAACGCAGCAACTACCCGGCCAGCGACGTCGACGTGCACGCCTTTGGCAGCGATGAAGTGGAGATCGAAGCGACCCTGGCCACCACCTCGGTGGACGGCGACGAACTGGACGCCCTGGTGGCGCGCTTGAGCCTGTCGCCGCTGGTGCAACAAGCCTTCTGGAGCCCGAGCACCACCGAGTGAAGGCGCCACCGCGCGCACAGGGCAGGGAATGTTGCGGCCAGACGGGATATCATGGCGTTTTGCTTGGTCTGCAGGGGTCCCCATGTACAAGGCACTGATCGTGGACGATCACCCGTTCATTCGGTCTTCAGTGAGGGTGCTGCTGGAGCAGGAACAATTTGCCGTGGTGGCCGAGGCGGGCAACGGTGCCGATGCCGTGCAACTGGCGCGCGAGCACGTGCCCGACCTGGTGTTGCTGGACATCGCCATGCCCAAGCTGGACGGCCTGGAGGTCATCAGCCGGATCAGCGCCCTGCGCCTGCCGATCAGAATTCTGGTGCTGACCTCCCAGGCCCCGCAGTTCTATGCCATGCGCTGCATGAAGGCCGGTGCTGCCGGCTACCTGTGCAAGACCGATGACGTCGGCGAACTGCGCAAGGCCATCGCCGCGGTGATGCACGGCTACACGTTTTTCCCCAACCTGGCCGACAGCTCGGTACGCCGCAGCGACGGCCAGACCAGCGAACTGGAGCTGATCCAGAGCCTGACCGACCGGGAACTGAGCATCCTCCAGCAACTGTCCAACGGCTTGAGCAACAAGCAGATCGCCGAGGCAATGCTGCTGAGCAGCAAGACCGTGAGCACCTACAAGACCCGCCTGATCGAGAAGCTCAACGTCAAGTCGGTGGTGTACCTGGCGGACTTCGCCAAACGTAACAACCTGCTGTAGATGAGGTCCATGGGAAGGTACCTGGGCGCGCTCGGCGTCGTGCTCCTGTCGCTCGCGAGCAGTCTGCTGGCGGCCGAGCCCTTGACCTACAAACTGCTGGGGCGCTCCACGGTCGAGGGTTACCAGGTCGAACTCGACGACAGCGACCGGCAGTGGTTGCACAAGCAGGGCACGCTGGTGCTCGGGGCATCGGAGCCTGAGTACCCACCGTTCGGAATCACCAGCAATGGCCGCGATTATGAAGGCATCACCGCCGACTATGCGCACCTGCTCGGGCAATTGCTGGGAGTCGAGGTCAAGGTCCGCAGCTACGGCTCGCGGGGCGAAGTGATCGCGGCACTCAAGGCGCGCCAGATCGATTTTCTTGGCACCTCCAACGGCTTCGAGGTCGCCGACCCGCAGGTGGTGCTGTCCAACGCCTATGCCGATGACCAGCCGACCCTGGTCAGCCGGATCGATGCTCCCCGGGAAGTCACCCCGGACCTGGCGGGCAAGCGCCTGGCCATGGTCTATTACTACCTGCCTCCCGACCAGGTGCAGGCCTTCTACCCCAAGGCGCAGTTGCAACTGTACCCCTCGACCCTGAGTGCGATAGGTGCGGTCGCGTTTGGCCAGGCGGATGTCTACATCGGCGACGCCATCGGCGCCAACTACCTGATTCTGAAAAACTACCTGAACAACGTTCAGTTGGTCGATTTCTCGCGCATGGAGGTCAACGATTTTTCCTTCGCCCTGGCCCGGAACAACCCGCGTTTGCTACGCCTGATCAATGCCGCATTGGCCGCTATACCCGCGGAAGAACGGCAGACCATCCTGCGGCGTTGGAATGCCGGCAGCGCCAGTCTCTCGGGGAAAAATCGCGTGCAATTCACGGCCAGCGAACAGCGCTGGATGGACGCTCACCCCCGGGTGCGGGTGGCCGTCGACAGCAGCTTTGTACCGCTGTCGTTCTACAGCAGCGAGGGTGAGTTTCGTGGGGTAACGGCTGATCTGCTGGCCAAGATCAGCCTGCGCAGCGGCTTGAAATTCGACATTCAACGAGGCTTTGCCGTGCCTGAGCTGGTCCAGCGGATCGAGTCGGGCCAGGCCGATCTGCTGGTGTCCCTGACCGCGAGTGCCGAGCGAGAAGGCAAGCTGCGCTTCACCCGTCCTTATCTCAATACCCCCTACGTGCTGGTCAGCCGCGCGACCGACAACGCGGCGGCGACCCTGGATGAACTGGATGGTCGGCGCTTGGTCCTGACCCAGGGCAGCGCCGTCAAGGACATGATTGCCGCGCGTTATCCGGGCATTCAGCTGCTCGAGGCAGACAACGCCCTGAAGGCCATGGCGATGGTGGCCAGCGGCGAAGTGGATGCTGCGGTCAGTGCGTTGATTACCGCGCGCTACATGATTTCCTGGCAGTACCGCGACCAATTGCAGATCACCAGTACCGTCGGCACGTCTGCGGCTTATATGGCCTTTGCCACCGGGCGCGAGGCGCGGGAGCTGCATTCGATCCTGGACAAGACCATGTTCAGCATCCCCCCGGAAGAAATGGACGAACTGACCAATCGCTGGCGCAGCGAGGTGGTGGTCGATGACAGTTACTGGCTGCGCTACCGTTCGACGATCATCCAGGGTTTTGCCATTGCCGGCCTGCTGTTGGTGGTGGCGCTGGTATGGATCGGCTACCTGCGCCGCCTGATTCACAAACGCGAGCAGGCCGAACAGGCGCTCGGCGATCAACTGGAGTTTATGCGCGTGTTGATCGACGGTACGCCGCACCCGATCTATGTGCGCGATCGCCAGGGTTGCCTGATGGTCTGTAACAACGCCTATTTGCAGGTGTTCGGGGTTGAGCGCGAGTCGGTCGTCGGCAAGACCGTGATCACCGGCAAGCTCAAGAGCGTGGTCGAAGCCAGGGTTTTCCACGAAGAGTATCTGCAGGTGATGGCGCAGGGGTTGCCGCGGGTGCTCGATCGGCAGTTGACCCTGTCGGCCACGGATGTGCGCACCATCTATCACTGGATGCTGCCCTACCGGGGCAGCGCCGGCCAGGTCAAAGGCATTATCGGTGGCTGGATCGACGTCAGCGAGCGCCAGCAATTGCTGGAACAGTTGCGCGAAGCCAAGGACGAGGCCGACGCGGCCAATCGGGCCAAGACCACCTTCCTCGCGACCATGAGCCACGAGATCCGCACCCCGATGAACGCGGTGATCGGCATGCTCGAGCTGGCGATGAAAAAGGCCGAGCAAGGGATCATGGACCGCTTTGCCGTCGAGGTGGCCTCAGGCGCGGCGCGAGGCCTGCTGGAGTTGATCGGCGACATCCTCGACATCTCGCGTATCGAGTCCGGGCACCTGTCGCTGGCGCCCGAGCGCGCCAATCTGCGCGCCCTGGTGGAGTCGGGTGCACGGATTTTCGAAGGACTGGCCCGTCAGAAGCAGTTGCACCTGCACCTGGAGGTGGATGCCGCCGCCAACCAGGATGTGCTGGTCGACCCGCTGCGCTTCAAGCAAATCATTTCCAACCTGCTGAGCAATGCCATCAAGTTCACTGAAAAGGGCCAGGTGCGCCTGCGGGTGCAGGTCACGCCGGGTGGTGACGGCCAGGGGCTGACGGTGCTCGTACGGGTGGAAGATTCCGGCAGCGGGATTTGCCTGGCAGACCAGCAACGCCTGTTCAGTCCCTTCAGCCAGGCCAGCAACAACCTGCAGTCGGCGCGCAGCGGCTCCGGCCTGGGCTTGATGATCAGTCGCACGCTGTGCGAGATGATGGGCGGCACGCTGCAACTGTCCAGTGTACTGGGCCAAGGCACGCAGATTGAGGTGGGCCTGCACTTGCCAGTTCTCGAACCCCTGGCTACCGCCCTTGAGGACAAGGAAGCGCCCGCGGCGCAGGGCCAGGAGCTGAATATCCTGGTGATTGATGACTACCCGGCCAATCGCCTGTTGTTGTCCCAGCAACTGACTTACCTGGGGCATCGGGTCAAGGAAGCGCAGGACGGCGCCCACGGCTTGTGTGTCTGGCGCAGTCAGCATTTCGATGTGGTCATCACCGACTGCAACATGCCACTGATGAACGGCTATGAACTGACCCAGGCGATTCGTGCCGAAGAGCGCGCCAGGGGCATTGAGCCCGGTCTGATCCTGGGCTTCACGGCCAACGCGCAGCCGGAGGAAAAAGTCCGTTGCCGCGAGGCCGGGATGGATGGCTGCCTGTTCAAGCCCATCAGCCTGCGGGACTTGAGTGCGTGCCTGGCGTCCGTGGCCCCGGATACCTTGCCCGTCCCGACCCTCGAGGAGCGTCGCGAGCCCACCGATGCCATCGACCTGGACAACCTCGAACAACTGACCCGCGGTGACCGCACGGTTATCCGCAACCTGCTCGGGGACCTGGCCAGCAGCAACGAAGAGGACATGTCGCGGCTACTGAAGTTGTTCAGCCGTCATGATGTCAACGGTTTGGCAGACCTGGCGCACCGGGTAAAGGGCGGGGCGCGGATCATCAAGGCGCAAGGGCTGATTCACTGTTGTGAGCGTCTGGAGGCGGCCTGCGAGGAGTTCGATGAGGCGCAACTGACGGCTGCGGTAGATGCATTGCAGCAGGCCATGGAGCGCCTGGGCGAAACCCTGGAACAACAGGTGGGCTGAGCGGCAAGGGGGGGCAGCGCGATTGCGAGGGCAAATGGGTAACTCTGGGAAAATTCCTACAAGTTTTAGGACGTTTCCTAATTAAGTTCAGGAAGCGGGCGGTGATAATCAGGAATCTTTTTTACGCAACGGGCCGCCCAAATGATACTGCCGATCAGGGTTCTGGTACTTGAGGATCACCCCTTTGTCCGCGCTGTAGCGGTCAAGATACTCACGCAATTGGGCTGCGAGGCGGTATTCCAGGCCAGTGATGGCGAGCAGGCGCTGGCGGTCCTGGATGAAGTAGGTGCCGTGGACATTGCCCTGTGCGACCTGTGCATGGAGGGCATGGATGGTCTGGAGTTCTTCCGTCAGGTCGGACAGTGCGGGTTGGTCGGCTCGATCATCATCAGCAGCTCGCTGTCGGCGGACCTGCGCCGCGCGGTGCGGCAGATCGTGGCGTTGTCGGGGCTCAGGCTGCTGGGGGATGTCGGTAAACCCTTGCATCCGCAGGCGCTGGGCCAGTTGCTGGAAAAACACCTGATCAGTCCCCGCGAAGAGCGAGTGCCACAGCCAGCACCGCCGCCAGTCTGTGCCAACGAAGTGCGCCACGCCCTGCACGATGGTCAGTTCCAACCCTACTACCAGCCTAAAGTCGACCTGTTGAGCGGCGCGGTCTGTGGCGTGGAAGTGCTGGTGCGCTGGAATCACCCGTTTCGTGGGCTGCTGTCGCCCGTAGCGTTCCTGCCGGAGCTTGAGCGTGCCGGCTTGCTGGATTCGCTGTTGTTCACCCAGATCGACCAGGCCCTGACCCTGCAACGCCAGGCGCGTGAGCAGGGCTTTGCGGTCAACGTTGCGTTCAACCTGCACGCCCAGCAATTGGCCAATCCACAACTGGTCCCCACCATCCGCGGCATTCTTGCGCTGCAGGGCACGCCAGGCTCGAGCCTGACCTTCGAACTGACCGAAAGCGGCCTGCTGGAAGCCCCGGCTACCAGCCTTGAGAGCCTGGTGCGCTTGCGCATGATGGGCTGCCAGCTGTCGATCGATGACTTCGGTGCCGGCTTTTCCTCGTTGCAGCGCCTGTGCCAACTGCCGTTCAACGAGATCAAGCTGGACGCCGAGTTCGTCCGCACCTTTGAGGATCAGCCGCGTTGCCGGGCAGTGATCAGCAGCACCCTGGCCCTGGGGGAGGCCTTGGGCATGTCGGTGGTGATCGAAGGGGTCGAGACCGAGCAGCAGCGCCAGCAGTTGCTTGATTTGGGCTGTACCCAGGCCCAGGGCTATCTGTTTGCCCGCCCCATGAACGGCCCCGATCTGTTGCGCTGGCTGCAGGCGTCTGCGCTCGGGCAACAAAAAACCTGATCGAGAATGGAACTGTTTCTTTAGGAATAGTCCTACAGAAACGTCGCGATGTTGCGCTTAGTCTTGCAGCCTCTTGAAAGGGCTGGTTAAAGACCGGTCGCATTGTCTTTGCAGAGTTAGTCACCATGCCAAATAAAGCCTTACGCATCCTGATCGCCGATGAGCAGCATTTTCATCGCATGAAAATCGAACGTGGCCTGAACCAGCTCGGTTACTACCGGATTGCTCCCGTGCACTCGCTCGAAGAACTGCTGATTGTGGTGGAGTACGGCTGCGAGCCCTTTGACCTGGTCATCCTCAATGCCAACCTGGCCACCGAAGGCGGGCTGGACCCGTTGGGTTTGTGCCAGGACAACCTGCAGATCCGTCATGCCTTGATCTACGATGCCGAGCAGGCCGGGCTGCCCGCCCTGTATGCCGTTGCACAGCGCAAGGTGCGGCTCCACCAGGCCCGTCTACCCGACCAGGAAACCCTGGAGAGCCTGATGCGGCGGGTCGATACACCTATTCCACTGTCCGAGCGTGGACATGGCTGGCCGCGTGACAGTTTGCGCGCCTGAATAGCCTTGAACTGGACTACCGTTCGTCGGAACTGTCAGATCTGACAGGTAGTCCGGGCGTCATCCCCCGTGCAATAGTCTTGGCGCAGCCGTAGCGCCTGCGTTGGCGCACGCCGTGTACATCAGGAACTATCCATGAGCTCACTGTTGATCATCGATGATCATCCGGTAATTCGTGCCGCTCTGAAAATGATGCTTGGAGCCCTCAAGGACGCCCGCGACCGGCCGGTCTTCACGACCATCCTGGAGGCTTCCAGCGGGATTGAGGCCCTGCAGATGATTCATCAGCACGCGCCCTCGCTGCTGGTGCTCGACCTCAATATGCCAGGGCTCAGCGGGCTGGACTTTCTCAGTCGCCTGCAGCGTGAACAGATCCCTACGCGGGCGGTGGTGTTCACCGCCAACGAACCGCGGTTTTACATGGAGCGCTGCACCCGGGTCGGTGCCATGGGCTTCGTCGAAAAAACCAACGACCTGCAGGAGCTGCGCAAAGCTGTTCAAGCGCTGCTCAGTGGCTACACCTATTTCCCCCGGCTGGATACCAGCACGGTCAATCTCAGCAGCGTGCAACTCGACGAGCAGAAGATGATCGACACGCTCTCGGACCGCGAGCTGAGCATTTTCCAGGCGCTCGCCCGTGGTGTTAGCAACAAGGAAATCGCCGAGCGCCTGCACCTGAGCCACAAGACAGTCAGCACCTACAAGACCCGCCTGATCGATAAACTCAACGTGAAATCCCTGGTCCACTTGAGGGATTTTGCCCAGCGCAATCATCTGATCTGAAGGGCCATCGACATGCGCGCCTGGCTGCTGCTGTTGACGTTGCTCAACCTGTGGTGGTCGGCGAACAGCCCTGCCGCCGGACCGCAACCCTTGCAGTTGTTGGGGCGCTCGAGTGTCGAAGGTTATCGGGTCGAGCTCGCGGCAACCGACCGGCGCTGGCTGAGGACCCAGGGCCGTTTGCGGTTGGGCGCTTCGGCGCCGGATTACCCACCTTTCGAAAACACGATCAATGGGGATAATTTCGAGGGTATCACCGCCGATTTTGCCGGGTTGATCGGCCAGTTGCTGCATATCCGGGTGGAAGTCCAACGCTACGATTCGCGTCAGGCGGTGATTGCCGCGCTCAAACGGGGCGAGGTCGATCTGCTGGGGGCGGCCAATGGTTTTGAAGCGGCCGACCCGCAGTTGGTGATGTCCCGCGCCTATGCCGAGGATGCGCCCATCCTGGTGACCCGCCGGGGCGACAATGCGCGCCTGGCCCCCGATCTGGCGAACCTGCGGGTGGCGATGCTCGACCATTACCTGCCGCCGCAGACTATCCGGGCCGCTTATCCCAAGGCGCACCTGGAGTTGTATCACTCGACCTTGAACGCAGTCGGCGCGGTGGCGTTTGGCGGAGCGGATGTGTACCTGGGAGACTCCATCAGCGCCAGCTACCTGATCAACAACCACTACCTGAGCAACGTGCAACTGGCTCAATTCGCGCGGCTGGAAGTCAACCCGTTCGGCTTTGCCCTGAGTGTCGACAACCCGCGGTTGCGGCGCATCATCGACGCCGCGCTGGCGGCGATTCCCGAGCAGGAGCGCACCAGCATCCTGCGCCGCTGGAGCGCCGGCAGCAGTTTTGGCGACAACCAACAGGTGCAGTTGAGCGCGAGCGAGCAGCGATGGCTGGAGCAACACCCCCAGGTCAAGGTTGGCTTCCTGCGCAACTTCGCACCGCTGTCGTATGAGGACGAAAATGCACAATTTGCCGGGCTCGGCGCCCAGGTCCTGGACCGTATCAGCCTGCGTACCGGGCTGAAATTCCAGGCGCTGGCGGGTGACTCCCTCGGTGGCCAGATCGCCCGGCTCCAGGCCGGCGAGCTGGACGTACTGGCCGGAATCACCCCGACCCTCGAACGCCAGGCCTTGCTGCGGTTCACTCGACCTTATCTGATCAACCCTTATGTATTGGTCTGCGCGATCGGCAACCAGCCCCCGGTCACGCTCAAGGATCTGGCGGGCAAGCGGGTGGCGGTGGTCAGCCGCAACCCGCAACGCGAGCTGATCCGCAGCCAGGCCGCCAACGTGCGCTTCATCGAGGTCGACAGTCCCGCCCAGGCGATGGCGCTGGTGGCCAGCGGCGGGGCGGAGGCGGCGTTGAATACCTTGATCAGCGCGCGCTACATCATTGCCCGGCAATACCGTGACCAGCTCCAGGTGGCCAGTACCGTGGGCGCCGAACCGGTGCACATCAGCTTTGCCACGCAGCGTGGGGCGGTTGAGTTGCAGTCGATCCTGAACAAGGCGTTGCTCAGTATTGCGCCGGAAGAAATGGACGAGTTGGCCAACCGCTGGCGCACTGGACAGCCGGTCAACGACAGCTATTGGGCGCGCTATCGCACCCCGATCATCCAAGGTTTTGTGGCCGCCAGCCTGTTGTTGCTGCTGGCGCTGGGCTGGATCACTTATCAGCGGCAGTTGATCCGCAAGCGGCAACTGTTGCTGGATCAAGTGCAGCAGGCCCGGGCCGACGCCGACGACGCCAACCGCGCCAAGAGCACCTTCCTGGCAACCATGAGCCATGAAATCCGCACGCCGATGAACGCGCTGATCGGCATGTTGGAGCTGGCGAGCAAAAGTGCCGAACAGGGGGTGACCGACCGCGTCGCGATCGAGGTCGCATCGAATGCCGCGCAGCACCTGCTGGAGCTGATTGGCGACATTCTCGACATCTCGCGGATCGAGTCCGGGCATTTGACCCTGGTGCCGGAGCGGACCAACCTGCGACTGCTGGTGACATCGTTGAGTGCAGTTTTCGAAGGCCTGGCGCGGCAGAAAAACCTGGAGTGGCAGGTGGAACTGGACGTGCACTGCCAGCGTGATGTGTTGATCGACCCGATGCGTTTCAAACAGGTTCTGTCCAATCTGTTGAGCAACGCTATCAAGTTTACCCACGCCGGCTACATTCGCCTGAGGTTGCGGGTGGTATCAGGCAACATTGCCGGGCATGTGGTGGTCAAGGTGCTGATCGAGGACAGCGGAATCGGCATCAGCACCAATGACCAACAACGCCTGTTCAGCCCCTTCGTGCAGGCAGCCCAGGGCTCGCAGCACGGGCGCAGTGGCTCGGGCCTGGGCCTGGTGATCAGCCGCTCCTTGTGCGAAATGATGGCGGGGCAACTGCACCTGAGCAGTGTGCTGGGCAGTGGTACCCGGGTCGAAGTCACCCTCGACCTACCGACGCTGCCATCCTTGAGCGAGTTGCCGCCCGGCAGCGATGTGCCGACAGCGGAACCAGGGCGTTCGTTGAATGTGCTGGTGGTGGATGACTATCCGGCCAATCGCCAGTTGCTCGCCCAACAACTGAGCCACCTGGGGCATCAGGTACAGGTCGCCAACGATGGCGCGCAAGGGCTGCAAGCCTGGCGTGACCAGGCGTTCGACGTGGTCATCAGCGACTGCCACATGCCCGCGCTCAACGGTTATGAATTGGCGGCCGCGATCCGCGACGAAGAGCGTCGCCTGGGCTTGCCTTGCTGCCTGATCCTGGGCTTTACCGCCAACGCCCAACCCGAGGAAAAGATCCGTTGCCTGGAGGCCGGGATGGATGATTGCCTGTTCAAGCCCATTGGCCTGCGCGACCTCAGTGCCGCCCTTGCGCGGGGCGCACTCAACAGCGACGGGCCGTTGTCGCCTGTGTCAGTCGGTGATGCCGCGGCTGGTATCGACCTCAGTGGGCTGCGGCTGATGAGCGGGGATGATCCAGCGATGATCGACGCTCTGCTGGTGCAATTGGCGGCCAGCAATGCCGAGGACATGGCGCGCCTGCAGGAACTGCATGCACGAGGCGATGTGCCAGGCTTGCTGGAGCTGGCTCACCGCATCAAGGGCGGGGCAAACATGGTCAGGGCTTGGCAACTGATTCACGGTTGCGAGCTGCTCGAGTCCGCCTGCCAGGAATCCGCCGGCAGTGCGGCCCTGGAGCAGGCGGTGCAAGATCTAGGGTCCGCTATGCGGCGTCTGGACCAGTCCCTCAAAGGCTGAGCCGCGCGAGTTAATCCCAGTCCGGAGCAATGCCTTTGGGCCAGCCTTGCTCCTACGCGATGTCGCTGTGGCTGAATTCTTCTCCCAGGAAGTCGATCAGGGCGCGCACCGATGGCAACAAACCGCGACGCGACGGGAAGATCGCATGGACAATCCCGCACTTGGGCGCCCAGCCCGGCACCAGTTCGATCAGGCGCCCGGCGGCCAGGTCGTCGCGCACCACCACGGCCGGCAGATGAGCAATTCCCAGGCCTTGCAGGACGGCCGTGCGCAGGGCGATCAAGTCGTCGGTTACCAGGCGCGGATGATGGCGGATCAGCGCAGTGGCGCCTTCCGGGCCGAACAGCTCCCACTGGTATTCCCGTTGCGCCGCGCCCCAGTGCAGGCTGGGCAGTCCGCTCAGGTCGGCGGGCAGGGCGGGCGCCGACAAGCGCTGGGCAAACGCCGGGCTGCCCACCAGCACCTGGGTGCTGTTGCCTAGCACTTTCATCACCAGGTCGGTGTTTTCCAAGGGCGGAAAACGCACGCGCAGGGCGATATCAAAGCCCTCGTGGATCAAGTCGACGCGGCGGTTGGTGCTCTCGATGAACAACTCCACCAACGGGTACTTGAGCATGTAGCGCGTCAGCATCGGCCCGACCCAGGAGTTGAGCAGCGCGGTCGGGCAACTGATGCGCACCAGGCCCTGGGGTTCGGAGCGATTGCGCTCGATCAGTTCGGCGGCGCTTTCCGCTTCCACGCGCATCGCCAGGCAGCGCTGGTAATAGGCCTGGCCGATTTCGGTGAGCGAGCAATGCCGGCTGGAGCGGTGGATCAGGCGCACGCCCAGGCGCTCTTCGAGCTGGGCGATACGCCGGCTGAGCTTGGATTTCGGCATGTCCAAGGCACGCCCGGCCGCGGCAAATCCGCCGTGTTCAACCACCTCGGTGAAGTAATACAGGGTGTTCAGGTCTTCCACTATCGTTCCTCAAATAGAACGCTAAGAGCGATTTTTGCAGTCTATCCCATCAAAGGTGGCGGATTTAAGCTTTGTCCATGTTCTGACTCAACCCATTCGGAGGCACCATGAAAAACATCATCGGTATCTACACCAGCCCAAAAACGCACTGGGTGGGCGATGGTTTCCCGGTTCGCACACTGTTTTCCTACGACAACCTGGGCAAGCACATCAGCCCATTCCTGCTGCTCGATCATGCCGGTCCTGCGCAATTTACCCCCACCAATGCCCGGCGCGGCGTTGGCCAGCACCCGCACCGCGGTTTTGAAACCGTGACCATCGTCTACGACGGCGAAGTGGAGCACCGCGACTCCACCGGCAGCGGCGGCAAGATCGGACCTAGCGACGTGCAATGGATGACCGCGGCCTCCGGGATCCTGCACGAGGAGTACCACTCCGAGGCGTTCGCCAAGAAGGGCGGCACCCTGGAGATGGTCCAGCTGTGGGTCAACTTGCCCGCCAAGGACAAAATGGCCGAGGCCGGCTACCAGACGATCCTCGATGCAGACATCCCGAGCATCGCCCTGAAGAACAAGGCCGGCAGTCTGCGTCTGATTGCCGGTGAGTTCGACGGTCACAAGGGGCCGGCGCGCACGTTCACCCCGATCGACGTCTGGGACATCCGCCTGAATGCCGGCAAGGTGCTCAACCTGGACCTGCACGAAGGTCGCAACACCGCCCTGGTGGTGCTGCGCGGCACGGTTCAGGTCAACGGCCAGGAACTGGTGCGTCAAGGGCAGTTGGCGCTGTTCGAACGCAATGGCGACCAACTTAGCCTGGAAGCCAACGGCGATGCCGTGGTGCTGCTGCTCAGCGGTGAGCCGATCGACGAGCCGATCGTCGGTCACGGTCCGTTCGTAATGAACAGCGAGCAGGAGATTCACCAGGCGTTCGCCGACTTCCAGTCCGGACGCTTCGGCCAGATGCAGGGTTAAGCAGTACCGGTTCAACCACCCGCTCTACACAGGATGCGTAGGCCGGTTCCTGGGCCAGGGATGGCTGTTGCCCAAACGAAAGAGGAAACGCACATGAGCACCCACAACGCGGCCAACTTCAACGGCCTGAAACCGACCATCGACCCCAACGACAGCGCGCTGCTGTTGATCGACCACCAAAGTGGCCTGTTCCAGATCGTCAAGGACATGGACGTGCCGCAACTGCGTGCCAACGCCATTGCCCTGGCCAAGGCGGCGACCTTGTTGAAGATGCCGGTGATCACCACTGCCTCGGTACCTCAGGGGCCGAACGGGCCGCTGATTCCGGAAATTCATCAAGAGGCACCGCACGCCCGGTACGTGGCGCGCAAAGGTGAAATCAACGCCTGGGACAATCCTGAATTTCGCGCGGCGGTCGAAGCTACCGGCAAGAAAACCCTGGTCATCGCGGGCACCTTGACCAGCGTCTGCCTGGCGTTCCCGTCGATCGCGGCGGTGCATGAAGGCTACAAGGTGTTTGCGGTGGTCGACGCTTCCGGTAACCACTCGAAACTGGCCACTGATCTGACCATTGCTCGCTTGGCGCAAGCAGGGGTGGTGCCGATCGACATCATGGCTACGCTATCTGAGCTGCAAGGCTCGTGGAACCGTCCAGATGCCGAGCAGTGGGCGGCTGTCTACGCCCAGGCCATGCCGCATTATCAATTGCTGATCGAGAGCTACATCAAGGCTCAACAAGTGGCGAACGAACACGAAGTGCTGGACTCCCAGCGCTAACCGGGTACCCCCACGCCGACATTCACTCGGCATCGATAACACGCGAGGACTACTGCAATGACTACTTCTTACAAGCGTCTGGACAAGGATAACGCCGCCGTTCTGTTGGTGGATCACCAGGCAGGCCTGCTGTCGCTGGTGCGCGACATCGACCCCGATCGTTTCAAGAACAACGTGCTGGCCCTGGCCGACCTGGCCAAGTACTTCAAGCTGCCGACCATCCTGACCACCAGCTTTGAAACCGGCCCCAACGGTCCGCTGGTGCCCGAGCTCAAGGCACTGTTCCCGGATGCGCCGTACATTGCCCGTCCTGGCCAGATCAACGCCTGGGACAACGAAGACTTCGTCAAGGCAATCAAGGCCACTGGCAAGAAGCAACTGATCATCGCCGGTGTGGTGACTGAAGTCTGTGTGGCGTTCCCGGCTCTCTCGGCCCTGGCCGAAGGTTTTGAGGTGTTCGTGGTGACGGACGCATCCGGCACCTTCAACGAATTGACCCGGCAATCGGCCTGGGATCGCATGTCGTCCTCAGGCGCCCAACTGATGACCTGGTTCGGCCTGGCGTGCGAGCTGCATCGCGACTGGCGCAACGATGTGGAAGGGCTGGGCACCTTGTTCTCCAACCACATCCCGGACTACCGCAACCTGATGACCAGCTACAACACCCTGACCAACAGCAAGTAACCTTGCCCGGGTGGCGTACCCCGATTCCGTACGCCATCCCTCACCCCCTGTAGGAGCACGCTTGCTCCTACAGGTTTTTCTGCGGTCGCTTCTTTGCCTGCCCTCAATAGCTCCTACACTGTGCCCAATCCGTGCAGTCGTCACGGCATTGGCTTGGCTGGAGTGGTTCGATGCTGTCCTTTTTTACTGATCATCCGCTGATCTGCGCCTTGGCCCTGATTCTTCTCGACATGCTGTTGTGGCGGTTGCTCAGCGCCAGTAGCAGCTATTGGAAGCTGTTGGTGCGGGTGCTGATTTTCTCGCTGTTCAGCATGGTGCTGTTCAACGAAGGCCTGAACCCGCTGCAGACCGCGCCCTGGCCGGACAATGTGCCGTTGCACCTGGCGGCGACCGGCCTGCAGATCGGCTGGTGGCTGTTCGCTGCGAGAACCCTGACGGTGCTGATCGGCGCGCTGATGATGCAGCGCGTCGGGCATACCGGGCGATTGTTGCAGGACCTGCTGGGCGCGGTGATTTTCCTGATTGCGGTGATTGCCGCCCTGGCCTATGTCCTCGACCTGCCGGTCAAGGGCGTGCTGGCCACCTCCGGGGCGGTGGCGATCATTGTCGGCCTGGCGCTGCAAAGTACCCTCAGTGATGTGTTCTCGGGGATCGTGCTCAACACCACCAAACCCTATCAACTCGATGACTGGATCTCCATCGACGGCATGGAAGGCCGGGTCATCGACATCGATTGGCGTGCCACGCGCCTGCAGACCTCCCAGGGCAGCATGGCGGTGATTCCCAACTCACTGGCGGCCAAGGCCAAGATCATCAACTTCAGTCGGCCGAGCGACATTTTCGGCATTGCGGTCAGCGTGCAGGTCAGCCCCCATGCCCGCCCGCAAACAGTGATCGAAGCATTGGAGCGGGCGATGCAGGGTTGCCGGCAGTTACTCGCGAAACCTGCCCCCAGCGTGGCCTTGAAAAGTGTCAGCAGCAGCGGCGTGGAGTACGAGATCAGCGCTTTTGTCAGCTCCATGCTGCACAAGCGTGAAGCGCGCAATGCGCTGTTCGACCTGGCCTTCCGGCACTTGCAGGCTTCGGGTGTGAGTCTTTTGTCCAGCGCGGAAAACCAGGCACCAGAAGGCTACTCGAGGCCGCGGGCACTGCTGGAAAGCTCGAGCATATTCTCCACCCTGCGCCCGGACGAAAAAGACACCTTCAGCCAGAACATGCAGCTCGTAACCTTGCGTGCCGGCGAGATGATCCTGCCCGCGGGCGAGGTCAGCGATCATTTGTTCATCATCGAATCGGGCGTGGTCTCGGTGAGCCTCACTCGCGACGGCAGCCCGTTCGAAGCCGGGCGCATGGGGCCGGGGGAAGTGATTGGCGAAGCCGGCATCCTCTCCGATGCCTCGCTGCCGGCGGACTTTTCGGCCAAGACCTTCTGCACCCTGTACCGCATCGAGAAGGCCTACCTCAAACCCTGCCTCGACGCCCGCCATGACATCAGCGAAGCAATCCAAGCTTTGCTCGACTACCGCCTGCACAGCGCCCAGGCCCTGAGCCAGGAAGTGCCCAAGGTACTGGCGAAGAAAGGTTTTCTACAGTGGTTGCGTCGTCGCGGGTAGCCACCTTGTCAGTGGCCTTGAGTCGGGTCGTTGATCTTCCACCAGGCAGGGCAGCCATCGGTAAATGAGTGAGCCGTAGGGGCAAGCGCTGGCTGATCGGCCTGATCAAAACCGCCGAGTAACAGGGCGACAGTCGGGGCGTCGTCGAGCGCGCCGATGGAGCTGCCGCAGCGGGCGCAGAATGCCCGGCTGGAATAGTCCGATGAGCGGAAAGTGGCGGGCAGGCCACCGGGACCCGTCCAGGTGACATTGGCGCGGGGGAACTCGACCCAGGTCGCGGTCAGCGCTCCGCTGTGCTGCTGGCAGTTCCTGCACGAACAAGTGTGGGGATTGTCCGCAGGACCCATGGCCGTGTAGCGAATCCAGCCACACAGGCACCCGCCTTGATAACTGATGTTGGGCATGCGCACGCTCCGAGGTGAGGGTAGGCGTCAGGCAATCGGCGAGCAGAGTTCCACCAGCGTGCCGTCCGGGCAGCGCACGTAGGACACGGTTTGTCCCCAGGGTTTGTGCACCGGCACGGCGATTTCCCGGGCGCCGGCCTGCAATGCACGAGCATGGGCCGCCAGCACGTCGTCGGTGACCAGGGCGACTTCCATGCCCAGTGGTTTGGCGCTGGCGTGGGCCGAGACGTGGCCAGCGCTGAAATTCATCCCGGCCAGTTCATCGGCGGCGAAGGCCAGGGCGGTCTCGCCGGTTTCCAGCTCGCCGTAGGTGCCCGACTCATGGATGAATCGTGTGGCCAGGCCGAAGGCCGAGGAGAAGAACTCGAGGGACGCGCGAACGTCGGGGACGTAGATGATCAGGTAGCCGAACTTCATCGGTGAACACTCCTTGTTGTCGTGCCGGTTGAAGCGCGAATCTAGCATGTTGCTCTGCGGGCCTGCGAGGTTCTTGCTGACGCCGTAGCGCTGCGGCAGGTCGCTGCCGGTATTTGCCGTTCTAGTGTGCAACTCCCGTTATCGGAAGTAGACGCCGGGTGTCGTGCCGGTCATGGCTTTGAAAAATGCGATGAACGCGCTGTCGCTGGCAAACCCCAACTCGAAGGCGCTGTAGCTGATGTTGCGACCGGTGGCGAGCAATTCGATGGCGCGCATCAGACGCCACTGTTGGCGCCATTGCTGATAGCCCATGCCCGTTTCCCGCTGGAATATCCGTCCAATGGTTTTGCTACTGGCACCCACTCTTGTGGCCAATACGTCTAACTGTGGCGGCAGGTCCTCGAGCGTGGTCAGCAAGGGCGCCAAACGATGATCCCAAGGCAGGGGCAATAGCATCGGCTGGAGGCTGGCCTCACGGATTTCACCCAGACACAATTGCAGCAGATGCATGAACTTGCCCTGTTGCCAGTCGGTATCGAACGGGGCCATGGCAATCGGTTCCAGCACCGCCTGCAGCAACGGGCTGACCTCGATCACGCAGACCTTGCGGGGTAACGATGCAGACAGCTGCGCAGTCAGGTAAACGGATCGGTAATCGACGCTGTGTTGCATGACTGCGCGATGGCTGACCCTTGGCGGGATCCATGCCGCGCGCGATGGGGGCAACAGGCACAGCTGTCCGGCCAGGGTGATCCGGGTGCAGCCCTGGCGGGTGAACAACAACTGCCCGCGTTCGTGCTCATGCAGGCCTGAGTCATGGTTGCCCAGGCAGGCTGCAATGCCAATGACCTCGGCGGGATATACGTCCGGGTCGAAAGATGCCTGGGCTTCAAGCCATGCCATACATTGTCCGATCTTAGTGGTTTTTTGTCCTGATCAAGATAATACGTCAACAACGCTACTTTAAAATCACCACCATTCCTTTAGGTGAGTGAGCCGTCATGGACACCAGTAATTTGCTACGCCTGGCCATTGCCCTGTTGATGTTTGGGCAGGTCGCACAAACCCTCTACAGTCCGGCGTTAACCGATATCGGACAAGTATTTCGGGTGACGCCTGCCGTCGCCGCCCAACTTCTATCAGTGTACTTTCTGGCATTCGCCGCCGGCGTGGTGGTGTGGGGGCGAGCCTGTGACCAGATCGGGCGACGACCCACGATGCTCGCGGGCCTGGCAGTGTATGCCGTCGCCTCGGTCATGGCCCTGGTGGCCAGCACCTTCAGTGTTCTGCTGGCGGTGCAAGCACTGGCAGCCTTCGGTGCTGCGGTCGGTTCGGTGGGGACACAAACAGTGTTGCGGGACCTTTTCGAGGGGGCGGCGTTGGCGCGCGTGTTCTCCCTGGTCGGCATGGCCCTGGCAATCAGTCCGGCGCTGGGTCTCTTTGCCGGTATGACGCTGGTTAGCGAATTTGGCTATCGAGGTGTGCAGGTTTGTCTTTTGGTGTTGGCATTGGCCCTGGTCGCCTGGTGTGCCTGGACTTTGCCCGAGACGCGACCTGAGCGCCGTTGCGCACCCCCCCTGTTCGCAACCTTGTGGCTGATGCTCAAGGACATCGCGATCTGGCGTTCAGCATTGTTGGTGGCGGTATTCAACATTGCGCTTTTGAGCTACTACAGCCTCGCGCCCTTCGAGTTTCAACGCCTGGGACTGAGTCCGGAACTGTTTGGCTATAGCGGAGTGATTCTTGCCCTTGGATCGGGACTGGGGGCGGTGTTGAACACGCAGTTGCTCAAACGCTCAGTTAAGGGACCACGCCTGATCGCGATGGCTGGGATGGTGGCGTTGCTGGGGGCTATAGGGGTACAAGGACTGCACGCCAGTGTCTGGTTCCTAGCGCCGATGTTGTTGGTGGTTATGGCGTTTGGCATGGCGATCCCCAATATCCTGGGTTCAGCACTGGCGGCTTATCGCGATCGCTTGGGGACTGCCGGCGCCTTGTTTGGCTTGATGTATTACATGTTGATAGGCAGTGGCCTGATGCTCGCGGGTTGGAGTCAGAACCTGGGCGGCACGCTGCTGGCCTGCGCTGGGGTGGCGGTACTGTTGAGCTGGCAGGCCCAGCCGCTTGACCTGATCTACGACCGATAGCAGCTGTTTTTACTGGTTCGTGGGGGGATAGAAGCTGGAAGCGCGCGAATGATCGTGATTGTCATATTTGCCGTGGACCTGGCTGACAAGCACCGTGAAATCCTCCTCCCGACCCTCCACAAAAAACCGCTGTGGCTTTAAAAACTCAAGATTCCAGCCAGACTTGCCGATGCAGTCCTTAACCCCCTAAGGAGTGTTGACCATGAACGGCAAGCAGCTATTGCTCGGAATCAGTTTGTACGCTGTATTCAATGGCTCGTGTGTGGCGGCCAGCGCGCCTTTGCAGGGCGTTATCCACTTTCAGGGTGCGATTGTCGAACCCGCCTGCACCTCGAGCACGGGCGCGGGTGCCGTAGTGGCGTTGACGGGGTGCCCGGCGCAGAGCCGGGGTGCGACTATCGAGGCACGACGGGTGATGCCAGTGAGTCATGTCACGGCGCGTGACGCTTCGGCGGTCAAGGCCAAGTTGCTGTCCGATACTGGGCGGGACAGTCGGTATTTCGATCAGCAGTATCAGTTAGTGGACGAAACCGGCAAGCCGCTACGCTCGGGTAATTACCTGATCACCCTGATCATGCCTTGAGAGCGGGTACAACGAATGCAGGCAAGGGTTGAGAGGATGAGTGGTCTGGGCGGTGCATTGCCGGCATTAATAGGAAGCATTACTATTCACGCCCTCGCCACCACAGCGCACCGTGATGACCCCCAAGCTGCCCCGCAGACCCGGATTTTTCGAGCACTACGAAGAGTTGGTCGGAACCTGGACGCGCCGGTTGAGAAATCGCCAGCAAGCCGAGGACCTGGCCCACGACACCTTCGTGCGGGTGCTGGAATCCGACTCGAGCCAGGTGCAGCAGCCGCGGGCCTATTTGCACCAGACTGCGCGCAACATCGCGGTGGATGGTTATCGGCGTGAGGACCGGCGGGGCGCCATGGAGTCCGAGGCGCTGGATCCTCGTGGGTCGTCGAGCGATGACCCGGAGCACTACATGCACGCGATCCAGCTGGCAGACTGCATCGAGCGGGCGCTGTCCGAGTTGCCCGCCAACTGTCGCAAGGTGTTCATCTGGCAGAAGCTCGAAGGGCTGACCCAGGCGGAAATCGCCGAACGCCTGGGACTGTCTAAAAACATGGTGGAAAAGTATATGATCCGCACCCTGCGGCATCTACGTGAGCGCCTCGACGGGGCTGCGCCATGAACAGCCAGCCATTTCCAGCCACCGCCCGACAGGACCTTGCATGATGGATAACCATGATTGCGCGTGCGGACAGACCACGGTTCGCGACGAGGCGGCGCTGTGGTTTTCCCGTGTGCAGGATGCACCGCTGAACCCAGGCGACCAGCAACGGTTCAACGCCTGGCTGGCGCAACACCCACAGCACCGCGACGAATATCAACTGCTGCAAGGCCTGTGGCGTGCCACCGAGCTGGTGCCCAAGGCGCGCTTGCAAGCCCTGTGCGCAACCCCACCCACGCAGCTCAAGCGCCGACCACTGCTGCAGTATGCGGTGGCAGCCAGTGTGCTGGTGGTGGCGGTGGGTTTCGGCCTGTTCAATGGCCTGGGTGGTCCGGCCAGTTACCGTGCAGAGTTTTCCACCGTCTTGGGCGAGCGACGCCAGGTGAGCTTGCCGGACGGCTCGCTGATCGAGCTGAACAGTCGCAGCCAGGTCCGGGTGAATTTCCAGGGCGACCAGCGGCGCATCGAACTGACCCAGGGCGAGGCCATGTTCAACGTCGCGCACGACAGCAGCCGGCCCTTTGTGGTGGCGGCGGGCACGGGCAAGGTGACGGTCACGGGCACTCGCTTCGATGTACGCCGCGACGCTCAGGAAACGCGGGTGGTGGTGGAGCAGGGCAGGGTCAAGGTGCAGGGGCACGACAGTGAATTCGTCAGCCTCTCGGCGGGACTGGCAACCCGGGTTGACGCTCAGGGTCGGGTCGCCCCGGCCCGGGCGGTCGATGCCCAGGCGCTGACCGCCTGGCGCAGCGGCAAGCTGGTGTTCAACGATGCCAGCCTCAGTGAAGTGGCAGCAGAAGTCTCGCGCTATCGGCAGCGGCCGTTGACCGTGGGCAGCGCAGCGGTGGGCAATCTACGCCTGAGCAGCGTGTTCAAGACTGACAACACCGAGGCCTTGCTCAAGGCCTTGCCGAGCATCCTGCCGGTGGCGATCCGGACCCGCGATGACGGCAGCCAGGAAATAATTGCGCGATAGATTCAGGTTTTTTTCGAGTTCTTCGTCTTCTTGTCCAACTGCAACTGGTTTGCATTAACAGCCGCACCTATTTGCGATCAACAGGACAAGGTTCGACGTGAAAAACCCCCGCGCGAAAAACAACAAACCCGCCACGCTTTCTTCCCGTTGGCTGCCCCTGGCGCTGGCACTGGCCGTCAATGCGGGCCTGCCGCTGGCGTATGCCGAGGCGGCTGGCGGCAATATCCAGATTCAAGCGCAACCCTTGGGGACGGCCCTCAGCCAACTGGGTCAGCAGACCTCCCTGCAGGTGTTTTTCGATCCGCAACTGGTGGCCGGCAAGCAGGCGCCGGCGGTGGACGGCAACTTGTCGCCGGAGCAAGCCTTGCGCCAGTTGCTGCAGGGCAGCGGCCTGGAGTATTCGATCGACCAGGGTTCGGTGACCCTGAGCCCGGCCGCCACTTCGACATCCGCAGCGGGTCCGCTGGAACTGGGGGTGACCGACATCACGGTGGTCGGCGACTGGCTGGCTGACGCCAATGCGGCGGTGGTGCAGAACCACCCTGGTGCACGCACGGTGATCCGTCGTGAGGCCATGGTCGAGCAGGGTGCGATGACCGTCGGCGACGTGCTCAAGCGCGTACCCGGGGTGCAGGTCCAGGACGCCAACGGCACGGGCGGCAGTGACATCTCCCTGAACGTCGGCGTGCGCGGTCTGACCTCGCGCCTGTCACCGCGCTCCACGGTGTTGATCGACGGTGTCCCGGCCGCCTTCGCCCCTTACGGCCAGCCGCAATTGTCGATGGCGCCGATCTCTTCCGGCAACCTCGACAGCATCGACGTGGTACGGGGCGCAGGGTCGGTTCGTTATGGCCCGCAGAACGTCGGCGGGGTGATCAACTTCGTCACCCGGGCCATCCCGGAGAAAGCCACCGGGGAAATCGGCAGCACCCTGGAAACCTCCCAGCGCGGTGGCTGGAAGCACATCGACACGGCGTTTCTCGGCGGCACCGCGGACAACGGCATGGGCGTGGCACTGTTGTACTCCGGGGTCAACGGCAACGGCTATCGGCAGAGCAATAACGACAACGACATCGACGACGTGATCCTCAAGACTCACTGGGCGCCCACCGATGTCGACGATTTTTCGCTGAACTTCCACTACTACGACGCCAAGGCTGACATGCCCGGCGGGCTGACCCAGCAACAGTACGACGAAGATCCCTACCAGTCGGTGCGCGACCACGACAACTTCGCCGGTCGGCGCAAGGACGTGTCCTTCAAGTGGGCGCGGCTGATCGGCGATCGTACCCAGGCCGAAGTGCTGACCTACTACTCCGACAGTTTTCGCGGCAGCACCATCGCCGCCCGCGACCAGAAAACCCTGAGTTCCTACCCGCGCACCTACTACACCTTCGGCATCGAGCCACGGGTGTCCCATGTGTTCGATGTCGGTCCGACTTCCCAGGAAGTCAGCGTCGGTTATCGCTACCTCAAGGAGGGCATGCACGAACAGGCCAGCCGCCTGGCGCTGGTGAACAACCAGCCGGTGCAGACCCCGACCTCCGACGGCCACGTGTACCAGGACCGCACCGGCGGCACCGAAGCCAACGCGTTCTACGTCGACAACAAAATTGATGTCGGCAACTGGACCGTGACCCCGGGCATTCGTTTTGAAGACATCCGCACCGAGTGGCACGACCGCCCGGTGCTCGATACGTCGGGCAAACCGGTGCAGGAGAAACGCCGCAGCATCGACAGCCATGAACCGCTGCCGGCCTTGAGCGTGATGTATCACCTGTCCGATGCCTGGAAGCTGTTCGCCAACTACGAAACCTCGTTCGGCTCCTTGCAGTATTTCCAGCTGGGCCAGGGCGGTTCGGGTGACGAGACCGCCAGCGGCCTGAATCCGGAGAAAGCCAAGACCTACGAAATCGGTACGCGCTACAACGATGATGTGTGGGGCGCTGAAGTGACGCTGTTCTACATCGACTTCGACGAAGAGCTGCAATACATCAGCAACGATGCCGGCTGGACCAACCTGGGCGCCACCACCCACCAGGGCATTGAAGCCTCGGTGCACTACGACATGGCCGCGCTCGACCCACGGCTCGATGGCCTGACCGCCAATGCCGGGGTCACCTACACCCGCGCCGTGTATGAAGGCGAGATCCCCGGCTTCAAGGGCCGTGACCTGCCGTTCTACTCCCGGCAGGTAGCCACCGTCGGCCTGCGTTACGACGTCAACCGCTGGACCTACAACGTCGATGCGTTCGCCCAGTCCAAGCAGCACTCACCGGGCACTGCGGTGAATGCCGATGGCAGTTTCAGCGGCGACTACATCACCGAAGGCACTGCCGACGGACAGTACGGCGACATCCCGGGTTATGTGACCTGGAACGTGCGTGGCGGCTATGACTTTGGCGCGCAACTGTCGAACCTGAAGCTCGGCGCCGGGGTGAAAAACCTCTTCGACAAGCAGTACTTCACCCGCTCCAGCGACAACAATGCGGGGATGTACGTGGGTGCGCCAAGGACCTTCTTCGTCCAGGCCAGCGTTGGTTTCTGATAGGCCGCAGTGCTTTCATCGCGAGCAGGCTCGCTCCCACAAACGAGCCAGCTCGCGATGCTGTCACACCTTCAACACTTTCCCGCCAATGGCCACTGCCACCAGCAACAGCGCCATCAAGCCAAAGGCAAAACTCAGGCTGCTGGCGTGGGCGACAAAACCGATCACTGCGGGCCCGGCGAGGATGCCGGCATAACCCAGGGTGGTGATAGCCGGCACGGCAATGCTTTCGGGCATCACCGTCTGTTTGCCGACCGCGGTGTACAGCACCGGCACGATGTTCGAACAGCCCACGCCCAGTAGCGCATAGCCCACCAGGGCCGCTTCCCAGCTCGGGGCAAAGGTCGCCAGGAACAAGCCCGCGGCGGCGGTCAGGCCACCGAACACGATCACCCGGGTAGCGCCCAGTCGGCGGACAATCCGGTCGCCGGTCAGGCGTCCGATGGTCATGGTCAGGGCGAACGCCGCATACCCCAATCCCGCATACGCCGTGTCGATCCCACGCTCCTGGGCGAGGAATACCGCGCTCCAGTCCAGTGCCGCGCCTTCAGCCAGGAACACGATGAAGCACATGCCACCGATGAACAGCACGATCCCGTGGGGCACCGCAAACGCCGGCCCGGTGCTTTCGCTGCCGTAGGTCAGCAGATGGGGCGCGGCCTTGAACAGGGCCGCCAGCAGCATCAGGATCACCACGGCCATCGCCCCCAGCGGAGAAATGCCCAGGCCCAGCAGGGCGCTGACCCCCGCCGCGCCGACAATCCCACCGAGGCTGAACATGCCATGAAAACCCGACATCATGGTCTTGCCGCTGGCGCGCTCGACAATCACCGCCTGCAGGTTGGTCGTCGAGTCCACCGTACCCAGACCGGCACCGAACAGGAACAGCGCGCCAATCAGCAGGGGCACCGTGGACACCGTCGCCAGCAACGGCAGCGCCAGGCAGATCAGCAGCGTGCCACCGGTCAGTACGCGCCGACAGCCAAAGCGCGTCGCCAGCACGCCGGCCAGCGGCATCGCCAGGATCGAGCCGACCCCCAGGCTCAGTAGCAGCAGGCCGAGGGTGCCTTCATCCAACCCGGCCCGTGCCTTGGCGTAGGGCACCAGCGGCGCCCACGCGGCAATGCCAAAGCCGGCGATGAAGAATGCGATGCGGGTCGACATCTGCTCGAGGCGCCCAGGGATTACCTGGGCGGGTGACGTGATGGCGGTCATGGAAAATCCTTGGTCTTTCAATGGAAGCGACAAACAGGGGCACATCCTTGCACATCAGTGACCGTCAGACGACCTCGGGGTTCGTCACCAGGTGGTTCGTTGATCCGAGGAAATCGCCTACAGTGGGCAATCACTCCAGACTCAACCCAGGATCTGTTCATGACCTCGTTGTTTGATGCACGCGGGAACATCTATGCGGTGGTCAGCCCCCAGCAATTGCGCGAACTGGGGATCGACCTGCCTGACACCGCCGCCGAGGCGGCGCAACAACGAATGGCCTGGACTTCACGGGCGATCCTGGCCTGCTGCAGTTGGGCGCCGGGCACGCGGCCAGACGGGGCCAAGGCGCATCGCAGCGATGGTTTGCTGGTCGGCCCATTTCAACAGGCCGCGCCCTTTGACCTGTTGATCGTCAACACCGACGGGACCCTGGCCGAGCGCAGTGGTAATGGCTTGACCATCTTCGCCCAGGCGCTGACCGAGCAGGGCTTGATGCTGGCCGAGGGCTGCAGTCTGCTCAAGGTCCATCATGACCAGGGCAACGCCCGGTCGCCCGTGCAAACCTCGGTACACGCGGCCGAAGTCGAGGCTGTGCAAGGGTTTTGGCTGGACCTGGGCAAACCTCAGTTCGGCCCGCCGGCGGTGGCGGCTCAGGGAGTGTCAGCGGCGCAGTTGAATCAGCGACCATTGAGCCATGTGCCACAGCTGGCCCGGGTCAATCCTCAGTGGCAACACAGTCAATTCGTGCGCATCGGCAACCCCCATTGCGTGACGTTGGTGACCCAGGCGGACGGGCTGCCGAGCAACCTGCAGATGGCCGCTCCCGGCCTGGCGGACGACCTGACTCGCATTGCATTCGCCCCACCCAGCGGCGGGGGGCAGCCCTGTGCCGCCGGGGTCAATCTGCAATGGGCAATGCGCGAATCGGCCAACCGCCTCAGTGCCCGGGTGTTCGAACGTGGCGAAGGCCCGACCGCGTCCTCGGGCACCAGCGCCAGCGCGGTAGCCTGTGCCGCGTGGAGTGTCGGCTGGGTGACCGCGGGCACGGTGGCGGTGGTGATGCCCGGCGGCACGGCCCCAGTGTTGCTCGAAGAGCAGGACGGTGAGTTGAACCGGGTCAGCTTGTTCGGGACGGCGCGCTTGATCCGGTGAATTCAGATCCGCCATCGCGAGCAAGCTCGCACAAGGGTTAAGGCTGCCCACAAATCCCGCATACACCCAGCAAACCTTTGTAGGAGCGAGCCTGCTCGCGAAGAACCTGAGGGCGACGCGTTGTTTCAGGCAGCACGCGTTATCGTTGACGACCATCGCGAGCAGGCTCGCACAGGGTGATTTTTGCCATGCCTGGCCCCTTGTGGGAGCGAGCTTGCTCGCGATGAGGCCGATCGGATCAAGCCGAGCCAAACATCTCGACCACTGGCATCTGGCGTTTCATCAACACCTTGCCGCCGCGGATCGAGTACAGCGGCAGTCCCTGGCTGCGGATCACTTCGTAGTCACTGTCGGCCGAGAGGATCAGCAGGTTGGCTGGCCGCCCCGGTTCCAGCCCGTAGCGGTCGCCCAGGGCCATGGCCTTGGCGCTGTTGTCGGTCACCAGGTCCAGCGAGCTTTGCAGGTTGCGGTAGCCGAGCATGTGGCAGATGTGCAGGCCGGCTTCCAGGACCCGCAAGATGTTGCCATTGCCCAGTGGGTACCACGGGTCGACGATCGAGTCCTGGCCAAAACACACGTTCATGCCGGCTTCGAGCAACTCGTTGACCCGGGTCACGCCCCGGCGTTTCGGGAAATTGTCGAAGCGCCCTTGCAAGTGAATGCTCTCGGTCGGGCAGGAGACAAAACTGATCCCCGAGTGCCCCAGCAGGCGAAACAGCTTGGCGCAGTAAGCGTTGTCGTAGGAGCCCATGGCTGTGGTGTGGCTGGCGGTCACCCGCGCACCCATGTCGCGGCTGCGAGCTTCTTCGGCCAGCACTTCGAGAAAGCGCGAGTGCGGGTCGTCGGTTTCGTCGCAATGCACGTCTACCAGGCAGCCGGTGCGCTCGGCCAGGTCCATCAGGAATTTCACCGAGCTGACACCCTGGTCGCGGGTGTATTCAAAATGCGGAATGCCCCCCACCACGTCGGCGCCCAGGCGAATCGCTTCCTCCATCAGCTCGCGGCCATTGCGGTAGGACTCGATGCCTTCCTGGGGGAAGGCGACGATCTGCAGGTCGATCAGGTGCCGGCTCTCTTCGCGCACTTCGAGCATGGCCTTGAGCGCGGTCAGTTGCGGGTCGGTGACATCGACGTGGGTGCGCACATGCTGGATGCCATGGGCGGCGAGGGTGTCGATGGTCTTTTTCGCCCGGGTCTTGGTGTCTTCCTGGGTAATGGTCGCTTTACGCTCGCCCCAGCATTCGATGCCTTCGAACAGCGTGCCGCTCATGTTCCAGCGCGGCTCACCGGCGGTCAGCGTGGCGTCGAGGTGAATGTGCGGCTCGACGAAAGGCGGCACCACCAGGTTGCCACCCGCGTCGAGGTCGTCGGGGCCCAGGGTCGGTGCCTCGGTCTGGCGGGCGATCCCGCTGATCAGGCCGTTTTCCAGGTGCAGCTCATGCAGGCCTTCACGGTTGCGCAGGCGGGCGTTGATGATGTGCATCAGGCGAATCCCTTTATAGATCTGGTAGTGCTGCGCTGGAGTTACGGGTCCCCAGGACGCAGGTCAATGCCACATACGTTAGCGCGGCAGCGCCGATCCCTACCAGCGGCGCGACCCACGGCGAGCCGAACGCGGCGACGGTGCCGACTGCATAGGCGCCGAGTCCGGCCCAGTTGAAGGCTGGCAGCCGGGCATCGGCCAGGCGCGGATAGTGGCCACGATAACGGTAGAAGAAGTCCGCCATGATCACTCCACCAATCGGCGGAATCACCGTGCCCAACAGGATCAGGTACGGGACCAGCATGTCGTACATGCCCAGCAGCGCCAGCAGAGTGCCGATCACGGCGCCGGCCAGGGTCACGGTTTTGCGCCGCCGGGTGCGCAGCAGGTTGCAGCCGGCCACGGCGAAGTTGTAGATGGTGTTGTCCTGGGTGCTCCAGATGTTGAGCAGCAGCATGGCCATCGCAGCGATGGCGAACCCTTGCAACAGCAGGACCTCGACCACATCCGGTTGCTGATAGACGATGGCCCCATAGGCACCGATCAGGACCATCAGGCCGTTGCCAAGGAAAAACCCGATCAGGCTCGCCAGCACCGCGACCCGGGCGGAACGGGAAAAGCGGGTCCAGTTGGTGGCCTGGGTCGCACCGCTGACAAAGGTGCCGAACACCAGGGTGATGGCGGTCGACCAGTCCATGTGGCTGCTCGGCACCACTGCCAGCAGCGCGTCGAGGCCACCGATCTGCAGCGTGGAAACCCACATCGACAGCATCAGCAGCAGCATCATCGCCGGCACCGCGATGTAGGAGAGGATTTCCAGGCCGCGATAGCCGACATAGGCCGTGGCGCAGAACACCAGGCCGAACAGCACCATCAGCCCCAGCACCGTACCGTCGCTCAACTGCAAATATTTGCCCAGCACCACGGCAGCCGTGGCCGTGCCCCAGGCATACCAGCCAATCTGGGTGAAACCGAGGATCAGGTCGCTGAGCTTGCTGCCCAGTTCACCAAAGCAGAAACGTCCCATCAGCACCGAGTTGAGGCCGCTCTTGAAGGCGATGTAGCCCAGGCCTGCGGCATACATGCCCAGCAGCAGGTTGCCGAGGACAATCACCGTCATCATTTCGGCAAAACTGAATGCCACCCCGAGTTTGCCGCCGGCAAACATGGTCGCCGTAAAAAAAGTGAAGCCCAGCAGCACCATGGCAGTCGACATCAGGCCCTTGCGGGCATGCATCGGCACCTCACTGAGAGGGTAGTCATTGCCCGGATCGTTCTGCGTCATATGGCGTTCCTTGCGAGAGAGGAGGACGCGGGGGTGTTGCAGTGCTCATGCCAAAGCCGGTGATGGCCCTATTACTTATAGTCGAGCGCGGGTATTTGGCCCAAGGCGGGCTCGAAAGCGGTGCACCTGACCAAACACCGGACCCAAGTGGGAGCGAGTTTTCAGTCACAAGGAGCGCCAAACTACAGGCATAAAAAAACCACCGGGGACGGTGGTATTTTCGACTGCCTGGCTCACTCGCCGCGATAGATGCAACCGCTGGTGCAGGTCTCGTGGATGCGTATTGCACTGAGTTCCGGCAGCAGCGGCTTGAGTTCATTCCAGATGAACTTGGCCAGCACTTCACTGGTCGGGTTTTCCAGGCCAGGGATGTCGTTCAGGTAGTTGTGGTCCAGGCGCTCGTACAGCGGCTTGAAGATCGCCTTGATTTCCGAGAAGTCACGGATCCAGCCAGTGTGCGGGTCGAGGTCACCGCTCAGGTGGATCGCCACTTTGAACGAGTGACCGTGCAGGCGCCCGCACTTGTGGCCGTCCGGAACGTGGGGCAGGCGGTGGGCGGACTCGAAGGTGAATTCTTTGAAAATTTCCACAGTGGTTTGAGCTCTGTCAGGTGGCTATCGCCCGCGGCGATGGGGCAGGCCGCGAGTTTAACAGCTTGAAATAACGCTTGCGGGAAAACACTGACTAAAGGGTCAGCAAGTGCTCGCCCAGGCGGCCGTTGGCGGCCAGTTCGAGGAACTCGTCGCCCAGGCGCTGGCTTTCCTGCATGGTGGTGCGCCAGTATTTCTGGCGGCCGGGGGCATCATCCATGAATCGCTTGAAGTCGTTGCGGTCCGGGAGTTTGCCGTAGGGCAGGCGGGCCAGGTAGTCCTTGGACGGTGCCAGCAACAGTACATCCTGCAAGCGCTGGGGGCAGGCGCGACGCCAGGGTAGGGTCTTGTCGAACCAGCCAGGAATTACCCGGTCGGTAAAGTGCGGATAAAGCACGATGTCGTCGCCGCTGTAGGGCAAATCGAGGTGGTAGTCCAGCAGGCCACCGTCGCGAAAGGTCCCGGCTCCGGCCCCCGGCAGGTCACGCACGCCCTCCATGACCATCGGGATCGAACCCGACGCGAGCAAGGCCTGGCGCAAGTTGCTGGCATTCAACGCGACATAACGCGAAGGGAAGTCGTGCAGGGCATTGAGCGGCGGCGCGAGGCGCGGATCATGGATGATCAGCCGTTCGAAATGTCGCGACAAGCGTGCGCGTCCCCGCAGGTTGTCGGCGATCACCGACGACAGCCCCAGGCCGAGGCGGCCGCGGTGATCGTCCGCCAGCAGGCCGTGGCTCTTGACCACCATGATGTTCAAACGGTAATGGGGGTTGTCGAGGATCCGCGCATCGCGGCCGTCGAGCAGTTCATCGAGCATGCGCCGCGAGCTCTGGCTGATCTGCGCCATGCTTACGCCTTTGCTGAAATGCTGTTCGGTGTAGAGCTGGCCCAGGCGCTGGATACCTTCGGCGGCGTCCGGCAAGCAAGCACTGGCGAAGCGCCAGGAACCCACCGAGGCGCCAATCAGCGAGCGCTCACGGGGCGCGGCCGGCAACCACTCGCCGAACAGCGCCAGGTCCAGGCCCTGGATGCCCAGGGCTTTGGGCCCACCGGCGGCACCGGGCAGCGTGCCCACGTGCATCGCGTTCAGGCCCTGTTGCCGAATCCGCGTGAAAGCCCGCGGTCCGGCCTTGAGGGTCAGGGCCGGGAATTTGATATGGATAGCGCTCATACAGCTCTCGCTTAGTGCAGCCAGGCTTGCGGGGCATCCTGGGGACGCCATCGCCGGCAAGCCGCGCTCCTGCTGGGTTGGTGTACGTCGTCCATCAATGATGGCGATTCAGTTTGAATTAAGTTGCTGCCGTTAGTCTGGGCCCATACCGATCTGGAGACCGCCCATGAAAACCCTGACCACCCTGTTCACCGCCAGCCTGATCGCCCTGACGGCCAGCCTGGCCCACGCCCGTGACTTGGGACCGGATGAGGCCCTGAGGTTGCGTGACGCTGGTACCATTGTGTCTTTCGAGAAGCTCAATGCCAGCGCACTGGCCAAACACCCCGGCGCGACCATTACTGAAACCGAACTGGAAGAAGAGTACGGCAAGTACATCTACCAGATCGAGTTGCGTGATCAACAAGGCATTCAGTGGGACCTGGAATTGGACGCTGTCAGCGGGCAGCTACTCAAGGATCATCAGGATACGTAATGAAGGTTAATCTGCGCGCTTATGGGCTCGGTGCCCTGGCGCTACTGGCGGTCTGCTCACTGGCAGTGGCCCGCGATCTCGATCAGGACGAAGCCCTGCGCCTGCGCCAGCAAGGGGTGATCCTGCCGCTGGAGCAACTGCTGCAGCAGGCGCTGGACCGCTACCCTGGCGCCAAGCTCCTGGAAGCGGAGCTGGAAGAGAAGCATGACGTCTACATTTATGAAGTCGAACTGCTGACCCCGCAGGGCGTGGTGCGTGAGCTGGACCTGGACGCCAGGACCGGCCGTTTACTCAAAGACAAGGAAGATTGATCGATGCGTTTGCTTCTGGTGGAAGACCACGTGCCGCTGGCCGACGAGTTGTTGGCCGGACTCAATCGCCAGGGTTACGCGGTGGACTGGCTGGCCGATGGACGCGATGCCGTGTACCAGGGCAGCAGCGAGCCCTATGACCTGATCGTCCTCGACCTCGGCTTGCCGGGCCTGCCGGGTCTGGAAGTGCTCAGCCAATGGCGCGCGGGTGGCCTGGCCACGCCGGTGCTGGTGCTGACCGCGCGCGACTCCTGGGCCGAACGCATCGAGGGGCTCAAGGCGGGCGCCGACGACTACCTGACCAAACCTTTTCACCCCGAAGAGCTGCACCTGCGGATTCAGGCGCTGCTGCGCCGTTCCCACGGGCAGGCCAATCAGCCGACGCTCAAGTCCGCCGGCCTGCACCTGGACGAAGGCCGGCAGTGCGTGGTGCGCGATGGCGCCGATATCCAGCTGACCGCCGCCGAGTTCCGCCTGTTGCGCTACTTCATGCTGCACCCGCAGCAGATCCTGTCCAAAAGCCACCTGGCCGAACACCTCTACGACGGTGAAACCGAGCGCGACTCCAATGTCCTCGAAGTCCACGTCAACCACCTGCGGCGCAAGCTGGGGCGCAGCGTGATCGAAACCCGTCGAGGCCAGGGCTACCTGTTCGGTGGGCAGGCGCAGTGAGGTCGATCCAGCGGCGCTTGAGCCTGGGCCTGATCAGCGTGTTGCTGATCGTCGGCCTGGTGCTGGTGCAGACCAGCCTGTGGTTGTTCGAACAGGGGCTGCAACGTTACCTCGAAGCGGGCCTGCGCAACGACAGTGAAAACCTGCTGGTGGCCCTGGTGCGCGGCCCGCAAGGCGTGCAACTGGACGAGCGCCGCCTGTCGCCGGCTTATCAGCGGCCGTTCTCCGGGCATTATTTTCGCATCGACTTTGCCGACACCCACTGGCGTTCGCGTTCGTTGTGGGACCAGGAACTGCCGTTGCTCGAGCAGCCGGGCCTGCACAGCAACCTGCAATTAGGGCCTGAGGGTCAACAGCTGCTGGTGTTGCGTTCGGACTACCGGCGCCTGGGCCAGTCGATCTCCATCAGCGTGGCCCAGGACTACACCCCGGTGCAGGAGAGCTTCCGGCGCATGCGTCAGATCGGCCTCGGCCTCGGCCTGGCCTGCCTGCTGCTGATTCTGCTGTTGCAGCGGATCACCGTGCGCCGCGCCCTGCGCCCGCTGGAAAGCGCGCGGGAGCAGATCGCCCAATTGCAACAGGGGCAACGCTCGCAACTGGACGCCCAGGTCCCCGAAGAACTGGAACCCCTGGTGGCGCAGATCAACCATCTGCTGGCGCACACCGAAGACAGCCTCAAGCGCTCGCGCAATGCCCTGGGCAACCTCGGCCATGCGCTGAAGACCCCGTTGGCGGTGTTGCTGAGCCTGGCTTCCAGCGACAAGCTGGATGCCCATCCCGAGCTGCGTAAAGTCCTGCAAACGCAACTGGAGCAGGTGCAGCAGCGCTTGAACCGTGAACTGAACCGTGCGCGACTGGCCGGTGACGCCTTGCCCGGCGCGTTGTTTGATTGCGATGCCGAGCTGCCGGGGTTACTGGCTACCTTGAACATGATTCACGGCGAACACCTGGACCTCAGTTACGTCGCGCCGGCCGGTCTGCACCTGCCGTGGGATCGCGAGGACTTGCTGGAATTGCTCGGCAACTTGCTGGACAACGCCTGCAAATGGGCCGACGCCGAGGTGCGCCTGAGCGTGGCGCAGGCGCCCGAGGGCTTTGTGCTGGCGGTCGAAGACGATGGCCCGGGGATTCCCGAAGCCCAGCGCGACCAGGTATTCAGCCGGGGTACACGCCTGGATGAACAGACCAACGGGCATGGCCTGGGCTTGGGCATCGTGCGCGATATCGTCGAGGCGTGGGGCGGGATATTGCGCTTGGAAGAAAGCCAGTGGGGCGGATTGCGGGTAGTGATCGAGTTACCCAGGATCTGATAGCCGATCAGGCCAGTGGGGCGTGTCTGCTCGCCCCACTGGCGCTGGATTACACCCGGAACTGATCCATCAGGCTCTGCTGCTGGTTTGCCAGAGTGTTGAGCGACTGGCTGACCCGGGCCGATTCATTGGCCTGGCCCGACAGCGACTCGGTCACGTCGCGGATGGTTGCCACGTTGTTATTGATCTCTTCGGCCACCGCGCTCTGTTCTTCGGCGGCACTGGCAATCTGCAGGTTCATGTCGGTAATCACCGTCACCGCGTCGCCGATCTGGCGCAGTGCGGTCACGGCCTGGCCAACCTGCTCGACGCTGCCCTGGGCCTGGCGGTGGCTGTTGCCCATGGCGCCGACCACTTGCTGGGTGCCACTTTGCAGTTGCTCGATCACCTGGCGGGTTTCCTCCACCGACTCTTGCGTGCGGCGGGCGAGGTTGCGCACCTCGTCGGCCACCACCGCAAAACCGCGCCCGGCTTCCCCGGCGCGCGCGGCCTCAATGGCGGCGTTGAGCGCCAGCAGGTTGGTCTGCTCGGCGATGGCGCGAATCACTTCCAGCACCGAACCGATTTTCTCGCTGTTGGCCGCCAGGCCTTCGACCTGGACCATGGCCGTGCTCATGTCGGCGGCCAGGCTGTCGATGCTGGCGGTGGTGCGGTCGATCACGGTCAGGCCCTGGCGGGTTGCCTGGTCCGCGTCGCGCGCCGCTTGTGCCGCCTGCGCTGCACTGCGGGCGACGTCCTGGGCGGTGGCGCTCATTTCGTGGGAGGCGGTGGCCACCTGATCGACCTGGCGATACTGCTGCTCCATCCCGGCGCTGGTCTGGGTGGCGATGGCCGAGGACTGGTCGGCGGTGCTGCGGGCGTCCTGCACCGAACGTTTGACCTCGGCGATGATCGGTTGCAGCTTGTCGAGGAAGCGGTTGAACCAACCGGCCAGTTGCCCGAGTTCGTCCTGCTTGTCGTAGGCCAGGCGCCGGGTCAAGTCGCCTTCGCCGCTGGCGATGTCTTCGAGCATCTGGGCCACGCCGAGAATCGGCCGGGTCACGCTGCGGGCCATCAGCCAGACCAGCAGCAGGCCGATGACCGCGGCTATCAGGCCCAGGCCCAACTCGATCAGGGTGCCGGTGGTGTTGGTGGCGTCGAGTTCGGCCTGCAGGGCTTGCGCCGGGCCGACCACGACCTGTTGCGGCACGTCGAGCAACACCCCCCAGGCCTTGCCGCCGGGAATCGGTTCGAACGGCGAGAGCACCTTGAGTTGCTGCTGGCTACGCAGGCTCTGGGTCTGGTTACTGGTGCCCAGCATGCGCAGCAGTTCGCTGCCGTCCTGGTCCACCGTGCCCAGGCGCTGGCTGAGTTTGCTGGCGTCCGGGCTGTAGCCGGCGAGCAGGCCGACGGGGCTGAGGATGCTGACGCTCGTCTGGCCGTCGTAGAGTTCGCGGCTCGCCTGCTGGCTGACGGCCTGCAGGCTGTTGAGGTTGATGTCCACTGACAGCGAGGCGATGACTTTGCCATCCGCCAGCAAGGGGAAGACGATGCTGGTCATCAGCACGTTCTGGCCATCGATCACATAGAAGTAGGGTTCGATCACGCAGGGCTTGAGGGTTGCGCGCGGGCAAGTGAACCAGGCATTGGCCGGTTCGCCGCTGGGGCCGGTGCTGGTGTCGGCCATGTCGCTTTCGGGCAGCGCCATCGAGTTCAACTTGCCGGCGGTCGGCTGCGACCAGTACAGGGCAAAGCGGCCCTTGTCGTTGCTGCCCAGTTCTTCCTGGCCGGCAAACAACTCGTCCTTGCCATCCAGGGCGTTGGCTTCGAATACCAGCGACAGTCCGAGTAGTTGCGGGTTGGCCTGCAGCGCCGACTTGACCTGGCGGGTCAGGTCTTCGCGCAGGTCGAAGGCGTCGAGGAAACGTTTCTCGGCCTGTTCGCGCAGGAACAGCACCTGGCGCGAGAAGCCATGGCCATATTGATAGGCGTCCATGAACTGCTGGCGAATCCCCAGCGCCTGGACTTCGCCCTGGGCTTCGATGCGCGACTGGGCCGCTTCATTGAGCATGCTCATGCTCGACGCCTTGACCAGTTCGGAACTGTGCTCCATGCGATACAGCGACAGGCCCACCAGCAAGGTCACGATGCCGGCCAGGCACAGCCCGGCCAGCAGGGTGATTTTCCATTGAATCGACAGCTGTCTGAGTGACATGGAGGCGCCCTTAATCGATAAATATCCAAGACCTGGACCTGTAACGGCCTCATCAGCGCTTTCTTGAGTCCTGTACCAACTGCCGCGTAGTTTTTGACAAGCGCGGCGGGCTGCGGCACAGTGCGCGCCCTCTAATAAAACCTCTATTCCATCCGGTGTCGGCCCTTGCAGCTGGCAGGCCGGACTCATCCCGTTTGCGCCGCGTTCGGCGGCGACTGTGCCTTGAGGTAACGATGATTAATGCAGTAATTGCCGCGGTCGGCATCATGCTGGTACTCAGCCTGTCCCGCGTGCATGTGGTGATCGCGCTGATCATTGGCGCTCTGGTGGGTGGCCTGACCGGCGGCCTGGGTATGCAAGCGACGCTCAAGGCCTTCAACAGTGGCTTGGGCGGCGGCGCGACCGTGGCGTTGTCCTACGCCTTGCTCGGCGCCTTTGCGGTGGCGATTGCCAAGTCTGGCCTGGCCCATGCCCTGGCAGACAAGGCCCTGGCCCTGGTGGATCGGCAGGACGCCAATGGCGGCGGCCAGGTCAAGTGGTTACTGATCGGTTTGCTCTGGGTGGTGGCGATCGCCTCGCAGAACATCCTGCCGATTCACATTGCCTTTATCCCGCTGCTGGTGCCACCGCTGCTGTATGTGCTGACCAAGTTGCAACTGGATCGCCGCTTGATCGCCTGCGTCATGACCTTCGGCTTGATCACGCCGTACATGTTCCTGCCGGTGGGGTTCGGCAATATCTTCCTTAATGAGATTCTGCTGGCCAACGTGGCCAAGAGCGGCGTCGACATCAGTGGCGTCAACGTCACCCACGCCATGGGTATTCCGGCGTTGGGCATGGTGTTCGGGTTGTTGCTGGCGTTTGTCAGCTACCGCAAGAAACGCGTGTATGACCTGGAGAAAATCGAGCGGGTCGAGCAGGTGGCAGTCCAGTACAACCCGCTGACCTTGATGGTGGCAGGGCTGGCGATTGCCGCCGCCTTCATCATCCAGTTGCTGCTGGATTCGATGATTATCGGCGCTTTGGCCGGGTTCCTGATTTTCTCGGTATCGGGGGTGGTGCGCTGGCGCGAGACCGACGATCTGTTCACCGAAGGCATGAAGATGATGGCGATGATTGGTTTCATCATGATCGCCGCCTCTGGGTTCGCCGAGGTCATGAAGGCCACCGGCGAGGTGCAGACCCTGGTTGAGACGTCGGCGGCGTGGATCGGCCACAGCAAGGGCGTCGGTGCGTTGCTGATGCTGCTGGTCGGGCTGCTGGTGACCATGGGCATCGGCTCGTCCTTTTCCACGGTGCCGATCCTGGCGGCGATCTTCGTGCCGCTGTGCGTGCAACTGGGCTTCAGTCCGTTGGCCATCGTCTGCATCGTCGGCACTGCCGGCGCCTTGGGTGACGCCGGTTCACCAGCCTCGGACTCGACCCTGGGCCCAACCTCGGGCCTGAACATCGACGGCCAGCATCACCATATCTGGGACACCGTGGTCCCGACGTTCCTGCACTACAACCTGCCGTTGCTGGCGTTTGGTTGGGTGGCGGCGATGGTGTTGTAACCCGGCAGTCAAGCTTGTTGCAGGGGCGGCGCTCGCTTGCGGCGCCCGCTTGCGGTGCTTGTATTCATCCTGGATGGGCGCGTTATCGTTGACGTTCTTCGCGAGCAAGCTCGCTCCTACAAGGGGGCTTGGGTGTGTGCCTAGAGGGATTGTGTAGGCGCGAGGGCCACGATCAGCCCTTGTTCACGTCTCGCATCAACAGCCCATATTGCAAGTCCACCGCATCCGGAATCGGCAGGTAGACGATGTGGCCGTCCCCCGGTGCCACTTCCAGCGGCTCGCCCTTGGCGTTCTGCAACTGCTGCAGATCGAAGTGGAAATTGCCTTTGGGGGTCATCAGCTCCATGTGGTCGCCCAGGGCAAAGCGGTTTTTCACCTTGACCTCGGCCAGGCGCTCACGGCGCTCGCCGGTCAGCTCGCCGACGAACTGCTGGCGGTCGCAGACCGAACTGCCGTTCTGGTAGTTCTGGTATTCGTCATGGACGTGGCGGCGCAGGAAACCCTCGGTGTAGCCGCGCTGGGCCAGGGATTCCAGGTCAGTCATCAGGCTGCGGTCGAACGGGCGGCCGGCGACGGCGTCGTCGATTGCTCGGCGGTAGACCTGGGTGGTGCGCGCGCAATAGAAGTGCGACTTGGTCCGGCCTTCGATCTTCAGCGAATGCACGCCCATGTGCGTCAGACGCTCCACGTGCTGCACGGCACGCAGGTCCTTGGCGTTCATGATGTAGGTGCCGTGCTCATCTTCAAAGGCCGGCAGCAGTTCGTCCGGGCGATTGGCTTCCTGCAACAGGAACACCTGGTCGGTCGGTGTGCCGAGGCCCAGGGTCGGTTGCGGCGCAAACTGCTGGACGATCTGGCCCACGTGGTTTTCCGTCGCCGGCTGGGCTGCGTACTTCCAGCGGCAGGCGTTGGTGCAGGATCCCTGGTTGGCATCGCGCTTGTTCATGTAGCCCGACAGCAGGCAGCGCCCGGAATAGGCCATGCACAGTGCGCCGTGGACAAACACTTCCAGCTCCATGGCCGGTACCTGCTGGCGGATCTCGGCGATTTCCTCCAGGGATAACTCGCGCGAGAGGATGATCCGGCTCAGCCCTTGCTGTTGCCAGAACTCGACACTGGCCCAGTTGACGGTATTGGCTTGCACCGAGAGGTGGATCGGCATCTGCGGGAAATGCCGGCGCACCAGCATGATCAAGCCCGGGTCGGACATGATCAGCGCGTCCGGGGCCATGGCAATCACCGGTTCGAGGTCCTTGAGAAAGGTCTTGAGCTTGGCGTTGTGCGGGGCGATGTTGATCACCACGTAAAAGCGCTTGCCCTGGGCCTGGGCCTCGCTGATCCCGAGGGCCAGGTTGGCGTGATCGAACTCATTGTTGCGCACCCGCAGGCTGTAGCGCGGCTGGCCGGCATACACCGCATCGGCACCATAGGCGAAGGCATAACGCATGTTTTTCAGGGTGCCGGCAGGGGCAAGCAGTTCGGGCGTGGCGAGAGTCATGGCAGCGTCGATCGCAAAAGGGCGCGAGGGTAGGGCAGGTGCGCCGGACGTTTATTGATCTGGATCTATGCTCGATGAAGAAATCACGGCACTCGCGCGTTACGTGGCTGACTAACCTGTAAGGCGCAGTCGGCGTTTTTCAGACATGGATCGGACATGAACCACTCCTCGATACAGAACAAATCCCTGATGGTCCTGCTGGTCCTGGTCACCCTGGCGTTTATCTGGATTCTCCTGCCGTTCTACGGTGCGGTGTTCTGGGCGGTGATCCTGGGCATCGTGTTTGCCCCGTTGCAGCATCGGCTGCAATTGAAGTTTGGCTGGCAACGCAACCTGGTCTCGCTGTTTACCCTTAGCGTGTGCCTGGTGATCGCGATCTTGCCGGTGATCATCATTAGCGCCTTGCTGGTGCAGGAGGGAGCCACGCTCTACAAGAACATCGAGAGCGGCGAACTGGACATTGCCGGCTACCTGGCGCAGTTCAAACACAGCCTGCCGCCGTACTTCCAGCACCTGCTGGATCGTTTCGGCATGGGCGACTTGAGTGGCTTGCGGGAAAAAATCGTCAAGGGGGCGATGCAGGGCAGCGAGTTTTTTGCCACCCAGGCGTTCAGCTTCGGTCAGGGCACGTTCGAGTTCCTGGTGAGTTTTTTCATCATGCTGTACCTGCTGTTCTTCTTTTTACGCGACGGCCCGGAGCTGGCGCGCAAGCTGCGCACGGCAGTGCCTTTGGAAGAGCATCAAAAACGCCGCCTGCAGCTCAAGTTCAACCGCGTGGTGCGGGCCACGGTCAAAGGCAACCTGCTGGTGGCCGTCACGCAGGGCGCGCTGGGTGGGCTGATCTTCTGGTTCCTGGACATTCCCAGTGCGCTGCTCTGGGCGGTGTTGATGGCGTTTCTGTCGCTGTTGCCGGCGGTGGGGGCGGGGATTGTCTGGGCGCCCGTCGCAGCCTGGTTCCTGCTCAGTGGTGCGGTCTGGCAGGGGGTGGTCCTGGGGTTGTACGGGGTGTTCGTGATCGGCCTGGTGGATAACGTGTTGCGCCCGATCCTGGTAGGCAAGGACACCAAGATGCCGGATTACCTGATCCTGATCTCGACCCTGGGCGGCCTGGCGGTTTTCGGGCTCAATGGTTTTGTCATTGGTCCGTTGATCGCCGCACTGTTCATCTCCAGCTGGGCGCTGTACGTCGAAACCAAGCCGCGGGTGCAGTTGCCTTAAGCGCTCAGGGTAAAACTGCCGATGCGTTGCGACAGGGCCTGGGCGGCGGGCAGCGAGGTCAGCGGGCCACTGATGGTCTCGCCGTCCTGCACCACATACCAACAGGCGAGCAATCCCAGCTCTCTGAGGGGCGCGGGGACGGCGCTACCAATCACGGACATGATCTGAACCTTGGGCATAAGTACCTCCATCAATCGATGGAGCTACCTTACCGGCGCGCTGATTCCTGGGACAATCAACGCGCTCGATAGTGGACATTGACGGCGTTGGGGCGGTCAGTCGACGACCTGGTCGAGCATGTTCATGACTTCGTGTTCATTGAGCAGGCCTTTGCGCACCAGGTTCTCGGCCAGTAGCGAAAGAAACTTGGCACTGCGATGGCCCTCAAGGTGCTTGAGTTCGGTCAGTGCGCTATAGACCTTGCTGGAGGTGCAGAGTCCGACAATGCGGTGCGGGTTTTGCGTGGGCATAGAGGGTCGTCCTTGTTTTTATTAACCGTTTGTGACGGACAGAATAGAGATTGCGGTCCTGTCATGACATAAATATGACACCTGGGCGACGCAAGCCAGGCTATTCGTCGGATCCATCATGCGCCATCTTGCCGCAGGCATTGTCCCGGCAGCGACCTTGGCGAGATTTATTCAGACATGCAATCGGCTGCAAAACGGCAACAGGCCCCGCAGCGATGCGAGGCCTGGGGTTTTTATCGGCCAGCGCTTACCAGCGTGGACCGTAGTAGCGGGGCGGGCCGTAATAACCATGGGGCGGGCCGTAGTACACCGGTGCCGGGCGGTAGTAGACCGGTTGTTGCACATACACCGGCTGCGGCTGGTAGTAGACCGGCGGCGGTTGCTGGATGTACACCGGTTGCGGCTGGAGGTAGACCGGTTGCTGGACATACACGGGGCGTTGCGAGTTGGCGATCACCGAGCCTGCGACCACGGCACCGACAACCGCGCCGACTGCCGCCGGCGCACCCCATCCGTAGTAACCACCACCGTGGGCCTGGGCCTGTCCTGCGACAGCGAAGGCTCCGATCAGCAAGGCAATTGCAGGGAGTTTACGGAGCATGATGGTTCCTCGTTGTGTCTCCCCGGCGCCTGGTTCTGCGATAGAGCCAGCAAGTGTCGCGGGGATATCTCTCAGACAGCGTTTTTTGGCGATTTCACGAGGCGCCTGGGTAAATTTTGTGTAAGGTCTGTAGCGCCGTCCGGACCCGGCTACGCCAACAGGGCCGGGCACCTTGTCATGATTGATCAACGTTTGCGGGCTGGCTAATCCCGTTGGTCTGAAAGTGCTTAGCGAAGGAGTTCCACATGCTGATGAACCCGAACAAAGACACCCAACTGTGCATGTCGTTGTCGGGGCGCCCCGGAAATTTCGGCCTGCGTTTCCACAACCATCTGTACGAGCAACTGGGCCTGAACTTCTACTACAAAGCGTTCAGCAGCCAGGACCTGCCGGGGGCGGTGGCGGGGATTCGCGCCCTGGGTATCCGCGGTTGTGGGGTGTCAATGCCGTTCAAGGAAGCCTGCATCGCCCTGGTCGATGAGCTGGACGCATCGGCGGCGGCCATCGCCTCGATCAACACCATCGTCAACACCAACGGTCATCTCAAGGCCTACAACACCGACTACATCGCGATCGCGCAATTACTCAAGAGCCACGCCGTGCCGCAGGCTTCAAGCTTCGCCTTGCGCGGCAGCGGTGGCATGGCCAAGGCGGTTGCCAGTGCCCTGCGCGATGGCGGCTACAGCAACGGCCTGATCGTGGCCCGCAATGCAAGTGCCGGACGCGCCCTGGCCGACTCGCTGGGGTATCGCTGGCAAGCGGAACTGGGCGAGGAGCGCCCGCAGATGCTGATCAACGTCACGCCCATTGGCATGGCCGGTGGCAGCGAGGCCGAGCAACTGGCGTTCCCGGCCGAGGTGATCGATCAGGCGCAGATCGTCTTCGATGTGGTGGCGATTCCCTCGCAAACTCCGCTGATCGTGCAGGCCCAGGCGGCTGGCAAGCAGGTGATCACCGGCCTTGAAGTCATCGCCATCCAGGCGCTGGAGCAGTTTGTGTTGTACACCGGCGTGCGCCCCAGCGAGGCGCAATTCCAGCAAGCGGTGGCGTTTGCCCGCGCCTGATCAGGCGGCGGGGCAGGGTAGACGGGCCTGGCAGGGTTACTCGAGTCGGGCCAGGCGCTCTTCAAGCGCGGCAATTCGCGCTTCCAGCTCTTCAATGCGCTCCAGTGACACACCGCTGACGCTGCCGCGCTCCACCGGGTTCTGGCGCGCCGCGAGGATCGCTTCGATATCCGCCGGGTCGCCCAAGGCGTGCATGTAGCGGTCTTCACGCTGGCCCGCCTGGCGCGGGATGAGCAGCGCCAGGCCACGGGCGATCAGGCGTTCCAGTTGATGCACGACTTGCTCGGCATCTTCGAAGTCGTGCATGCGGCCGCTGCGGGTCAGCAGTTCGTTGACCGTCTGCGGACCTCTTAAAAACAACAGCCCGGTCAGGATCACCTGCGCCGGCACCAACTCCAGCGCCTTGTCCAGGCGATGCTCCCAGCGATCGGCGCGGCTGCCCATCACCAATCGGGTAAAACCGCGCCCTTCAAGTGCGCGCAGGCTTTGCCCGACCTGACCCTGGCTCAGGTTCATCACCGGTTCGCGGCTGGTTTTCTGGTTGCAGGCGATAACCACGGCATTGAGGGTCAGCGGGTAGGTTTCCGGGCTGGTGGCCTGCTTCTCGATCAAGCAACCGAGGATGCGCAGCTCGGTGCTGCTCAGGCGCAAGTCTTCGGTGGAGGTCTCTTGTTCTGTGCTCATCGCGCTTTCCCTATGCAGTCGAAGCCGTCTAGCCTAATCCTTGCACAGTAAAAGACAAGCCGCACGGCGCCTCAGGCATGGCTATAATCGCGCCATCCTTCACAGCCCCCACTCTCCAGCGAGACTGCCATGACTATTTCTCTGTACGCTGCATCCGTTCCGGTCTTCAAGCAAATGCTCAACGCCCTAAGCGATGTGCTGAACAAGGCCGAGGCCCATGCCACGGCCAAGAACATCGACCCTAATGCCCTGCTGCAGGCGCGCCTGTTCCCGGACATGTTCCCGCTGGTGCGTCAGGTGCAGATCGCCGTCGATTTCGCCAAGGGCGTTTCGGCCCGCCTGGCTGAAGTCGAGCTGCCGAAGTACGACGACAGCGAAGTGACCTTCGCCGAGCTGCAGGCGTTGATCGCCAAGGTCCTGGCCTTCATCGACGGCATCCAGCCTGCGCAGATCGATGGCAAGGAAGGTATCGAGATCGTTACCCGTCCAGGCACGCCTAAAGAGAAGCGCTTCAGCGGCCAGTCCTACCTGCTGACCTACGGCCTGCCGCAGTTCTTCTTCCACGTCACCACCACCTACGCGATCCTGCGTCACAACGGTGTGGAAGTCGGCAAGCGCGATTACATGGGCGCGTTCTAAACCCCAGCGCTACAAAAAAGCCCGCCCCGGTGTGAACCTGGGCGGGCTTTTTGTTGCGGCGGATTTTACACGGTCTGCTCGCTGTTGGTTTCCTCGGCCATACAGGCCGCAGCGGTGAAGAGCACGTCGGTGGAGGAGTTCAGCGCGGTTTCCGCCGAGTCCTGCAATACGCCGATGATGAAACCGACCGCTACCACTTGCATGGCGATTTCGCTGGGGATGCCGAACAGGCTGCAGGCCAGGGGAATCAGCAGCAGCGAGCCGCCGGCGACACCCGAGGCGCCACAGGCGCAAATGGCCGCGACAATGCTCAGCAGGATGGCAGTGGGGATGTCCACGGCAATGCCCAGGGTGTGCACAGCCGCCAGGGTCAGCACGGTGATGGTGATTGCCGCGCCGGCCATGTTGATGGTGGCGCCCAGCGGGATGGAGACCGAGTAGGTGTCTTCATGCAGGCCCAGGCGCTTGCTCAACTCCAGGTTGACTGGAATGTTGGCCGCCGAGCTGCGGGTAAAGAAGGCGGTGATCCCGCTTTCGCGCAGGCAGGTCAATACCAGCGGGTAAGGGTTGCGGCGCAGTTTCCAGTAGACGATGGCTGGGTTCATCACCAGTGCCACGAACAGCATGCAGCCTAGCAGCACGGCCAGCAGGTGCAGGTAGCCGACCAGCGCGCCGAAGCCCGAGGTGGCCAGGGTCGAGGCCACCAGGCCAAAAATCCCCAGCGGCGCAAATCGGATCACCAGGCGCACGATCAGGGTCACCCCGTTGGACAGGTCGCCCAGCACGGTGCGGGTGGTTTCGCCGGCGTGGCGGATAGCCACGCCCATGCCAATGGCCCAGGCCAGGATGCCGATGAAGTTGGCGTTCATCAGAGCGCTGACCGGGTTGTCGACCACGCTCAGCAGCAGGCTTTGCAGGACCTCGGTGATCCCGCCGGGGGCGGTGATCGCCACATCATGGGTCGCCAGTACCAGGTTCGACGGGAACAGGGTGCTGGCCACCACCGCAACCACGGCCGCGGCAAAGGTGCCCAGCAGGTAGAGGAAGAGGATCGGGCGGATGTGGGTTTCCTGGCCGTGCTTGTGGTTGGCAATCGAGGCCATGACCAGCACGAACACCAGGATTGGGGCGACGGCCTTGAGCGCCGAGACAAACACCTTGCCGATGAACGCGGTGGACTTCGCCGCATCAGGCGCAAGCAGGGCCAGGGCAATCCCGGCGATCAGGCCGATGACAATCTGGGTGACCAGGCTGGTGCGTTTGAGTCTTTGCAAAAGAGTAGGCGGGGCAGCAGTCATAGCGGTATCTCTGATTTTTTTAGGGTGCCGTGAATCCATGTGGGGCCACCAGCAACAAACGGGCAGGCTGGCGGAACCGGCAGGCAACGCGAACTGTCCAGTCTTTCGCGGGCGCGGACTTTAGCACAGCGTAGGCCGTATCCCGCAGACCTGTGACGATCTGACGCCAGCCTGGAAGGCGGTTCTGCACGTGTTGCTGCGGTACGGGGACGCATTCTGTTAAGATTCGCCATCCTTTTTTTCATCTCTGTGCAGTGGGCCCTCGGGCTATCGCTGGCGTTGTCGTTTTCTGGAGTTTTCCATGCTGTTGCCCATCCTGCTGTTGTCAGCCGCCGGATTTACCGTGCTGACCACGGAATTTGTCATTGTCGGGCTGTTGCCCTCGATTGCCCGCGACCTTGAGGTCAGCGTTTCCCAGGCGGGGCTGCTGGTGACCCTGTTCGCATTTACCGTCGCCGCCTTTGGTCCGTTCCTGACCGCGTACTGCGCGCGGTTCGAGCGTCGTCGACTGTTTATCAGCGTGCTGATTCTGTTCGGCCTGGCCAATACCCTGGCGGCCTTGGCGCCCAACATCGGGGTGATGGCCCTGGCACGGCTGATACCGGCCCTGGGGTTGCCGGTGTTCTGGGCGCTGGCCAGCGAAACGGCGGTGGACATTGTCGGGCCGCAGTACGCCGGCCGGGCGATTGCCAAGATCGGCTTCGGGATCGTCTGCGCCACGGTGTTCGGCATCCCCGTGGGCACGCTGATCTCGGATGCATTTGGCTGGCGCAGTGCGTTCGCTATCCTCGCGGTGATTGCCTTCGCCAAGGCCTTGCTGCTGTTTATCTACCTGCCCCGCACCGATCTGCACCAGCAACAGGTGAGCTTGCGCGCGCAGTTCAAGATCCTGCGCAGCCCGTTGATGCAAGGCCATGTGCTGTTGTCGATCCTGGTGTTCAGCGGCATGTTCACTGCCTACACCTACCTGGCGGATATTCTTGAGCGCCTGGCCGGCTTCAACGGCACGCTGGTGGGCTGGTGCCTGATGGGCTTCGGTGCAGTCGGCCTGATCGGCAATTCGCTGGGTGGGCGCATGGTCGACCGCCATCCGTTGATCGCGTCCATGGTGTTTTGTGGCTTCATGGTCGGCGGCATGGTGGCACTGGTGCCGAGTATCCACTCGACACTCGGGCTGGCGGCGGCGATGGGCGTGTGGGGCGTGACCCAGGCGGCGTTGTTCCTGGTCAGCCATGTGCGCCTGATGAAGGCCGCACCCCAGGCCCCAGCCTTCGCTGCGTCACTGAACATCGCCGGGGCCAACCTGGGGATCGGCCTGGGTGCGCTGGTGGGCGGGCGGGTGATCGACACTCTGGGCCTGGGTAGCCTGGGCTTTGCCGCGGCCGGGTTCATTATGTTGTCGATCGTGCTGGCCCTGCTGCTGATGAAGTTCAAGGCGCCGGTGGCCTGCGCCTGAAGCCCTAGAGACTGGTGAACAGCTCGCGCCCCCCTTCGGTGATGGCGACGATGCCCGGGTGCTTGACCTTGCGCTCCACTGAAATGGCGTAAAACGACTCCGTCACCGCATCGGTCTGGCCGATCAACTGCACGCCGTACTGGCGCCGGACCTCATCGGCGATCACGCTGGGGCCGATAAAAATCCCGCTGCCGGATTGACCAAACGCCTGCATCAGGGCGCTGTCATCAAACTCGCCGACAATCCGCGGCTGGATTTTCTGCTCGGCGAACCAGCGTTGCAAACGACTGCGCACCACGGTTTCCTGGCCGGGAATCAGCAACGGGGCGCCGTGCAGGCAATGGGGGAAGTCGCTGCCGTAGCGTTGCGCCAGCTCCCGGGTGGCAAAAAAACTGATGCCACATTCACCGAGTTTCTGGCTGTAGCCCTTGATGTCCAGGTGCGAGGGCATGGGGCTGTCGGAAATCACCAGGTCCAGGCGCTGGATCGCCAGGTCGGCCAGCAGACGCTCCAGCTTGTCCTCACGGCAAGTGATGCGCAGCGGCTCGGTCAACTCCATGGTGGGCGCGATCAGGCGATAGACGATGGACTTGGGCACTACGTCCGCGACGCCGACTCGAAACACGATCTGCTGTTCATTGGGCTGGGCCCGCAGCAGGGCTTCCAGTTCACCTCCCAACTGAAACATCTGCTCGGCGTAGGGCAGGGCCTGGCGGCCGGCCTCGGTCAACTCCAGTTGACGCCCGACCCGGCGAAACAGCTCGATGCCATAGGTCTGTTCGAGCAGGCTGATCTGGCCGCTGATGGTCTGTGGCGTGAGGTTCAGTTGCTCGCACGCACGCACGATGCTGCCGGTCTTGGCCACGACCCAGAAGTAATGCAATTGCCGATAATTGAGCATGACGAGCGCCGATTCGTAAAAACCGAAGTATAGACGCTAAAAATACGAATTTTCCTGAAGTGTCAGTCTCCTTAGAATGCCTCGCTATCGACGGGCCGCTGTTACGGCCGTCTCTGTTCTAACGAGGAAAACCATGAAGACCTTCAAGACCCTGACGGCAGCGTCCGTACTGGCCGTTTCCGCACTGCTGTTGACGGGCTGTGACCAGGCTGAAAAAAGTGCCCAGCAATTGATGGGCAAGGCGGCCGAGTCGGCCAAGCTGGCGATCGACGAGACCCACAAGGCGGCGGAACAGGCGCTGAGCGATGCCACCGGCAATATCATCGGCAAAAAAGACAGCCCGGCCGATAGCGATAAAGAACAAAGTTCGTCGCAGGAAATCTAATCCGTTTAACACCGAGTCAGGACTGACCCATGGAATACCTTTTACAACTTGCTGCAAGCCCCACTGCCTGGGTCGCCCTGGCTACCCTGATCGTCATGGAAATCGTACTCGGCATCGATAACCTGATCTTCATCTCGATCCTGACCAACAAACTGCCCGAGCAACATCGGGCCAAGGCGCGCCGAATCGGTATCAGCATGGCCTTGGTGCTGCGCCTGGGTCTGTTGAGCACCATCGCCTTCATCGTGCAGTTGACTGCGCCGGTGATCGAGGTGCTAGGCCACGCGTTCTCCTGGAAAGACATGATCCTGATCGCCGGTGGCCTGTTCCTGTTGTGGAAGGCCACCACGGAAATCCACCACAGCATGGACCCGGCGCCGGATGATCCGACGTCGAAAACCTCGGGTGTGACCTTGGGTTTTGCCGCGGCTATCGGCCAGATCCTGATGCTCGACCTGGTGTTCTCTATCGACAGCATCATCACCGCCGTCGGCATGACCGAGCATTTGCCGATCATGATCATCGCGGTGCTGGTGTCGGTGTTGGTGATGTTGTTGGCGGCTGAGCCTCTGGCCAAGTTCATCAATGACAACCCGACCGTGGTAATGCTGGCCCTGGGCTTCCTGATCATGATCGGCATGACCCTGATCGCCGAAGGTTTTGGCGCCCACGTACCAAAAGGCTACGTCTATGCGGCAATGGCGTTCTCGGCGGCAATCGAGGTGCTGAACATGCTGTCGCGTAAAGCTCGGCAGAAGAAGCTGGCCCAACAGGCGTAACGTCTGAAGGCAACAATCAACGGTCGTCTGCACCCAGGGTACAGGCGGCCGTTTTGTTTTATGGGGGGGAGCGCTCAATGGGCAGAGGCGTGGGGTTGCTCGGGTTTGTGCTCTGGCGTCGGGGTTTGCGGCGCACGGTAGGCGTGGTGATGCCGGCGGGTTATGCGCAATACGCCCCACAGCATGGCCGCCGCTACGGCTAGCCAGCCAATGATCAGCAGCGCAACGGTGGTGATCAGGCTCATCAGTGCCTCCTCTTTGCCCTGCATCGGGCACATGCTTCTCGCAGGTGTCAGTCTAGCCGCTGTGATGTTGCAGGCTATTGACCAATGGTCGTGAGTCACCAACCAGTTTGCTCTATCAGCCGCAGCCGACTGCCGTTTAAGGCTATACCGCTGCTATGATCAGGGGCGAAGCCGGGACGCTGACGCCTGGCACCTGAACAAGTGAGTGATGATGTTGCCGGTACTTCCTCGATTTCGCTTTGCCTTGCTGGCTACCGCCTGCGTCTTGAGCCTGGCCGGGTGTGCCGGGAGTGTGCAGCCGGAAATCAAACGCCTGCCCGAGCGTGTCGAGCTCAGTGGCCGCTTCTATCGGGGCGACGCCTATCAGGGCGGCCCGCAGACCCTGGCCAGCCTGCTGTCGCAGCAGGGCGTGACGATTACCCCGGGATTGCTGGAAAAACCCTTGCGATTGCCCGGCGCCGAGGCGCAGTTGCAGCACAATATGCAGAAACTGGCCCGTGAATACGGGATGGTGGTCTATCCGCTGGACAGCAACCTGCCGGCACTGTTGACCCAGGTGGCCGCGGGTTACCCGGTGTGGCTGCGCTACACCGAGGGTTCGGCATTCTGGAAAGAGCCGCGGTATGCCTTGCTTGCCGGCTACAACCAACAGAAACAAACGGTGTTGCTGCGCTCAGGCCTGGAAAAGCGCCTGTTGATGGACTTCAAGTCCTTTGAGTCGGCTTTCCAAAGTGCAGGTGGCTGGGCGGTGCTGGTACAGGCACCGACGCAGATACCGGCCAAGGTTGATCGCCAGCGCTGGCTGCAGGCGGCCAATGAGCTCAGCCAGGCAGGGCGCGAAGAGGCGGCTGCCCAAGCGACCCAGGCATTGAATAGCCAAAAATGAAATACGGCGCCCTTGGGCGCCGTTTTACTGTGGGGCGGATCAATCCGCCGTTTGTGCCACACCGCTCTGGCGGCTCTTGAGGTTCTTGTCGGCCTTGTACTGCAAGGCTACTGCAGGTACCGCGCTGCTCTTGCCGGTTTCGACCCATTGGCGGATCCGGCTGGCGTCGGCGAAGTGCGTGTACTTGCCGAAGGCATCGAGGATCACCAGCGAAACCGGGCGACCACCCATTCGGGTAATCAGTACCAGGCAATGGCCGGCCTGGTTGGTAAACCCGGTCTTGGTCAGCTGGATGTCCCAATTATCCTTGCGCACCAGGTGATCGGTGTTGTGAAAGCCCAGGGTGTAGTTGGGCTTGCGGAACGCCACGGTTTTTTCCTTGGTGGTGCTCAATTCGCTCAGTAGTGGGTACTTGCGTGCCGCCTGCACCAGTTTGCTCAGGTCGCGGGCGGTGGAGACGTTGCTGGTCGACAGGCCGGTGGGCTCGACATAGTGGGTGCTGGTCATGCCCAGCGCCTTGGCCTTGGCGTTCATGGCTGCGATAAAGGCCACATAGCCGCCCGGGTAGTGGTGAGCCAGGCTCGCGGCGGCGCGGTTTTCCGAGGACATCAGGGTAATCAGCAGCATTTCCCTGCGTGGCAGCTCACTACCAATCTTGACCCGCGAGAACACGCCTTTCATTTCCGGGGTGTCGCTGATCGACACGGAAATGTATTCCTCCATGTTCTGTTTGGCTTCCAGCACCACCAGGCCGGTCATCAACTTGGTGACCGAGGCGATGGGTACCACTACGTCCGGGTTGCTGGCGTAGATCAGCTTGTTGGTCTGCAGGTCGATCAGCATCGCGCTGCCGGAGGCAATATGCAGTTTCGAGGTGTCGCGAGGTACTGCGGTGGTTTCTGCCGCGTTGACGCTCGGCGTCAAGACGGTGCCTGAAAATGCCAAAAAGAGACTCAGGATAGAAAGACGGATTTTCACGCGAGTGGACTCGATAAATGTGGGTATGCCGTTGTGCAACGGGCTTTTTCCAGAAAAACGTTACATTTTATGAGCGTAGCTGAGGAACTGTCGAATGTTCTTCGCTGAGCAGCGCAAAGCCCTTGTTTTCGAGTAAAAAACAGGGCTTTTCGACGAGTAGCCGCTGGCGGTACCCATAAACGACAAACCCCGCCAAAGGGCGGGGTTTGCATTTTGAAACACCAGCTCGAGCCCAGAGTTACCCGTGCAGGGTTTCCGCGGCATACAGGGTGTTTTCCAGCAGGCAGGCACGGGTCATCGGGCCGACGCCGCCTGGCACCGGGGTGATCCAGCCAGCGCGGGGCAGGGCGGTTTCGTAGATCACGTCGCCGACCAGCTTGCCGTCGTCCTGGCGGTTGATGCCGACGTCGATCACGATCGCCCCTTCCTTGATCCACTCGCCCTTGACCAGGCCCGGCTTGCCGGCGGCCACTACCACCAGGTCGGCGCGGCCGACGTGGCCGGCCAGGTCCTTGGTGAAGCGGTGGGTCACGGTCACGGTGCAGCCGGCCAGCAGCAGTTCCATCGCCATCGGGCGACCGACAATGTTGGATGCGCCGACAATCACCGCGTCCATCCCGTAGAGATCGGCCCCAGTGCTTTCCAGCAGGGTCATGATGCCTTTAGGAGTGCACGGGCGCAGCAGGGGGATGCGCTGGGCCAGGCGGCCGACGTTGTAAGGGTGGAAACCGTCGACGTCTTTGTCCGGGCGAATGCGCTCCAGCAGTTTGGAGGCGTCCAGGTGTTCCGGCAGGGGCAGTTGCAGCAGTACGCCGTCGATGTTCGGGTCTTCATTGAGACGGTCGATCAGGTCGGTCAGGGCTTGCTGGGTGGTGTCAGCGGGCAGGTCGTAGGCTTGGGAGAGGAAGCCGACCTCTTCACAGTCTTTACGCTTGTGCGAGACATAAACTTGAGAGGCGGGATCGCTGCCGACCAGGATCACCGCGAGGCCTGGCGTGCGCAGACCTTGCTGGCGACGCTCGGCAACACGTTTGGCGATCTGCTGGCGCAGGCTGGCGGCGATTGATTTGCCGTCGATTAGTTGTGCAGTCATTGCGCGTGATTAACCATCGAGAGGGGGAAGAAAAGAGAGCGCATTCTCGCATGCCAGGACGTGAGGGCAAAGGCGCTTGGTCTGCAAATTCCCCTAAGCCCTTTAATTAAATGAATTTTTCTCAAAAATCATTTGACGACCTGTAGGTGGCTCTATACTATTCGTCGCACTTGTCGGGCACAGCCTAGCACTGGTTAGGAAGGTCGAGCGGAATCAACATTCTGCAAGACTGGAAAGCACTTAGTTTGTAGTCCTCCAAGAGTACAGATTAATAAGGCGCCCGTAGCTCAGCTGGATAGAGCATCCGCCTTCTAAGCGGATGGTCGCAGGTTCGAGTCCTGCCGGGTGCGCCATTAGGCAGCTTTGGCACAAGTAACGCGATATGGTGGGCGTAGCTCAGTTGGTAGAGCACGGGATTGTGACTCCCGTTGTCGTGGGTTCGATCCCCATCGTCCACCCCATATTTCGAAAGGCGCCCGATTAACAGTCTGGCGCCTTTGCTTTAAAGGCTTCAACTCGCGGATGTGGTGGAATTGGTAGACACACTGGATTTAGGTTCCAGCGCCGCGAGGCGTAAGAGTTCGAGTCTCTTCATCCGCACCAAATAAAGCTTCATTCATGTCGGTTGGCATGGGCGGGGTTCAACGAAGAAGTGATTTGGCTTCTTTGTTACGCAATATGGTGGGCGTAGCTCAGTTGGTAGAGCACGGGATTGTGACTCCCGTTGTCGTGGGTTCGATCCCCATCGTCCACCCCATATTTCGAAAGGCGCCAGATTTAACAGTCTGGCGCCTTTTTTGTTTTTGCTGGCTAGAAAGTTCAGCGGCTGCAGGTACTGGGCCGCAGTGGCAGGGCGTTTCGTCGTATTTGTGTTTCTCGATGATGCTGCGCTGCCCGCTGTTCCTGCTCGCAGGATCGGCTGTCGGGGTCATGCCCAGTCGCCTCTTCTATATAAAGGAAGGGTTGGCGCAGAGCCCTGGCGTGATTGGCTGTATTTGCCATGGGGGCGAGGTGCTTTGGTGTATCCGCCCTTATAAATTGCCTGCTGCTTTTTTACCCGTTCTCAGTAGGGTGACTTCTTGAGTTTGACCCACTAGAATGCATGCCCTTGATTCTGGGGTCGGAAACGGCCGGCTAACGTCTGTGCAACGAGGAATATCCATGCAAGTTTCTGTTGAAAATACTTCTGCTCTTGAGCGCCGCATGAGCGTCACCGTGCCGGCTGAGCGCATCGAGACTCAGGTCAACAAGCGTCTGCAGCAGACTGCCCAAAAGGCCAAGATTGCTGGCTTCCGTCCAGGCAAAGTGCCAATGAGCGAAATCAAGCGCCGTTTCGGTGCTGATGCTCGCCAGGAAGCTGTAGGCGACGTGATCCAGTCCTCCTTCTACGAAGCTGTGGTTGAGCAGAAGCTGAACCCGGCAGGTTCGCCATCGATCGAGCCAAAATCGCTCGAAGCTGGCAAGGACCTGGAATACGTTGCTGTGTTCGAAGTGTTCCCTGAGTTCACCGTTGCCGGTTTCGAATCCATCGCAGTCGAGCGCCTGAGCGCTGACGTGGCGGACGCTGATCTGGACAAGATGCTGGACATCCTGCGCAAGCAGAACGTGCGTTACGAAGCAGTCGATCGCGCTGCCCAGAACGATGACCAACTGAACATCGATTTCGTTGGCAAGGTTGACGGCGAAGTGTTTGCCGGTGGTTCCGCCAAGGGTACTCAGCTGGTGCTGGGCTCTGGCCGCATGATCCCGGGCTTCGAAGAAGGCCTGGTAGGCGCCAAGGCGGGCGAAGAGCGCGTTCTGAACCTGACCTTCCCGGAAAACTACCAGAACCTGGACCTGGCTAACAAAGCAGCCGAGTTCACCGTGACCGTGAACACTGTTTCCGAGCCGAAACTGCCTGAATTGACCGAAGAATTCTTCGCCCAGTTCGGTATCAAAGAGTCTGGCATCGACGGTTTCCGCGCCGAAGTTCGTAAGAACATGGAGCGCGAGCTGCGTCAGGCGATCAAATCCAAGGTCAAGAATCAGGTAATGGACGGTCTGCTGGCCGCCAACCCGATCGAAGTGCCTAAGGCCCTGCTGGAGAACGAAGTGAACCGTCTGCGCGTGCAGGCTGTTCAGCAGTTCGGTGGCAACATCAAGCCTGATCAACTGCCTGCCGAGCTGTTCGAAGAACAAGCCAAGCGTCGCGTTGTGCTGGGTCTGGTCGTGGCTGAAGTGGTCAAGCAATTCGACCTCAAGCCTGACGAAAACCGCGTACGTGAACTGATCCAGGAAATGGCTTCGGCCTACCAGGAGCCAGAAGCAGTAGTGTCCTGGTACTACAAAAACGACGAGCAGCTGAACGAAGTTCGTTCGGTTGTGCTGGAAGAGCAAGTTGTGGATACTGTTCTGCAGAAAGCTAGCGTGACCGACAAATCGGTCTCTTACGAAGAAGCGGTCAAGCCGGTAGAAGCTCCACAAGCCGACTGATTGTTTTTGCGTTAGAAGCACACACATAAGCCAGCCTTCGAGCTGGCTTATGCGTATTCAAGACATAACTATTTGGGAGTGACTGCAGAGCATGTTCCGTAATTCGTATATTCAGCAGAACTCTGATATCCAGGCCGCAGGCGGCCTGGTCCCGATGGTTGTCGAGCAGTCTGCTCGTGGCGAACGCGCCTATGACATCTACTCGCGCCTCCTCAAGGAGCGGGTGATTTTTCTGGTTGGTCCGGTAGAGGACTACATGGCCAACCTGATCTGTGCGCAGCTGCTGTTCCTTGAAGCGGAAAACCCGGACAAGGACATCCATCTCTATATCAACTCCCCGGGCGGTTCGGTGACAGCGGGCATGTCGATCTACGACACCATGCAGTTCATCAAGCCAAACGTGTCGACTACCTGTATCGGTCAAGCGTGCAGCATGGGTGCATTCCTGCTGACGGCCGGTGCTGCCGGCAAGCGTTATTGCCTGCCGAACTCGCGTGTGATGATTCACCAGCCACTGGGTGGTTTCCAGGGCCAGGCCTCGGATATCGAAATCCATGCCAAGGAAATCCTCTTCATCCGTGAGCGTCTCAATACGCTGATGGCCAAGCATAGCGGGCACACGCTGGAAGAAATCGAGCGTGACACCAACCGCGATAACTTCATGAGTGCAGAAGCCGCGCGTGAGTACGGCCTGATCGACGAAGTGATCGCCCAGCGCCCAGCTTAAAAATAAGCAGCTCAAAATAGGCTTGGTGGGCTGGTCTGATCACCGGCGGGCTTGAAAAAGCCCGCAATAGCCTTCATCTTGTGTTGCAAGCCTATCGGATTTGGATCGAACGAATGACTGACACCCGCAACGGCGAGGACAACGGCAAGCTGCTCTATTGCTCCTTCTGTGGCAAAAGCCAGCATGAAGTGCGCAAATTGATTGCCGGCCCCTCGGTCTTTATCTGCGACGAGTGCGTCGACCTGTGCAATGACATCATCCGTGAGGAGGTGCAGGAAGCCCAGGCCGAGAGCAGCGCGCATAAATTGCCTTCGCCTAAAGAAATCAGCGGCATCCTTGATCAATATGTGATTGGTCAAGAACGTGCGAAAAAGGTTCTGGCCGTAGCGGTATACAACCACTACAAGCGCCTGAACCAGCGTGACAAGAAGAATGACGACGTCGAACTCGGCAAGAGCAACATCTTGCTGATCGGCCCGACAGGCTCGGGTAAAACCCTGCTTGCCGAAACCCTGGCTCGTCTGCTGAATGTACCGTTCACCATCGCTGACGCGACCACCCTCACCGAGGCGGGTTACGTAGGCGAAGATGTCGAGAACATCATTCAGAAGTTGCTGCAGAAGTGCGATTACGACGTAGAGAAAGCTCAAATGGGCATCGTCTACATCGATGAAATCGACAAGATTTCGCGCAAGTCTGACAACCCGTCCATCACCCGGGATGTTTCCGGTGAAGGCGTGCAGCAAGCCTTGCTCAAGTTGATCGAAGGCACGGTCGCTTCCGTTCCACCACAAGGTGGTCGCAAGCATCCGCAGCAGGAATTCCTGCAGGTCGACACTCGTAACATCCTGTTCATCTGCGGTGGTGCGTTCTCCGGTCTGGAAAAGGTTATTCAAAACCGTTCCACCAAGGGCGGCATCGGTTTCAACGCAGAAGTTCGCAGCAAGGAAGAAGGCAAGAAGGTGGGTGAGTCCCTGCGTGAAGTCGAGCCTGACGATCTGGTCAAGTTCGGTCTGATCCCGGAATTCGTTGGCCGTCTGCCGGTGCTGGCGACGCTGGACGAGCTCGACGAGGCTGCTTTGATGCAGATTCTCACCGAGCCGAAAAATGCTCTGACCAAACAGTATGCCAAGCTGTTCGAGATGGAAGGCGTTGATCTGGAGTTCCGCTCCGACGCCCTGAAATCGGTCGCCAAACGTGCCCTGGAACGCAAGACCGGTGCCCGTGGATTGCGCTCGATCCTCGAAGGTGTACTGCTCGACACTATGTACGAAATCCCCTCGCAGTCCGAGGTGAGTAAAGTAGTGATCGATGAAAGCGTTATAGAAGGCAAGTCCAAGCCACTGTATATCTATGAAAACAGTGAGCCGGCTGCCAAGGCAGCGCCAGACGCGTAAGCGTCGCACTGCTGGATAAAGAAGGGGCCTTCGGGCCCCTTTGCTTTTGTACAGGCTGTTGCCGGCTGCGATCTTTATCGAGCGCTGCTAATCAGCTTGTTTTTTTGCAAGGCAGCCCCCATCTTGGTTTCAAGCTTACTTCCATCTGTTTACGGCCTTATGGCCGCCGTAGAGGCGAAATCATGAAGACAACCATCGAATTGCCTCTCCTGCCATTGCGTGATGTCGTGGTTTATCCGCACATGGTTATCCCGCTGTTCGTGGGGCGCGAGAAATCTATCGAAGCCCTCGAGGCCGCGATGACGGGCGACAAGCAGATCCTGCTGCTGGCCCAGAGAAACCCTGCCGACGACGATCCCGGAGAAGACGCGCTGTATCGCGTCGGGACCATCGCCACCGTGCTGCAATTGCTCAAGCTGCCTGATGGCACCGTCAAGGTGTTGGTCGAGGGTGAGCAACGTGGTGCTGTCGAGCGTTTCATTGAAGTGGACGGCCACTGCCGTGCCGAAGTTTCCCTGATCGACGAAGTCGACGCGCCAGAGCGCGAGTCGGAAGTGTTCGTTCGCAGTTTGCTGTCGCAGTTCGAACAGTACGTTCAACTGGGCAAGAAAGTCCCTGCCGAAGTCCTGTCGTCGCTCAACAGCATCGACGAGCCAGGTCGCCTGGTCGATACCATGGCCGCGCACATGGCGCTGAAAATCGAGCAGAAGCAGGAAATCCTCGAGATTCTCGACCTGTCGGCCCGTGTCGAACACGTGCTGGCGTTGCTGGATGCGGAAATCGACCTGCTGCAAGTCGAAAAACGCATTCGTGGCCGGGTCAAGAAACAAATGGAGCGCAGTCAGCGCGAGTACTACCTGAATGAGCAGATGAAGGCCATTCAGAAAGAGCTCGGCGACAGCGAAGAAGGCCACAACGAAGTCGAAGAGCTGAAAAAGCGCATCGATGCCGCCGGCCTGCCAAAAGATGCACTGGCCAAGGCCCTGGCTGAGCTGAACAAGCTCAAGCAAATGTCGCCGATGTCGGCCGAAGCGACCGTAGTGCGCACCTACATCGACTGGCTGGTCCAGGTGCCATGGAAGGCGCAGAGCAAGGTCCGCCTGGACCTGGCGCGTGCCGAAGACATTCTCGACGCCGACCACTATGGTCTGGAAGAAGTCAAAGAGCGGATCCTCGAATACCTCGCCGTGCAAAAGCGCGTGAAGAAAATTCGTGGTCCGGTGTTGTGTCTGGTCGGTCCTCCTGGGGTCGGTAAAACTTCCCTGGCCGAGTCGATTGCCCACGCCACCAACCGTAAATTTGTCCGTATGGCCCTGGGTGGCGTGCGTGACGAAGCGGAAATCCGTGGTCATCGCCGTACTTACATCGGTTCGATGCCAGGAAGATTGATTCAAAAGATGACCAAAGTAGGGGTGCGCAACCCGCTGTTCCTGCTCGATGAAATCGACAAGATGGGCAGCGACATGCGAGGCGATCCGGCATCGGCCTTGCTGGAAGTGCTCGACCCCGAGCAGAACCACAATTTCAACGATCACTATCTGGAAGTCGACTACGACCTGTCCGATGTGATGTTCCTGTGCACCTCGAACTCGATGAACATTCCCGCGGCGCTGCTCGACCGTATGGAAGTGATCCGCCTGCCGGGTTACACCGAAGACGAGAAGATCAACATTGCGGTCAAATACCTGTCGCCCAAACAGATCCAGGCCAACGGCCTGAAGAAGGGCGAGTTGGAATTCGAAGCCGAAGCGATCCGCGACATCATCCGCTACTACACCCGCGAAGCCGGTGTGCGTGGGCTGGAGCGCCAGATTGCCAAGGTCTGCCGCAAGACTGTCAAAGAGCACGCGTTGGAAAAACGCTTCTCGGTGAAAGTCACGGCCGACATGCTCGAGCACTTCCTGGGCGTGCGCAAATTCCGCTACGGCCTGGCCGAGCAGCAGGACCAGGTGGGCCAAGTGACGGGCCTGGCATGGACCCAGGTGGGCGGTGAATTGCTGACCATCGAAGCGGCCGTGGTCCCGGGCAAGGGGCAATTGATCAAGACCGGTTCGCTGGGCGATGTGATGGTCGAATCGATCACCGCAGCCCTGACGGTTGTACGCAGTCGGGCCAAGAGCCTGGGGATCCCCCTGGACTTCCATGAGAAGCGCGACACCCACATCCACATGCCGGAAGGGGCTACGCCCAAAGACGGTCCTAGTGCGGGTGTAGGCATGTGCACGGCACTGGTGTCGGCACTGACCGGGATCCCGGTACGGGCGGATGTCGCCATGACCGGCGAAATCACCCTGCGCGGTCAGGTCCTGGCCATCGGTGGCCTGAAGGAAAAACTGCTGGCGGCACATCGCGGCGGGATCAAGACGGTGATCATTCCTGAAGAGAACGTACGCGATCTGAAGGAAATTCCCGACAACATCAAGCAAGATCTTCAGATTAAACCGGTTAAATGGATTGACGAGGTCCTGCAAATTGCGCTGCAATACGCGCCGGAGCCCTTGCCCGATGTGGCTCCCGAGATAGTTGCAAAGGATGAAAAACGCGAGTCTGACTCTAAGGAAAGAATTAGCACGCATTAGTACGTATTAGCCTGGGGGGCTTCCTTGACAGTTTTTTAGAGCCCTTGATATAAAGCGGCTCTTAAGTGTCTGTAGGCCATTCAGCACTCGTTTTTGCTTTCACCAAAAAACTTAGAATCATCTCAAATAGATATAAGGGGACTTAGAGTGAACAAGTCGGAACTGATTGATGCTATCGCTGCATCCGCTGATATCCCGAAAGCTGCTGCTGGCCGTGCGCTGGACGCTGTAATCGAATCCGTCACTGGTGCCCTCAAGGCCGGCGACTCTGTAGTTCTGGTAGGTTTCGGTACTTTCTCCGTGACTGACCGTCCAGCTCGTATCGGTCGTAACCCACAGACCGGTAAGACTCTGGAAATCGCTGCTGCCAAAAAGCCAGGCTTCAAAGCCGGTAAAGCACTGAAAGAAGCTGTCAACTAAGCCTCACTCGGTTTTTTGCCTATCCGGGTCGGGGTCATGCCTGACCTGGCAGCGGGGCGGTAGTACAGGCGATTGGAATATTGCCTGGTGCGCCGGGGATCGCGGGTTCGAGCCCCGTCCGCTCCGCCAGTTACGAGAAGGCGCATCCTCGGATGCGCCTTTCTTCTATCCGGATTCTACCCACGCTCCACGGTTGCCTAATTTTGAAGTTCAACCGTTTCTGGGGGACGCATGCTGCAAAATATCAGGGACAATTCACAAGGCTGGATTGCCAAGACTATTATCGGGGTCATCGTTGCACTGATGGCCTTGACCGGTGTCGATGCCATTTTCCAGGTCTCCAGTTCGAAAAACGAAGTGGCCAAGGTCAACGGTGAAGAAATCAGCCAGAACGAGCTGAGCCAGGCGGTTGATATGCAACGTCGCCAACTCATGCAACAGCTGGGCAAGGACTTCGACGCGTCCTTGCTGGATGAAAAAATGCTGCGCGAATCGGCCCTCAAAGGCCTGATCGATCGCAAACTGTTGCTGCAAGGCGCCCATGATTCGAAGTTCGCTTTCTCCGAAGCGGCTCTGGACCAGGTGATCCTGCTGACACCTGAATTCCAGGTCGATGGCAAGTTCAGTGCCGAGCGTTTTGACCAGGTGGTTCGTCAGCTGGGCTACAGCCGCCTGCAGTTCCGCGAGATGCTGGCTCAGGAAATGCTGATCGGCCAATTGCGTGCCGGCCTGGCAGGCAGCGGTTTTGTCACCGATGCCCAAGTGCTTGCCTTCGCCCGTCTGGAAAAACAGACCCGTGATTTCGCGACCCTGAACGTCAAGGCTGATCCTGCCTCGGTCAAGCTGACCGATGCCGAGGTCAAGGCTTACTACGACGAGCACGCCAAGGAATTCATGACACCTGATCAGGTAGTCATCGACTATCTGGAATTGAAGAAGTCGTCCTTCTTCGACCAGGTCACCGTGAAAGACGAAGCGCTGCAGGATGCGTATCAGAAAGAAATCGCCAACCTGGCCGAACAACGCCGGGCTGCGCACATTCTGATCGAAGTCAACGACAAGGTGACCGAGGCGCAAGCCAAGGCCAAGATTGAAGAGGTGCAAGCGCGCCTGGCCAAGGGTGAAAGCTTCGAGGCCGCGGCCAAAGAGTTCTCCCAGGATCCGGGTTCGGCTGCCAATGGCGGTGACCTCGGTTACGCAGGCCCAGGTGTCTATGACCCGGACTTTGAAACAGCGCTGTACGCGTTGAACAAAGACCAGGTCTCGGCGCCGGTTCGCTCCAGCTTTGGTTACCACCTGATCAAGTTGCTGGGTGTTGAAGCGCCAGAAGTCCCGAGCTTCGCCAGCCTCAAGGACAAGCTGACGCGCGACCTGAAAACCCAACAGGTCGAACAACTGTTCGTCGAGGCGACCAAGCAACTGGAGGACTCCTCGTTCGAAGCCTCCGACCTGGCCCAGCCAGCAGCTGATCTGAAGCTGACCGTACACACTTCCGCGCCGTTTGGCCGTGAAGGTGGCGAAGGCGTTGCGGCCAACCGTGCCGTGATCGCTGCAGCGTTCAGTCCAGAAGTGTTGGATGAGGGTGCCAACAGCACCGCCATCGAACTGGATCCGGAAACCGTGATCGTGCTGCGCGCCAAAGAGCATCGCAAACCTGAGCAAATGCCTCTGGCCAGCGTTGATACCGTGATTCGTGCGCAATTGGTCAAGGAGCACGCCAGTGCTGCGGCCAAGACCAAGGCCGAGGAGCTGGTTACCGGCCTGCGCGACGGCAAGACCGCGATTGACAGCCTGGGCTGGAAAGTTACCGAAGCGGCCACCCGTGGTCAGGAAGGTATCGAACCTGCTGTGCTGCAAGCCTTGTTCCGCATGCCCAAGCCTGCTGCCAAGGACAAGCCGAGCTTCGACAGCGTGACCCTGGCTGATGGCAGCCTGGTGATCGTGCGCCTCAATGGGGTGAACGAAGCTGCTGCGCCTACTGACGAGGAGAAGGCTGAGTACCGCCGCTTCCTCGCGTCCCGCGTCGGCCAGCAAGACTTTGCCGCCTACCGCAAGCAGTTGGAAAGCGAGGCCGACGTCAAGCGTTACTGATGCCTGACTGACGCGTAAAGCTGCAAACAAAAAACCCCGGCCACCAGGCCGGGGTTTTTTGTTGGCCGTCAATCAGCTCCGGGCGGGAAACCCATGCTGGCGGGCGTTGAAAACCACCAGCAGGCACAACAGCAGTAAGGCGCTGACCAGCCAGGGGAATGTCACTGCGCCCAGGTGCTCGAGCACCACGCCGCCGGCCAGGCCACCACCGGCCATCCCCAGGTTCCACATGGTCACCAGCATCGACTGTGCGGTATCCGCCGAGTCGCCGGCCGCTTTCGCCAGGGCGGTTTGCAGCAGGGTGCCCAGAGCGCCAAAGCCCAGGCCCCAGATGGCCACCGCGGCATAGATCAGCGGCGCCGACTCGGTGGCCGTCGCCATCAGCAGCGCCGCCACGATAAACAGCAAGCAACTGAGCAGCATCAGGGGGCGCAGCCAGCGGTCGATCAGCAGGCCAGCGATCCAGATACTCAAAAGCGCCGCGAGGCCAAACACTAGCAGCACCTGATCAGTTTGCCCGGTGAGGCCGGCGGGCTCGAGGAATGGCGCAATGTACGTGTACAGGATCGTGTGGGCCAGCACGTAGGCCAAGGTCACGAACAGCACCGCCTTCAAGCCGGGCAGGGCGATGACCTGGCGGAGCGGCAGGCGCTTGTCGGCGCTTTGTCCGGGGAAGTCCGGGACCTGCCAGCGGACCCAGGCGATCAGCGCCACGGTGATGACACTGATCAGGGCGAAGCTCGTGCGCCAACCCAGCATATTTCCCACATAGGTGCCCGCTGGAACGCCTAGGGACAGGGCCAGTGGTGCCCCCAACATGGCCACGGCGATTGCCCGTCCCTGCAGGTGAGGCGCCACCATGCGGCTGGCGTAACCGGCCAGCAGCGCCCAGAGCAACCCGGCGAAGACCCCGGCAAAAAAGCGCGCTACCAGGGTCAACCCGTAACTTTCGGACAGGGCGGTGACGCTGTTGACGATGCTGAACCCGGCAATGGCGATCAGCAGCAACGGACGGCGGCGCCAGCCGCGTGTGGCGATCACCAGCGGAATGGCTGCCAGCAACGAACCCACGGCATACAGCGTGACCAGTTGTCCGATCAGTCCGTGCGAGACATTCAGGCCCTCGCTCATGGGCAGCAGTAGACCAGCGGGCAGGGCTTCAGTCATCACGGTGATGAAGCCGGCGATGGCCAGCGCCAGCAATCCCCCTAAGGGCAGGCGTTCGGTGCGCTCCGGCGCCACCGAGGGCAAGGGCGCGAGCAGTTCGGGTTCGTTCATGGGCATGAGGTCCGTTTCAGAGGGTGTGTAGATGGCGCCAAGGGTAGTGCGCTGCACGCTCTGGAAAAACAGGCTAAGGTTCCGAACTTATCGGACCTGGATGTCCGCAATGGGGGGATTGAAGAATGGATAGCCTGGGCAGTATCTCGGTGTTTGTGCAGGTCGCCGATGTTCGCAGCTTCACTGAAGCGGGGCGGGTACTGGGGATTTCGTCATCGGCGGTGGGCAAAAGCATCGCCCGCCTCGAAGAGCGGCTGACGGTACGCCTGTTTCATCGCAGCACCCGCAGCATCACCCTGACCGCCGAAGGCGCGTTGTACCTGGAGCGCTGCCGGCGCATCCTGGCGGAAGTCGAGGCGGCCGAGTTCGAGTTGTGCAGCGCCGCCAGCGCGCCGAAGGGCAAGCTCCGTATCAGCGTGCCCCAGGTGCACAGCCTGGTGATGCCGGTGCTTACCGAATTCATGCAGCGCTACCCCGAGATCGAACTCGACATCGACCTCACGGACCGCATGGTGGACGTGGTCGAGGAGGGCTTCGACGCGGTGGTGCGCACCGGCAATCCCAAGGATTCACGCCTGATGGCCCGGGCCCTGGGGCGGTTTCGCCAGGTGCTGGTCGGTACGCCGGAGTACTTTGCCGAGCATGGCACCCCGCATGTGCCCCAGGACCTGGCGACCCATGGCTGCCTGCGCCATACCTTTCATGCCAGCGGCAAACTCGAACCCTGGCCGTTGCACGGCGAGGAAGATGGCAGCGACCCGGTATTGACCACCCGCTTCATCAGCACCTCCATCGAAGCCTTGTTCCACGTCGTGCAGCAAGGCCTGGGGATTGCCTGCCTGCCGGACTTCATGGTGCGCGAGGCGGTGGCGCAGGGGCGTTTGGTGCGCGTGCTGGACGCGCACCTGGAACACCAGGGCACTTTCTGGATCCTCTGGCCGTCCAGCCGTTATGCGGCCGCCAAGGTCCGGGTGTTCATCGATCACCTGGGTGCGCGACTTTTTCCGCTAAACGATGGTCAGTAGAGGGGTCAGGTGTGCAACTCACTAATCCATGCGCCGTCACGGGGTGAACTGTTGCACAATACGCCCCGTACCGATTTCCTCAGGATGTTCAATGTTCACATCATTCCCTATGCGTACCGCGGGACTGGCGCTGGTGCTGGCTGCCGCAGCTGGTTGCGCGAAGGACCAGGCCATTTATGAGCATGAGAACTTCGACGACTCCGGAACCTTCTCGCGCAAGTATCCGGTGACCGACACCGCTTCCTGTGAAGCTGCTCGCCGGGCCTTGTTGAGCCAGGGCTACATCATCACCAGTTCCGATCCGAAACTGATCAGTGGCCACAAGAGCTTCCAGCAGACCGGCGACACCCACATGGAGATTAGTTTCAGCGTGGTCTGCGCCGAAGACAGCAGCCATCACGCGACCATGTTTGCCAACGCCTTGCAAGACCGCTACGCGTTGAAGAAGACCAACAACTCCGCCAGCCTCGGGGTAGGGGTGCTGGGGTCGGTATCGATGCCGATCGGCTCCTCCGACGATTCGATGGTCAAGGTTGCGAGTGAAACCGTCACCTCGGGTAAGTTCTATGAGCGTTTTTTTGCCCTGGTGGAATTGTTCCTGCCACCGGATGTAAAAAAGGCCGCCCATATCACCGAAAAACCCAAGACGGACCTCGGCGTACCAGAAGCCAAGCCCGCGCCAGTCACACCGACGCCTGCCGCACAACCTGCGCCAGAACCTGTGCCAGTGCCTGCCGCCGAACCCGTTGCCCCTGCGACGCCTGAGCCAGCGCCCACTGCGCCGGCGGCATCCGAACCGGTAGCACCACCGCCCGAAGCCGCACCGATCACGCCTGCGAATGTCATCGAGCCCGCCCCGCAACCAGCGCTGGAGCCAACACTGGAATCCATGCCGCAAGCCGTGCCGCCAGTGATCTCACCCCCGGCCAACCCAGATTCGCTGCCCGCCCCGAGCGAGCCGATCACACCTATGCCGTCCTCCGGCCAGTAACCTGTCAGCCAGCGCTGCGGCCCCTGTGGGTTAGCGCAGCCGGGCGCTTGACCTGCATCAAACTGCGCTATCCGGCGCCCATGATAAATTCTTCAGGGTCTGCTACGTTTTATTGGCAGGAGCCACCGTGTACCCGCGTCATTTTTCTTTCATGCGGGCACTTTATGCTGATGGCGTAGGTCATTGGTGCAACGGTTTTCGACACGACTAAAAGGGAATTCGCAATGGACGATTATCAAGAAGAGCTGCTGGAATATCAGGCATTCGAACTCGACCCGCTGGAGCCTGCGGACGACGCTACCGAGTTGTAGGGGGGGCAGTTGCAAGCGACAAGCTACACATGCAGGCGCTTCAGGCCGATTGCCGATGGCTGCGGCGAAACTCGCCGGGCGTCTGGCCGTTCCAGCGTTTGAAGGCGCGTTGAAAGGCTTCGGCCGAGGCAAACCCCAGCAAGTAGGCGATTTCGCCAAAGGCCAGTTCCGTGTCGCGGATATAGGTCATGGCCAGGTCGCGACGCGTGTCGTTGAGAATCGCGCGAAACTGCGTGCCCTCTTCAGCGAGCTTGCGGCGCAAGGTCCAGGTCGGCAACTTCAAGCGTGCCGCCACTTCTTCCAGGTCGGGTTCACGACCGCCATTGAGCAACGGCCCCAGTAGCTGCGTGATGCGTTCGCGCAGGCTCCGGGTGCGGGTCAATTGCTCCAGCTCCCGCTCACACAGCTGGAGCAGCAGGCGCCAGGTGCTGGGGCAGTGCTCGGGGTTGCGTTGCGCCAGGCTGGCCTGGCTCAGGCGCAACTGGTTATGCTCGGCGCCAAACTGCAAGGCGCAGTCCCCCAGCACGGCATAGCGCTCGGCGTAGTCGGGTGCCAGGAATTCGATCTCGATGCGCTCGGCCCGCAGTGGTTGGGGGCAGAGACTTGAGAGTTGCTGCAACCAGCCGGCGATGATCGAGTCCACCACAAAACGGTTGTAGGCGTTGTACGGGCTGATGGAGTAGAACCGCAGCCAGGCCCCTTGGGTATCCTCATGGAAGCTCGACTGGCCGCGATAGTTGGAGCCATACAAGGCTTCGAAGCGAATCAGGCAGCGCGCCGCTTCGCGCACCGTCGGTGCCTGGGCGGCAGTGACCCCGGCCAGCCCCGCCTGACCCAACCGACTGAGCTGGCCCATGCGCAGGCCCAGGGCTGGGTCTCCCGTCATCTGGATGGCCGCGTGGCCCAGGCGCATGTAGCGCGGAATCGACAGCCGAGCGCCGGCCTCGGCCAGGCGCGCAGGGTCCAGGCCGTATTGCTCCAGCAGCGGTTGTGGATCGCAGCCGTGACTGCGCACGGCATCCGCCAGGCTATGGACAAAGCCGACGGACAGGTCCCCCAGGCGCATCGGCAGCGGTTTCATGGGTTACAACCAGATATTCAGCAAACGGGCACCGCGGGCTTCGCCATCGGCGAAGTGCTGGCCGTTGCTGCTGAGGAAACTCTGGCCGGCGCTGCCCTGGTTCCAGAACTGGCCACGCAGGAACACGCTGACCCCGGCATTGGCCAGGCTGCTCGGCGGCTGTGCGGTCAGGGTCAGGCGGTGCCAGGCCTGGCCTTCGCTGAGTTCGCCGGGCTTGAGGCTGATTTCACTGGGAGTGGAGGGTCCCTGGTAACCGCGCCAGGGTTGATCCCAGGTACTGCGACCGGTGACGAACGCCGGTACGGCGATCAATTCGGCACCTTGGTCGTTGAGCTTGCGGTAGTTGTCCGGGTACCAGCTGTCGTTGCCGATCAGCACTCCCAGGCGTCCGGCGGGCGTCTGGATCACGTTGACGGCCCGGTCGCCACTGGGCCGGATAAACTCTTGCTCGGTGAGGGTCGGGCTCAACTGCCGCTGCGGCTGGCCGATGGGCGCACCGTCCCGGCCAAACACCAGGCTGGTGTTGTACAGCGGACCCCGGCCAATGCTCAGGGCGCCGTCTTTGACCGTCGGCTCCGGCAGCACGATGCTGCCCGCGACCAGGGTAATGTCGAATTCCCGGGCCAGGCCGCCGAACAGCGCCTGGTACTGGCGGGCCATGATCTTGGCCTTCATGCGCAGGTGGGCATCCTCCAGGCGGCTCTCACCCTGGGCGCCGATCAGCGCCCGCAGGAACGGCAGGGGGTTGCTCACCGCCAGCCAGTTCATGGCTTCCTCGAACGTGCTGGCCTGGTACAGCTCGTCCTTCTCGCCGCTGACCATCAACCAGGTGCCGATGTGCTCAGGCAGCACGACGATGGTCTTGGCGTTGAGCAGGCCTTGATCGCGCGCTTGCTGCAAGTAGGCCGCGAGCTTGCGGTGCAGGCGTTCGGGACTTTGATAGTCGGTGGGGAACAGCTCTGGCTGGATCCCCAGCAGGTTGCCCCGGTCACCGGGTACGCCCTGATCCACTGCGAGCTGGATGCGCAGGTCGGACAGGTAATGGCCCACCGGTCGTTCGGCGGTCCACATGGCGTAGGTGGTGAGGGCGGCGAGCAGGGCCATGGCGAATGTCAGGTAAAGAAGTTTGCGCATGAGAAAACTAAAGATCAGCCGTGTGCAGGGTTCGTCGACTAGGGTAGGCCCCATGCCGGCGAATGCCAAGGGGGGCTGCACATTTGGATCAGTAACTTGTCAGTTACGGTCATTGAGTGCAGGCGGGCCGGCTCTTAGTCTGTGACCCATAACCGATGGACGCCCAAGAGCGTTCGCACTTTTTCCGTGATCACTCGTTGTGGAGTTACCGATGGCCGCCGCTCACTACCCGCACCTGTTGGCCCCGCTGGACCTGGGTTTTACCACGTTGCGCAACCGCACCCTGATGGGTTCGATGCACACCGGGCTGGAAGAGAAACCGGGCGGTTTCGAGCGCATGGCGGCCTACTTTGCCGAGCGTGCCCGTGGCGGCGTTGGCCTGATGGTCACTGGCGGTATCGGCCCGAACGAAGAGGGCGGGGTGTACGGCGGCGCGGCCAAGCTGACCACCCTTGAAGAAGCGCTAAAACACCAGATCGTCACCCGTGCGGTGCATGAGGCCGGTGGCAAGATCTGCATGCAGATCCTCCACGCCGGGCGTTATGCCTACAGCCCGAAACAGGTGGCACCGAGCGCGATCCAGGCGCCGATCAACCCGTTCAAGCCCAAAGAGCTGGACGAGGAAGGTATCGAGAAACAGATCAGCGATTTCGTCACCTGCTCCACCCTGGCGCAAACCGCCGAATACGACGGCGTCGAGATCATGGGCTCGGAAGGTTATTTCATTAACCAGTTCCTCGCCGCCCACACCAACCACCGTACCGACCGCTGGGGTGGCGCCTACGAAAACCGCATGCGCCTGCCGGTGGAAATCGTGCGCCGCGTGCGTGAAGCTGTCGGCCCGAACTTCATCATCATCTTCCGCCTGTCGATGCTCGACCTGGTGGAAGGCGGCAGCACCTGGGAAGAAATCGTGCAGTTGGCCAAGGCCATCGAGCAGGCTGGTGCAACGATCATCAACACCGGGATCGGCTGGCACGAAGCGCGGATTCCAACCATCGCCACCAAGGTGCCGCGTGCAGCCTTCAGCAAGGTCACCGCCAAGTTGCGGGGTTCGGTGGGTATTCCGCTGATCACCACCAACCGCATCAACACCCCGGAAGTCGCCGAGCAGATCCTCGCCGAAGGCGATGCCGACATGGTCTCGATGGCACGGCCGTTCCTCGCCGACCCGGAGTTCGTCAACAAGGCGGCTGCCGGGCGTGGCGATGAAATCAACACCTGCATCGGCTGCAACCAGGCCTGCCTGGACCACACCTTCGGCGGTAAGCTGACCTCCTGCCTGGTCAACCCGCGTGCCTGCCACGAAACCGAACTCAATTACCTGCCGGTGCAGCAGATCAAGAAGATCGCCGTGGTCGGCGCCGGGCCTGCGGGGCTGGCGGCCGCCACTGTTGCCGCCGAGCGCGGGCACCAGGTGACGCTGTTCGATTCGGCCAGCGAAATCGGCGGTCAGTTCAACGTCGCCAAACGTGTGCCGGGCAAGGAAGAGTTCTTCGAAACCCTGCGCTACTTCAACCGCAAGTTGCAGACCAGCCATGTCGAGCTGTGCCTGAACACTCGCGTCGATGTGCCACAACTGGTCGCCGGCGGCTACGACGAAGTGATCCTGGCCACCGGTATCGCGCCACGGCTGCCGGCGATTCCCGGCATCGACAATGCCAAGGTGCTGAGCTACCTGGATGTGATTCTGCAGCGCAAGCCGGTCGGTAAAAAAGTCGCGGTAATCGGCGCCGGCGGTATCGGTTTCGACGTGTCGGAATTCCTCGTGCACCAGGGTGTGTCCACCAGTCAGGACCGCGAAGCCTTTTGGAAGGAGTGGGGCATCGACACTCACCTGCAAGCGCGCGGTGGCGTGGCCGGCATCAAGGCCGAGCCGCATGCCCCGGCGCGCGAGGTGTTCCTGCTGCAACGCAAGAAATCCAAGGTCGGCGACGGCCTGGGCAAGACCACCGGCTGGATTCACCGCACCGGTCTGAAGAACAAGCAGGTGCAGATGCTCAACAGCGTCGAGTACCTGAAGATCGACGACGCCGGCTTGCACATTCGCATCGGCGAGACTGGCGAGCCGCAACTGTTGCCGGTGGACAACATTGTGATCTGCGCCGGCCAGGACCCGCTGCGTGAACTGTATGACGGCCTGCTGGCCGCTGGGCAGAACGTGCACCTGATCGGCGGTGCGGACGTGGCGGCGGAGCTCGATGCCAAGCGCGCGATCAACCAGGGATCGCGTCTGGCGGCTGAGCTCTAAGTCAACCCACGTTGGCCCTGTAGCAGCTGTCGAGCCCGCGAGGCTGCGTTCGAGGACGCAGTCCTCGCCGGGTTGGCGTGGGTCCTTGGCGCCTGCTTCGCAGCCGAACGCAGCCTCGCAGGCTCGGCAGCTGCTACGAGGTGCATGGCTGGTAGACTGACGTTCCACTTCTGGTGAACGATGTTGCCGATGTTTTGCGTACCTGCCGATTGGTCTCCCCGCGCTCCCCTCGAACCCCTGCACCTGGACTGGCTCGACCGTGCCGGTGTCGAGGTCGCGGTGCTGCGCCTGGACCTGATCGACCCGCTGATCTGTGGCAACAAGTGGTTCAAGCTGATGGATCACCTCCGGCTCGCCAGCGAGGCGGGAGCGCAGGGCGTCATCAGCCTGGGCGGTGCCTGGTCCAATCACCTGCACGCCCTGGCGGCGGCCGGCAAGCGATTTGGCTTTGCCACCGTCGGCCTGTTGCGCGGGCATCCCCAGTCCAATGCCACGGTGCAAGACCTGCAGGCGTTCGGCATGCACCTGCACTGGCTGGGTTACGGCGGCTATCGAGCCCGGCATGAACCTGGGTTCTGGCAGCCGTGGTTGGCGCAGTACCCGGGGTTTGCGCCAATCCCCGAGGGCGGTGGCGGCTTGGCGGGTGCGCGGGGTTGCGGGCAACTGCTGGACCTGGTCGCTGAGCAGTTGCCTGGCCTGGGGTGGACCGATCATCACGGTTGGTGGCTGGCCTGCGGGACCGGTACCACCCTGGCGGGCCTGGTACTGGCCGAGGCGGGCAAGCATGCGGTGCAGGGTGTGTTGGCGGTGCCGGACGACCACGGAGTGGCCGGGCAGGTCGCAGCGATCCTGGCGCAGGGCGGCTGGTCAGGTGGCGACTATCGGCTGATCGATGGCAGCCGTGGCGGTTTTGCCAAGGTCGACCCGGTGCTCCTGGCGTTCATCGAGGCCACCGAGCAGGCCAGCGGTCTGCCGCTGGAGCCGCTGTACACCGGCAAGGCCTTGCTGGCGCTCAAGCAACAGGTCGAGGCGGGGCACGTGGCCCCCGGCACACGCTGGATCTTTGTGCACACCGGCGGCTTGCAGGGCCGCCGGGGATTTACCTCCCAGGCAGGTGGTTAACCGCGCTTGGGCATCATCCGTAGCAGGGTGTTGTCGCGGTAGAAATAATGGTGCGCCAGTCCGGCCACGGCATGCAGGCCGATCAGCCAGTAACCGATGGTGCCCCCCAGCACGTGCCAGCCTTCGATCTGCTTGGCCAGCTCCTTGTCTTCGCCGATCAGCATTGGCAGGTCGATGCCATAGAACATCACTTGATGGCCTGCGGCGCTGGTGATCAGCCAGCCGAGAATCGGCATGCCGATCATGAATACATACAGCGCGACGTGCATCAGGGTCGCCAGCAGGCTTTGCCAGCGCGGTGGAGTGGGTACGATTTTCGGTGCCACCCCCAGGCTGCGGGCGAACAGGCGCAACCAGACCAGGACGAACACGGTCAGGCCGAGCATGAAGTGCGCTTCCTTGATCAGGGTCCGACCGCCACTGCCTTTGGGAAAGATCCCCCGCAGTTCGATGGTGGCGTATACCACGGCCAGCAGCACCAGCATCAACCAGTGCAGCGCGATCGATACGCTGCTGTAGCGTGAGACAGAGTTCTTCCAGGGCATAGGGTTTTTTCCTCACTGTTCAGGTCACAAATCTCCATTCTTGTGCGACGGAGTGCCTTCACTGTAATCCTGTTAGGAAGGAATTGCCTGAGCCAGGTCAGGCTTTTGTCCTACGTAGAGCGCTCTGTCACAGGGCTTTACCCAAAAAAAAGCGCCAGCCCCGGTCAAGGGCTGGCGCTTTGTCGGGCGCGAGGGTGATCAGCTGCTTTGTGGCATCTCACCCTGGGCCAGGCGTTTGTTGATGTCGGCGATCACCTGCGGCAGGTCGGTGATGGTGTCGATCATGTAGTGCGGGCGCGAACCTTCGAACAGGCGATGAATGCGCTCGCGCTCGATAGCCAGGGTGTCGCTGCCCAGGGCGCGATAGCCCTCGTACGTCAGGCCCAGCGCGTTGCCGGAGCAGATCAGGGCGACGGTCCACATCCCGGCGCTTCGGCCTTCGAGGATCCCGGGTACGGTGTCATCGATCTTCACGCAGGCGGCGACGTCGTTGATGCCCAGGGCGATGACGTTGGCCAGGGCCTGGGCCGGCCATGGGCGACCGTTGGGCACTTCGTCGGTGGCGACCACGTGATCGGCGATGTAGCCGTTGGTGGCTGCCAGCTCGACCACCTTGTCCATCACCTGTTTCGGATAGCCGGAGCAGGAACCGATCTTGATGCCTTGCTGGCGCAGGTTGGCAATGGTCTCCAGGGCGCCAGGGATCAGCGCCGAGTGCTCGGCGATCTTTTCGATCTGCAGCGGCATGAAACGTTGATAGATGGCGGTCACGTCATCGTCGGTCGGGGTGCGGCCAAACACCTTGCGATAACGCTCGGCCACTTGTGGCTGGTCACACAGGGTGCGGATGTGGTCCCACTTGCCCATGCCCATCGGGCCACGGGCTTCTTCGATGGAGACCTGCACGTCGAATTCGGCGAACGCCTCGACAAAGATCTGGGTCGGCGCGAACGAGCCGAAGTCGACTACGGTGCCGGCCCAGTCGAGGATGGCGGCTTGCAGTTGAGTTGGGTTGTTGTAGTTCATGGTTTGCGAATCCTGTATTTGGGAAATAGTGAACCCTGCAGCAGCTGGCGTAGCCTGCGTCCGGCTGAGCACTGAACAGTCAGATGTCGAGCACTTCCATCTCGCGCAAGACCTCGGCCACGGCGGCCACTGCGGCGCGCATCTCGGCCTGGTTGACGTGACCGATGCAGCCGACGCGGAAGGTTTCGACCTGGGTCAACTTGCCCGGGTAGAGGATGAAACCCTTGGCCTTGACCCGTTCGTAGAACTCCTTGAATTGATAGCGTGGGTCCTGCGGGGCGTGAAAGGTGACGATGATCGGCGCCTGGATGGCCGTCGGCAGGAAGCTGCGCAAGCCAAGCCTGGCCATTTCTTCGAGCAGCACCTGGCAGTTGTCGGCGTAGCGTTGGTGGCGAACCGCCAAGCCGCCTTCTTCGTTGTATTGCAGCAGGGCTTCGTGGAGCGCCGCGACCACGTGGGTCGGCGGGGTGAAGCGCCACTGGCCGGTCTTGGCCATATAGCTGTGCTGGTCGAACAGATCCATGGCCAACGAATGGGAGTTGCCGGCCGCATTGGCCAGGGCGTCCTTGTTGGCGAAGACAAAACCCATGCCGGGCACGCCTTCCAGGCACTTGCCGCTGGCGGCGATCAGCGCGTCGAAGGGCACTTGCCGGGCGTCGATCGGTAGCGCACCGAACGAACTCATGGCGTCGATGATCAGGCGTTTGCCGTGCTCGGCAATGACCTGGGCAATCTCTGCCAGCGGGTTGAGAATCCCGGTGCTGGTTTCGCAGTGGATCAGCGCAACGTGGGTGATGCTGGTGTCGGCCCGCAGCAGGCGGTCGACGTCGGCGGCGGTGGTCGGCTCGTCTTCAGCGGTTTCGAAGGTGCTGAACGAGCGGCCCAGGTATTCACAGATTTTCGCCAGGCGCTTGCCGTACGCGCCGTTGATCAGCACCAGCACTTTACCGTCGCGGGGCACCAGGGTGCCGATCGCCGCTTCGACGGCGAAGGTCCCGCTGCCTTGCAGGGGCACGCAGTGGTGGCTGTCGGCGCCGTTGACGATGCTCAGCAGTTGTTCGCAGAGGCTGGCGGTCAGTTGGTTGAAGCGGTCATCCCATGAACCCCAGTCGACCATCATCGCCTGGCGGGTGCGGGCCGAAGTCGTCAGTGGGCCGGGGGTGAGCAGGATGGGTTCGGCAGTGCTCATTCGCGTGTCCTCGTTATCGATGGGATGAAGCTACGGGAGATAAATTGCAATTTGCCGCGCCATCAATCAAATTGTTTGTTGTTATGCCAATCATCAGTAAGGCTTATTCATGAACCTGTTCCAGCTGCGCGCATTCGATGCGGTGGCCCGTGAGGGCAGCTTTACCCGGGCCGCTGCCCGTCTGTTCATCAGCCAGCCGGCAGTCACCGGGCACATCAAGGCGCTGGAGGAGCACTACCAGATCACGCTGTTGCGGCGCACCGCACGGCGGGTCGAACTGACGGAGGAGGGCACCAAGCTGGCGGCGATCACCCGGGCGATGTTCGGCCTGGCCGAAGAAGCCCAGGTGATGCTCGAGGCCAACCGGCAGCTGCTGACCGGGCGCCTGGAAGTGGCGGCGGACGGGCCGCACATGGTCATGCCGATGCTCGCCAGCCTGCGGGCGCGCTACCCGGGCATCACGGTCAACCTGCGCTTGGGCAACGCCCAGGAAACCCTCGCGGCGCTGCTGTCCGAGCACGCCGACGTGGCGGTCCTGACCGAAGTCGAGCCGCGCAAGGGCCTGCACCTGCAAGCCCTGAGCGAGTCGCGCATCTGCGCACTGGTGCCCGCCGGTCACCCCTGGTCGAGCCTGGACCAGGGCATCAGCCTCGAGGCGCTGGACCAGGTGATCATGGTCCTGCGGGAGCCGAGTTCGATCACCCGCCGTACCTTTGATGAGGCCTGCAGCCAGGCGCGGATCACCCCTCGGGTGCTGCTGGAACTGGACAGCCGCGAAGCGGTGACCGAGGCGGTGGCGGCGGAACTTGGGGTCGGGGTGGTGTCGTCGGTCGAGGTCAGTCACGACCCGCGGGTGCGCGCGGTGCCGATCATCGGTGAGGGGTTGGTCAATCGGCACTTGATCGGCTGCATGGAGCGGCGCCGGGACCTGCGTCTGATCCAGGCGTTTTTTGCCCTGGCGCCCGCCTGATGGAATGTGGCGCGTCTATCGCTAGCAGGCTCACATTGATGGAGCTGAGTGGATGTCCCCCAAATCTGCGAACACCCAGAGCCACTGTGGGAGCGGGCTTGCCCGCGATAGGGCCGGACCTGCCTACTCCAGGCTCTCACGCACCATCTGCAAAAACGTCGCCACTACGCGCCGTGAACTCTGTTCGCGCAGGCACACCAGGGTTTCGGTCAGACGCCGGGTGCAGTCGATAATCGGTAAGGCGCAAACCCGTGAGTCGGCGCCGAACTCGGCGGCCGAGACCACGCCCACGCCAATCCCGACCACTACGGCTTCCCGTGCGGCCTCACGGCCTTCCACCTGGATCGCCGGGCGAATGCGCAGGCCGGCCCGGGCCATTTCTTCTTCCAGGGTCTGGCGGGTCACCGAACCGATTTCGCGTAATACCAGCGGAGTGTCGTCCAGGTCCGCCAGGCAGATCGATTCGCGGTCGGCCCAGGGGTGGCTGCGGGAAACGAATGCCACCATCGGGTCGTTGCGCAGCGGTAGTGTCAGCAGGCGCGCATCGCTGACGTCCCGTCCGAGCAAGGCCAGGTCAGCCTGATAGTTGAACAGGCGAAACAGTGACTCGTCGGTGTTGCCGGTTTCGATCTTCACGCTGATGCCGGGATAGCGCTCGCAGAACCGGGCGATTTGCGGCAACACGTGGACCGGGGCATCCACCGCCAGGATCAGGCTGCCGGTCTGCAGTGCCTGGGAGTCGTGCAGCAGTTCCTGGGCCTCGGCTTCGATCACGAACAGGCGTTGTGTGATGCTCAACAGGCGCTCACCCAGGTCGGTCAGGCGCACTGAGCGCTTGTTGCGATGAAACAACAACACACCAAAACGCTCTTCGAGTTTGCGCACCTGGTCGGAGATTGCCGGCTGAGTCAGGAACAAGCGTTCGGCGGCTTTGGTGAAGCTGCCGTGTTTGGCCACGGCATGGAAAGCTTTGAGCTGGGCGTGGGATACCGACATCGCGTGACCTCTTACAGGCTGAGCGTATATTTGAAATACGATAAATCGATTTCTCTTATTCAACAGTAACTGTTTTTATCGTACCTAGCCCCGCAGGCCGGTCAGTCGACCCACGGCGGTGGCCATGATCCTGGCGCGCATGGAACATCTCGAGACAGGGATGGAGCAGGACTCATCTGACCGGTAACGCCCGCCCTCCAAGGGGCCCTGGCGCAGTGCTGAACAATAAAAATACAGGCGTTTGGCTTTCGGAATCTGCCGGCACACTCACACCCTGAGGTCAGATCCACCATGCAAAAGCACATCGGCACCCTCAAGCGTTGGCGCGTGCAAATCTTCGCCATTACCTGGCTCGCCTACGCGGCCTTCTACTTCACTCGCAAAGCGTTCTCCGTGGCCAAGCTGGGGATCGGTGAAGACCCTACCTTTCACCTCGACAAAATGGCCATGGCCAACCTCGACGGGCTCTACCTGGCAGCCTATGCCGTCGGCCAGTTCACCTGGGGCATCCTCGCCGATCGCTATGGGCCGCGGGTGGTGGTGTTCGGCGGATTGTTGATCTCAGCCTTGGCGGCGTTGGTGATGGGCAACTTTGCCACCTTGCCGATCTTCGCTACCTGCATGGTTATCCAGGGCCTGGCGCAGGCCACCGGGTGGTCCGGTCTGTGCAAGAATCTCGGCAGTTTCTACCCCGCCGAACAACGCGGCCGGGTGCTGGGCCTGTGGAGTTCGTGCTACGCCTTTGGCGGCCTGGTGGCTTCGCCTTTTGTCGGCTGGTGGGCCTATACCCTGGTGGGCAGTTGGCATGCGGCGTTCATTTCCAGTGCCGCGGTGGTGGCAGTGGTGGCGCTGCTGTTTTTTATCTTTCAGCGCAACCAGCCTGAAGACGTCGGCTTGCCGGCAGTGGAGCCGCAGCCGCAACTGACAGCTGCCGAGGCAGATGCGCAAAGCCGGATCAGTATGTGGGCGCCGCTGCGCGAAATTCTGCGCAACCGCACGGTGCTGACCCTGGGCCTGGCGTACTTCATGCTCAAGCCAGCGCGTTACGCGATTCTGTTGTGGGGACCAGTGATCGTCTTCGAGCAAATGCCCTCCGTGGGCAAGGTGGGGGCAGCGATCATCCCTACCGCGTTCGAGCTGGCGGGGTTGCTGGGGCCGATCATGATTGGCCTGGCCTCGGACAAACTGTTCGGTGCGCGGCGCTTGCCGGCCTGCGTCCTGAGCCTGCTGGCGCTGACCGTGTCGCTGGCGCTGTTCATGGGCGCCTTGCAGACCGGTAGCGTGTTGCTGGTAGTGGCCTTGTTGTTTGTCATGGGCCTGACCCTGTACGGACCGGACTCGATGATCAGCGGTGCGGCCGCGATTGACTTCGGCACCGCCAAGGCCGGCGCCACCGCCGCTGGTTTCGTCAACGGCTGCGGTTCGGTCGGGGCGATCCTCGGCGGCCTGCTGCCCGGCTACTTCGACACGGTCACGGTGTTCATCGTGTTTGCCGGTTGCGCGTTGTTTTCTGCCCTGGTGCTGATCCCCCACTGGAACAGCCGCCCGGCAGGGCTGCAACCTAACCGTGCGCTTGTGCCCACGGTGCCGGTAACGATTTAGCCACTGCACAGCTGATTGCTCCCTGCCGCCGCTCTTAGCCTGACCGGGGCGCCTTGCCGGCGTGGGGCAGCAACCAGTCGAACAACAGTTGGTTGTGCCCCGTGCGTGCAGACGGGCTGGTGGGCCTGGCACTCTCAATGAAGCTCAGGCGTTGCTCGCTGTTCCAGTGTTGCTGGAAGTACTCGGCCAGCGCCACGCATTGCCCCGGATAGAGCAGGCACAGTTGGTCCGGGGTGCGGGCGAACTCGCAGGCCAGCTGTTTTTTCTGCGCGGGTGAAAGCGCCAGGTTGCCCGACGCCAGGCTGGTGCCCTGCATGACCACGTCGCTGCGATCCAGGCCGCTCAACTCCTTGAGGCCGGGGCGCGGCATACGCACGATGTACCAGTTGGCGTGGGCCAGGCGGTCGGTGGTCGCTGGCGGGCGTTCGAACAGCGAGATTTCACCGCTCCAGCCGCTGTGCTGGGGCTGAGGTAGCCTGGATTGTTCGAGGGGGTCCACGCCAGGGGTGGGTGTGGGGCTGAACAGTGGGCCGGCCAAGGTGATGCTGTCTGCAGTCAAGTGCAGCACGTTGCCATTGGCTGTGAGGCTGATGGGGTGTTCTTCAGCGTGCCGTGCCGGGCCATTGCGCACCGCGCCGAGGTCGGTGGCATACAACACTGGTCGATCGGGATCGTCATCAAGGAAGCTGACCTGGACTTCGCTGCCGCCTGCGGGCACCTGCGTGGCGGCAGCGGCCACCTGGACCCTGGGCAACCAGAGCCCCGAGGGCGCATCACCCACGTCCTGCTCAGGCCACAACCGGACCTCCACTCGACCCAGTGCGTCGAGCACTGCTGGCTCTGCCACCCGACCGATTTGCTGGCCGTGGATGCGCGGCTTGGGGTGCTTGAGCGCCGGGCGGAATTCGCTGGACCAGGGAATGGCGGTGAATTGACTGCGGTAGTGGTTCGCTGAGCCTTGGTGCTCAACCTCGCAGAGCAACCACTGGTCATTGAACACCGCGACAGGATGGCCACTGACTTGCAGGATGCCGCCACTGCACAGACCCGGCTGGGTACTGTGCCCCTGGACTTGCCGGTGCAGGCACCGCAGCCGTTCGAGCTCGCGCCGGCTCAACTGGAGCTGGTGCTGCTGGGTCAGGGTTGCCCGGGCTGTGGCCTGGGCGATTTGATTGGCGGCGTCTGCCGGCGCGGGGCGCGACTCCTGTGGTTCGCCCCGTGGCTGAACGCTGTGGCGCGGCGCGGAGTCGAGCGGGCTGTGACATTGAAACAACTGGCTGATCACCGGCTGGTCGGCACTGGGCGCAAAGGCGGTCTCTAGCGGGTGCTGGGTGAAGCTGGCGCTGTCCTCGGCGAACACCAGTACATGTCGGTCGTGCTGGTGTTCAAAGTGAAAGTGGATGCCTTCCTCTTCACACAGCCGATGCAGCAGGTGCAGGTCGGTTTCGTCGTACTGGATGCACAGCGCCCGCGGTGGGTACTCGCCATGGTGCAGCTCGAAGCGGTAACTGTCGGCGGGCAGGTTGTGCTCTTCGAGCAACTGGTGCAGCAGTTGTGGCACGCTCAACTCACGCCGCACACGCCGTCGTGGCGTTTGCTCCAGGGCTATCAGGCGAGGTGCCAGGGTCAGACGATAAGTGATCTGCTGTGCGCTTGCCTCGATCAGAGCGGCGCACTGGACGATCCCGTGGCGACCGCAATCCGCACCCAGGCTGAGGTAGGCCGGCTGGTGCAGCCACTGCTCCAGCCGAATCGCCGGTGCGGGGCCGAGCAATTCGATCTCCAGTTGGTACAGCTGGTTGAGTGCTTCGTGCCCTTTGAACTGACGCACCGCAAAACTCAAGGCGAGCTCGGGGAGGGTCAGGGTTGGGCTCAGGCCCGGGGGGCTTTCCATGTCGTTGTGCATCACACACCCTTGTGCCTTGAAGTTCGGGACATCGAGGGTACGAAACACTGAGGGTTAATAGTCAGCCCCTAAGCGCATTTCAGAAAGCCCCTACAAGCGCTTGTGGTGATGTCGCTCATCCACTGCAGTTTTTGGTCGATTGCCAACTTTTTGCCGTATAAACTTGCGCAAAGCGTCGGCCAATAGATGTCTCGGCGCCACAGATCAAGAGAGTGAGTTATGGGCGCACAGTGGAAGGTTAAACACAAAGAAGCGGCAGCCAACGCCAAGGGGAAAATCTTCGGCAAGCTGGTGAAGGAAATCACCATTGCTGCGCGTAACGGTGCCGATACCGCAACCAACGCGCATTTGCGCCTGGTGGTGGAACAGGCCAAGAAGGCCTCGATGCCCCGTGAAACCCTGGAACGGGCGATCAAGAAGGGTTCGGGTCAACTGGGCGAGACCGTGCAGTACCACCGTGTGACCTACGAAGGGTTTGCCCCGCACCAGGTACCGCTGATCGTTGAGTGCGTGACCGACAATATCAACCGCACCGTGGCGGAAATCCGCGTGGCGTTCCGTAAGGGTCAGTTGGGGGCTTCCGGTTCCGTGGCCTGGGACTTCGACCACGTGGGCATGATCGAGGCATCGCCGGACACCCCGGACGCCGATCCGGAGATGGCTGCAATCGAAGCCGGTGCCCAGGATTTCGAACCCGCCGAAGACGGCGCGACCCTGTTCATCACCGAAGCCACCGACCTCGATTCGGTGCAGAAAGCCTTGCCGGAGCAGGGTTTCACCGTGTTGTCGGCAAAACTGGGCTACAAGCCGAAGAACCCGGTCAGCGGCTTGACTGACGCGCAGATGGAAGAAGTCGAAGCGTTCCTTGAAGGCCTGGACAACCACGATGACGTGCAGGACATGTTTGTCGGGTTGGCGGGTTGATCTGATTCGCCAGTGACACCGTCATCGCGAGCAGGCTCGCTCCCACATTAGATCGCGTCCGACCAGGCAACTCGGTCAACTGTGGGAGCGAGCCTGCTCGCTATTGACCGCGCAGCGGTCACAGACTTTCCAATTGCTCCACGACTTCGTTGAACCCGGGCCGTGCCAGCACTTGGGGCTGACAGCACTGGCGCTGCAACCTCTCCAGTACCTCGCGTCGTGCGGCACTCAGGCCGGAGTCGATCCGCGCCAGTAACTCCCCCAGCAGAATCCCGAAGGCGCGCACTTCGATGCGTTGCAGTGCGCGGGTTTCCAGGGTCTCGGCGCGGGCATGGAAGGACGCTGCGCCGAAGTCCCCCAGCAGGCAGTCGCCCTGATCGTTATACAAAGTGTTGTGGCCATACAAATCGCCGTGGGTGATGCCCTGTCGATGCAGGTGCGCAGCGGCCGAGGCGATGCCACGGGCGATGTTCAATGCCACTTCGGCGCTAAAGCGCGTGTCGGGCTCATACACGTCGCGGCTGCAGGAATCCAGGCTGGGCAAGGCGGCCAGGTTGCGATAACTGCGGTCGATCAGCCCCATCACCAGGCCGGACTGTTGCTGTGGATGGTCGACGATGCGCCCCAGCACGCTGATCAGCTGCGGATGAGTGCCGGCGCTGAGGCAGGCGTTCATCTCATGCAGGGGCGAACCGTCGCTGGTTATCGAGCCTTTGTAGAGTTTCACCGCGACCTCGCGCTCCGGCAGTGATGGCGGCTGCCACCGTGCCTGATGAATCACCCCCGAAGCGCCTTCGCCCAGGCGCTGCTGCAGCTGCAATTGCGCCCAGGGGATGTGTGCGGTGGCGGCCAGCGCGCTGGCATCGGCCTCGGTTTCCAGCGGGTTGCCGGCATACGCCAGCCAGGCCAGGGACGGCAAAGTCAGCAACCACTGGGGCAGTTCGCTGAGTTGGTTTTCGGCAATGCGGATCAATTCCAGCCGATGGCACTGGCCCAGGCTGGCGGGCAGGCTGCGCAGCCGGTTGCCGGCGAGCATGAGTTTTTGCAGCAGGGGGCGTTGCCCCAGTTCGCTGGGCAATTGCTCCAGTTCATTGTCGGTCAGGATCAACCAGCGCAACTGTGGCGGCAGGGCCGTGGCCGGGACCCGCTGCAGGCGATTGCTCTTGCAGCCGATCATGCTCAGTTGCTGGCATTGACCCAGGCTGGCCGGCAGTTCGCGCAAGAGATTGTTCGAGCAGAACAGCACCCGCAAGTGGCGCAGTCGGTGCAGGTCGTCCGGCAATTGGCGCAAGGCGTTGCCGCTGAGGTTGAGCACCTCGAGCGAGTCCGCCAGGCTGTAAATTTCCTCGGGAAACTCCTCCAGGCCGCACGACAGGTCCAGTCGTTTGATCCCGGCCAACTCGCCGGATCGCAGTTGTGCAAGGGTATGCATGAACACATCCAGTCAATGGAAGAGAGGGCGGCGTCGAGCCTGCAAACGTTGGAATGATAACGGTAAACGTCCGGGTCTGGCGGCTAGAACTTCAGCGTTTGCTGGATGACCTGGGTAGCCGGGTCGCGGGCTTCGCTGACCATCGCATAGTTGTAGCCGGCCCCTGACCAGTATTGCGCCTGCAATTCTCCGTCGCTGCGACTGCCTTTGGGGAGCAGGTAGTTCCGCGGGCCGGGCGGGCGGATGTAGAAGCTGATCTTGCGCCCGCCTTGGTCTTCATACATCACCATGGCCGCCGGGCCCTGGTCGGTGCTCAGCAATCGTGCACTGACCGGCTGGAAACCCGCGTTGGCGAGGTCCGGCAGGCGGTTGGCGCGGGCAAAATAATGATCGAGCCAGCCCTGCATGTCGCCATCATCGCTGACCCGATAGTCGGCCGGCAGCAGGCCTTGCTGGGCGAACATCCGATACGCCTGCATCGCGTCAGTCATCGGCAGGGTGCCACCGCTGAGCGTCATTTGCCGTGCTTGCCAGCCACCCAGGCCGCCGACACTGACTGCGATCAGCAGCAGGGCGGCACTGGCCAGGTGGCGCCGGGACTGGCGCTTGCGGCGTTGGCGAATCAGCCCCGGGTCGAGGTCGGGGTTGTCCGGTTGTTGCAAGGCGCCGCCCAGGGCTGCCCGCAGTTGCTGGGCGTCCTGCTGCCAGGCGCGTACCTGCCCGGCCATCTGCGGATTGGCCGCCAGGTACGTCTCCACCAGGCGCCGGTCGGCATCGTTGAGCTGATGGTCGACGTAGGCGTGCAGGTCATTGACGCTGGGCGGCATGCTGATCATTTGAGTCTCCGCAGGGAAGGGCTACTGATTTCACCGTCGCTGAGCTGACGCAAAGCCTGGCGCGCCCGGGACAGACGAGACATTACGGTGCCGGTCGGGACGTCGAGGATCTCGGCGACCTCTTTATAACTCAAGCCCTCCACCGCAACCCAGAGCAACAGCGCCCGCTGCTCGGTGGGTAACCGGTCGAAGGCTTCCAGGGTGTTCTGCGCAATCACCGTGCGCTCCAGCGAAGGCTGCGGCTCGTCGCGACCGGTGAAAAACTCAAGCATCCGCGCATAACGCCGGGAGCGGCGATGGGCGTCGAGAAACTGCCGGTACAGAATCGCAAACAGCCAGGCCCGCAGATCGCCCTCCGGGTGTTTGCTGCCCCAACTCGACAGCGCGCGCTCCAGGCACGACTGCACCAGATCGTCGGCGCTGCTGGAATTGCGGGTCAGCGAGACCGCAAAGCGGCGCAGCCTGGGGATCAGTTCACGTAACTGTTCGTCGAGAGGGTTCATGGTGGGCGGGCCAGTCACTACGCTTGGGACTAGAGAGACGCTTGGCAGTGGAGGTTATTCCCGTGGCGCAGAAATAAACACCGGGCCATGGAATAAACGTCGAAGGGCAACGTCTGCCTGATCCTTGCCACACGCCGTTCCCGGCCCTGGAGTGTTACATGGTAGATCGTTCCCCCCCCCCCGACAGGCTTCCTTTAAGTCCCGTCAGCCTGGCCCTGCGCCTGGCAGCGATTGGCCTGGTGGTTGGCGCCATGGCCGTGGCCTTTGCCTACGTCAACGGTTCTCTCGACCCACAGCGCTTGACTCCCAAGGCACTGGTCAACGTGCTTGAAACCAACAATGGCGTTCACCCAGGGTTTCGCCGCAACCACGCCAAGGGGGTGTGCGTGATCGGCTATTTCGAGAGCAGCAACGAGGTGCGTGCCTATTCCACCGCGCAGGTGTTCAACGCTGCACGAACCCCGGTGGTCGGGCGGTTTGCCTTGCCCAGCGGCAATCCTTACGCACCGGATACCAGCGTGCCGATCCGTAGCCTGGCGCTGCGCTTCACTCAGGCCGATGGGCAACAATGGCGCACGGGCATGAACAGCATGCCGGTGTTCCCGGTGGGTACACCCCAGGCGTTTTATCAGTTACAGCAGGCGCAGAGCCCGGATCCTGCAACGGGCAAACCGGACCCAGCGGCCGCCCCGGCATTTTTTGCCGCGCACCCGGAAACCGCGCCGTTCCTGCGCTGGATCAAGAGCGCCAAACCCTCGGCCAGCTACGCCACCGAGACCTATAACGGCATCAATGCGTTTTATCTGGTGAATCCGGCGGGTCAACGCCAGGCCGTGCGTTGGGGGGTCGTTCCGCAGGCCCGGGACGGCGCAACCACCAGCGCCGCACAAGGCGCTGATGTTCTCGAACAGGACTTGCGCGAGCGCCTGCAGGCCGGGCCGTTGCGCTGGCAGTTGCTGATCACCCTGGCCGATCCGACGGACCCCACTGACGATGCCAGTCAAGCCTGGCCGGCTGAACGCAAGGTACTGAACGCCGGGACGCTGGTGCTGCAAAGCAGCCAGGCGCAAAACAGTGGCGAGTGCCGGGATATCAACTACGACCCGCTGATCCTGCCCAGTGGCATCGAGCCCTCGAAAGATCCGTTGCTGGCCGCGCGCTCGGCCGCCTACGCGAGCTCCTATCTGCGCCGGACGAGCGAAGTCGGTCAGTTGCCTGACGCTAAACAGGAGGCCGCCCAATGAGCGCGCAACCGAACCACTTCGCGCCCCTGGCGCGGCTGCTGCACTGGCTGATGGCGTTGCTGGTGATCGCCATGCTGTTCATTGGCGCCGGCATGGTCGCCTCGGTGTCCGAGCGCCATGAATGGCTGATCCACCTGCACAAGCCGTTGGGCGTGGCGATCCTGTTGCTGGTGATCGTGCGCCTGTTCGTGCGCTTCTCGACGCGTCAACCGCCCTTGCCGGCGGACCTGCCCGATTGGCAGGTGCTCGCGGCCAAGGCGTCCCATGGGCTGCTGTATGCCCTGATGCTGACCTTGCCAGTGCTCGGCTGGGCGATGATTTCGGCAGCGGGTGATCCGGTCACGCTGGGCATTGGCGTGCAATTGCCAGCAATCGTGCCGGCCAATGCCGCGCTGTTCGCCTTCCTGCGCAGGGCCCATGGGTACCTGGCCTACCTGCTGTTCCTCACGGTATTGCTGCACCTGGCCGCAGCGCTGTTCCATGGCTGGATCCGGCGTGACGGCGTATTGCAGAGCATGCTGTCCGGCAAGGATCACTGATCGGGCAGGGCGCTGCTGGCGAGGCCTGAGGGCCGCATGCGCTGTGGCATGCGGCCCGTTGAGCGATCAGCGCAGGGTTTTCACCAGTGCGGCGACGGTCGACAACACATCCTTGCCCAATTGCATCGAGCGCTTGCCGGACCAGCCGGTGTGGGGGTTCGGGGCGTCGTTGTGGTCCTTGAACGGCATCTCCAGGGTCAGTGACAGGCAGTCGAATTTCTGTCCGACGCTGTTGCAGGCCAGGGTCATGTTGGCTTTCCCCGGCAAGTCGCGGGTGTAGCCGTGGGTGGTCTGGAAGTCGCGGGTCTGGTGTTTCAGATGGCTGCGAAAGTGCTCCTCAAGCGCAGCCAGGCGTGGCGTGTAGCCAGGGTTGCCTTCGCAGCCGGCCGTGAACACGTAGGGGATTTCTTCATCGCCATGGATATCCAGGAACAGGTCAACGCCGTATTGGTCCATGTGCTGCTGCACGAACCACACTTCCGGACTGCTTTCCTGGCTTGCGCTCTGCCAGGCACGGTTGAGGTCCTGGCCCATGGCGTTGGTGCGCAGGTGGCCGTGGAACGCCCCGTCCGGGTTCATGTTCGGCACCAGGTACAGGTCGGCACTGGCCAGCAGGCTGTTGAGCTCTGGGTCATTGTGCTGTTGCAGGCGTTCGATCACTCCCTCCATGAACCATTCGGCCATGTGTTCGCCGGGGTGTTGCTGGGCGATGATCCAGACCTTGCGCTGGCCTTCGGCGCCACTGCCTTTGCGCAACAGTTGAATGTCACGGCCCTCGACGCTCTTGCCGGTGGCCAGTAACTCGGTACCGGCCTTGCTCAGCGCCTGCTCGATCAGCCAGTCATGGCGGCCGCGACTGTAGGGCTCGAAGTAGGCGAACCAGGCGTGAGTCTCGCGGGCTTCCAGGCTGAAGCGCAAGCAGTCGCCTTCGAAAATGGTCGGCACCCGGAACCAGTTGACGTGGTCGTAGGAGGCCACCGCCTGGTAACCGTCCCAGGCCTTGTTGTAGGAGGACTTACTGGCGTTGCTCAGGCGAAACCAGTGTTCTTCGCCCACATGCAGGCCGCTGGCCTTGAAGTGGAACCACTGGAAATGCGGGCTGCGGGTGTCGGGCTTGATGGCCAGCAAGGCCTGTAGCGGATTGCTGAGGTCCAGCACTTCGATGTTGCCGCTGTCGAAGTTGGCAGTGATATCAAAGGAGCGTTGAGCCACGGTCATAATCTCATCCTGGATATGATTTTTATGGCGCTACTTTACACGGGCGAGGGGTAAAGCCGAGGGCAATTTACCGGGAAAGGAGGGGGGCGTCGTCCTTGACGCTGCAGCAGCTTAGTGGCTATGCGATTGATTCTCAAGTGCTATTTGTCAGTGTTTAATTCGGGTTTTTGTGAGTCATGTTGCAAAAAGGTGGTCTTTTGATATCATGCGCGCCATCGAATTTAGCAGTACCAGTCTTCATTAGCCTGAAGCCAAAGCCAGAATAACTGGCAAAAAAAAGACCCGGCAAAAAGCCGGGTCAAAAACCGTGATTAGCCTGATGAGGAGATATTCCAAGAGTCCGACCTAAGGTCCCTTGGTCTATCAACTGATCTCGCGACCAGCTGCATGCAATAATAATCATTATCATTTGCAAGTCAACTATTTTTACCCACCTCATAGGAAATATCTTTCCTGTCGTTTTGCCAGACGCCGCGACCTGCCTCAGGTTCCGACGTTTTACCTCGGTTTCAACCGCGTAATCTCAGTAGATCCGCTCTGCGTCCAGTGACCTGTCCACCATGGCTTTTGCCATGTCGATCATGTGCACCACCGAAAACGCCAGGTCGCGGCGTGGGCCCTGCAGGTTGTCCGCTGACTCATGGGCGGAGGCGGCCGCACAGCGCAACAGGTCCGAGGCATGTGCCAGGGCCTCCTCGCGACTGACGTGAGGGCTGACATCGAAGAAGCGTTCGATGACTTGGGGATCTGAAACAGCGGGTTTCAAGTAATAGTCCAGCGCGCGTTGGGCGGCGGCGCAGTTATTGAGTGAACTGAAGTCGCTGGTGGTTTCCGGCGCGGGCAGCGTGTTATCGGTGATATCCATGGTGAGTACCTATTCCGAGGGTGGGGCCGTTGGTGTTGGTAGAGAATAGTACTAACTGTATTCATGACCAAAAATTAAATACTACAATGTGTGTGTTGAGGGTCAGCCAGCGCGAAGTATTGTTCCGCCCATGGATAAATGGATTGAATTGGTCAAGGCCAAGATGAGTGAACTACGGATCACTCAGGAAAAACTCGCAGAGCGTCTCGCCATGTCACAGGGTGGCGTCGGGCATTGGCTGAACAAGCGCCGGCAGCCCAGCCTCGATGACATGAACCGGGTGTTGCAGGAACTCGGATTGGGTTTTCTCGAGGTGGCCATGGTGCTCAGGGAGGTCGAGCAGGCGCAGGACGAGGGTGCAGAACCGGGATCGCTGGCGCAAAAGTACAACCCATACTTTCGTTACCCGGTGAGCGATTGGCGGGTCCTGTCGCAGGTGCGCGAGGCCCAGGTGCCGGCCTACGGCAACGGGCGCTCCGAGATGACGGATTACCATGCCCAGGGCGCAGCTTTCTGGTTGGTGGTGGTGGGGGATGCGATGACCGCACCCACAGGCATCAGCATTGCCCAGGACATGCTGATCCTGGTCGACCCGGCGGTGGAAGCGGTACCGGGCAAACTGGTGATCGCGCAATGGGTCGACAGCGCCGAAGCGACCTTTCGCAAATTGATCGAGGAAGGCGGGCAACGTTATCTGGTGCCCTTGAATCCGACCTACCCCAAAGCCCTGTTTACCGAGCAGTGTCGGATCATCGGCGTGGTGGTACAGGCCACCGCGCGGTTTTAAACCTGCAGGTCCTGGCTCACAGGACCTGCAGGTGACTCTCGGTTACTCCAGCTCGACCAGCGCGCTGCCTTCGGTGACCATCTCGCCTTCCTGGCAATACAAGGCCTTGATCACGCCATCCTGGGGCGCCCGAATGCTGTGCTCCATCTTCATCGCTTCGAGCACCACCAGCGGCGCACCGGCTTCCACAGTCTGCCCAGGTTCGACCAACACCCGGACAATGCTGCCGTTCATCGGGGCGGTCAGGCCGCCTTGATGGCTGTGGCTGGCTTCAACCGCGGCAATCGGATCGTACTCGCTGATGCAACGCAACTCGCCTGCCCACTGCAGGTACAGATGCTGGTCCTGGCGAATCGCCCGCAACTGGCGGCGCAGCCCCTGATGCTCGACACGCAACTGCTCATCCTTGAGCTCGGCGGTGTGGGCGTTGGTCGGCGCCAGGGTAGTGGCCCGGTCCTGGCCTTCACAGCACAGGTGCAGGGTGGTTTCAGCCGGCAAGCCGGCACGAAAGCCATTGCCGTTGGCCCAAGGTGAGCTCGGGTCGTCGCCGCGCACGTTGGGGCGCCGGCTTTGGGCGAAGGCCTGGGCGGCAGCGTGCCAGAACTCATCGCTGAGTGCCTGGGGCGCCGGCAGCAATTGTTCCTGGTAGCGTGGGATAAATCCGGTGTCCAGTTCGGCTGCGGCGAATGCCGGGTGTGCGACGATTCTGCGCAAGAAGCTGATGTTGGTCTTCAAGCCGCCAATGGCGAACTCATCGAGCATGCTCAGCAAGCGCAGGCGTGCCTGTTCGCGGTCCTCGCCCCAGGCAATCAGCTTGCCGAGCATCGGGTCATAGTACGGCGAAACCACGTCGCCTTCCTCGACGCCACTGTCAACTCGACGTCCCGGGCCCGGGGCTGATTCGCGGTACAGCGCCAGGTGCCCGGTAGCCGGCAGGAAGTCGTTGCTCGGGTCTTCGGCGTACAGACGCACTTCGATCGCATGGCCGATCAGCGGCACCTGCGCCTGGGTCATCGGCAGTTGCTCGCCCTGGGCGACGCGAATCTGCCAGGCCACCAGGTCCAGGCCGGTGATGGCTTCGGTAACCGGGTGTTCAACCTGCAGGCGGGTGTTCATTTCCATGAAGAAGAACTCGCCACGCGAGTCCAGCAGGAACTCCACGGTGCCGGCCCCGACATAACCGATGGCCTGGGCAGCCCGTACCGCCGCTTCGCCCATGGCTTTACGCAGCTCGGCGCTGAGGCCGGGGGCCGGGGCTTCTTCCACCACCTTCTGGTGGCGACGCTGAATCGAGCAGTCCCGTTCGTTGAGGTACAGGCAGTTGCCGTGTTGGTCGGCGAACACCTGGATTTCCACGTGGCGCGGCTTGAGCAGGTACTTTTCCACCAGCATCCGCGAGTCGCCGAACGATGACAGCGCTTCACGCTGGGCCGAGGCCAGGGCTTCGGCCAGTTGGCTGGTGTCCTCGACCACTTTCATGCCCTTGCCGCCGCCACCGGCCGTGGCCTTGAGCAGCACCGGGTAGCCGATGCGCTCGGCGGCAACGCGGAAGGTTTCCAGGTCCTGGGCTTGCCCGTGATACCCCGGGACCAGCGGCACGCCGGCGGTTTCCATCAAGGCCTTGGCGGCAGACTTGCTGCCCATGGCGTCGATGGCCGAGGCCGGTGGGCCGAGGAAAATCAGCCCGGCGTTTTCGATGGCGCGGGCAAAGCCGGCGTTCTCCGAAAGGAAGCCGTAGCCGGGGTGAATCGCCTGGGCGCCACTGGCCTTGGCCGCGGCCAGCAATTTGTCGATCTGCAGGTAGCTGTCGGCCGCTTTGCTGCCGCCCAGGTCCACGCGGATATCCGCTTCGCGGCTGTGGCGTGCGTCACGGTCAGTGGCGCTGTGCACGGCCACGGTGGTCAGGCCCAGGGCCTTGGCGGTGCGCATGACCCGGCAAGCGATTTCGCCGCGGTTGGCCACCAGCAGGGTGGTGAGTACAGGTGCGCTCATCAACGCGGCTCCTTGGTGGTGGATGCTGTCTGCCAGCTCGGCGGACGTTTGTGCAGGAAGGCGCGCAAGCCTTCCTGGCCTTCGGGGCTGACGCGGATCCGGGCAATGGCGTTTTCGCAGTAGCGGCGCAGGGCTGGGTTCAGTGCGCCGCTGCCGACTTCACGCAGCAATTCTTTGCTCGAGCGCATGGCTTGCGGGCTGTTGAGCAGCAGGTTGCTGATCCAGCTTTCGACCTGTGACTCCAGCTCGCTGGCCGGATAGCTTTCGCTGAGCAGGCCCAGTTCCCGGGCCCGCTGGCCACTGAAGCGCTCGGCTGTCAGCGCATAACGACGGGCTGCACGCTCACCGATGGCTTGCACGACGAAGGGGCTGATCACCGCTGGCGCGAGACCGATGCGCACTTCCGACAGGCAGAACTGCGCGTCGTCGGTGCCGATCGCCAGGTCGCAGCAACTGACCAGGCCCACCGCGCCGCCAAAGGCCGCGCCCTGGACCACGGCCAGGGTCGGCAGCTTCAGTTTGGCCAGGTTGTACATCAACTCGGCGAGCTCGCGGGCATCGTCCAGGTTGGTGTGGTAATCGAGCTCGGCCGATTGCTGCATCCAGGCCAGGTCGGCGCCGGCACTGAAGTGCTTGCCGCGGCCGCGCACCAGCAGGAAACGCAGGCTTGGATCGGCCTGGACCTTGTCCAGCGCCAGGATCAGTTCACGAATCATCTCGGCGTTGAACGCGTTGTTCTTGGCTTCGCGGCTGAGCCAGAGCGTGGCGAAACCACGGGGATCGGTCAGCAGTTCCAGGGTATTGAAGTCGCTCATGTGTAACCTCTGCACAACTCTTCGATGCAGGCGTCGGGCTTGCCGGCGAACGTCATTGCGCTTATCTCAAGCGCTCTTTTCGCGGGTAGCCTGGCGCCCGCGGGATCACATCCGGAACACGCCAAAGCGGGTCGGTTCGACCGCTGCGTTCAGCGAAGCGGACAACGCCAGCGCCAGCACGTCACGGGTTTGCGCCGGGTCAATGACCCCGTCGTCCCACAAACGCGCACTGGAGTAGTAGGGGTGGCCCTGTTCTTCGTACTGATCGAGGATCGGCTGCTTGATCTCGGCTTCCTGGGCTGCGCTGAAGTCCTGGCCGCTGCGTTCGGCCTGCTCGCGCTTGACCTGCACCAGCACGCCTGCGGCCTGCTCGGCCCCCATCACGCCGATGCGCGCGTTGGGCCACATCCACAGGAACCGTGGATCGTAGGCGCGCCCGCACATGCCGTAGTTACCGGCGCCGAAACTGCCGCCAATGATCACCGTGAACTTCGGCACCTTGGCACAGGCCACCGCCGTCACCAGTTTGGCGCCGTGCTTGGCGATGCCGCCGGCTTCGTACTTCTGGCCGACCATGAAACCGGTGATGTTTTGCAGGAACAGCAGGGGAATCCCGCGCTGGCAGGCCAGTTCGATGAAGTGCGCGCCTTTCTGCGCGGCTTCGGCGAAGAGGATGCCGTTGTTGGCGAGGATTGCGATCGGGTAACCGTGCAGATGGGCAAAACCGCAGACCAGGGTGGTGCCGAACAGCGCCTTGAACTCATCGAATACCGAGCCGTCGACCAGGCGCGCGATCACTTCACGCACATCAAACGGTTGCTTGGCGTCAGCCGGAACCACGCCGTACAGCTCGTCGCTGGCAAACAGCGGGGCAATCGGCGTGCGCTGCTGCAGCTCGCCCAGCTTGCGCCAGTTGAGGTTGGCGACGCTGCGCCGGGCCAGGGCCAGGGCGTGTTCGTCGCTGTCGGCGTAGTGGTCGGCAACCCCGGAAATCTTGCAGTGCACATCGGCCCCGCCGAGGTCTTCGGCACTCACCACTTCACCGGTCGCGGCTTTCACCAGCGGTGGCCCGGCGAGGAAAATCGTCGCCTGCTCACGCACCATGATGGCTTCGTCGGCCATGGCCGGCACATAAGCCCCACCGGCGGTGCAGGAACCCATGACCACGGCGATCTGGGGAATGCCCATGGCGCTCATGTTGGCCTGGTTGAAGAAGATCCGGCCGAAGTGCTCACGGTCCGGGAACACCTCATCCTGGCGTGGCAGGTTGGCTCCGCCGGAGTCCACCAGGTAGATGCACGGCAGGCGATTCTGCTGGGCAATGGTCTGGGCCCGCAGGTGTTTTTTCACCGTCAGTGGGTAGTAGGAGCCGCCTTTGACCGTGGCATCGTTGGCAACGATCATGCATTCAACGCCTTCGACCCGGCCGATACCGGCAATCACACCCGCTGCCGGCACGTCTTCGCCATACACCTGGTACGCCGCCAACTGGCTGATTTCCAGGAAGGGTGAGCCGGGGTCGAGCAAGCGGTTGATCCGCTCGCGGGGCAGCAGTTTACCCCGTGAGGTATGCCGCTCCTGGGCCTTGGCGCCGCCGCCTTGCTGGACCTGGGCGAGCAGGGTGTGCAGCGCGTCGACCTGGGCAAGCATCGCCGCGCTGTTACTGGCGAACTCCGCCGAGCGGGGGTTGAGCTGGGTGTGCAGGATGGCCATGGACAGCTCCGTTAGCGGGTTTCGTTAAACAGTTCGCGACCGATCAGCATGCGACGGATCTCACTGGTGCCGGCACCGATTTCGTACAGCTTCGCGTCGCGCAGCAGGCGGCCGGCCGGGAATTCGTTGATGTAACCGTTGCCCCCCAGGATCTGGATCGCGTCGAGGGCCATCTGGGTAGCACGTTCGGCGCTGTAGAGGATTACCCCGGCGGCGTCCTTGCGGGTGGTTTCGCCACGCTCGCAGGCCTGGGCCACCGCATACAGGTAGGCGCGGCTGGCGTTGAGCTGGGTGTACATGTCGGCGACCTTGCCCTGGATCAGCTGGAATTCGCCGATGCTCTGGCCGAACTGCTTGCGGTCGTGGATGTAGGGCACGATCAGGTCCATGCAGGCTTGCATGATCCCGGTCGGGCCGCCGGACAGGACCACGCGCTCATAGTCCAGGCCGCTCATCAGGACTTTGACGCCACCGTTGAGCACGCCGAGGATGTTCTCCTGCGGGACTTCGACGTCGTCAAAGAACAGCTCGCAGGTGTTGGAGCCACGCATGCCCAGCTTGTCGAATTTGTTGCTGCGGCTGAAGCCTTTCCAGTCACGCTCGACGATGAACGCGGTGATCCCGTGTGGACCCTTTTCCAGGTCGGTCTTGGCGTAGATCACATAGGTATTGGCGTCCGGACCGTTGGTGATCCAGGTCTTGCTGCCGTTGAGCACATAGTGGTCGCCGCGTTTATCGGCACGCAGCTTCATCGATACCACGTCGGAACCGGCATTCGGCTCGCTCATGGCCAGCGCGCCGATGTGTTCGCCGCTGATCAGCTTGGGCAGGTACTTGGTTTTCTGCTCGTGGTTGCCGTTACGGTTGATCTGGTTGACGCACAGGTTGGAGTGGGCGCCGTAGGACAGGGCGACCGACGCCGAACCGCGGCTGATTTCTTCCATCGCGACCACGTGGGCCAGGTAACCCAGGCCGGCACCGCCGTACTCTTCCGCGACCGTGATGCCCAGCAGCCCCATGTCGCCGAACTTGCGCCACAGGTCCGCGGGGAACAGGTTGTCGATGTCGATCTGGGCGGCGCGGGGCGCGATCTCTTTGCTGACGAATGCGCGGACCTGATCACGCAGCATGTCGATAGTTTCGCCGAGGGCAAAGTTCAGAGACGGATAGCTCATGGGGCACCTTTAAACTTGTTTTTATCAATGGAGAATCGGCCTGCGATGCGCGCCGAGTCGACTGTCACCTTTACGTTAACGTAAACCTGAGACGAATGGCTGTCAATCGCCCTTTACGTTAACGTCAACTTGAGCGACTCTGTAGGAGCTGAGCTTGCTCGCGATGAACGATAATGTGCACTTTCAGCCTAACTGCGGCAGGCCTATCGCGGGCAAGCCTCGCTCCTAAAATAAAGACAATAGGGGTCGTCATGGATCAACACAGTGCTCACCCACAGCACAGCTACACCCGTGGCTCACAGGACAAAGCCTTGCTGGCGATGACCATTGGCCAGGCATTCGACAACACGGTCGCCCGCTACCCGCAGGGCGAAGCGTTGGTGGTCCGCCACCAGCAGTTGCGCTACAGCTGGACGCAACTGGCCGAGGCGGTGGAGCTGCACGCCAGGGCGCTGCTGGCGCTAGGCCTGCAGGCCGGGGACCGCCTCGGTGTCTGGGCGCCCAATTGTGCCCAGTGGTGCATCAGCCAGTTCGCCAGCGCGAAGATCGGGGTGATCCTGGTCAACATCAACCCGGCCTATCGCAGCTCGGAGCTGGAGTACGTGCTCAAGCAGTCCGGTTGCCAGTGGCTGGTATGTGCCGGCTCCTTCAAGACCTCCGATTACCACGCCATGCTGCAAGGCCTGGCGCCGGAGCTGGCGCAACACCCGGTCGGCCAATTGCAGTGCGAGCGCTTGCCGCAACTGCGCGGCGTCATCAGCCTCGACCCGCAGCCACCCGCAGGCTTCCTGCCCTGGTCGCAACTGACGGAGCTGGGGGCTGGGGTGCCGCCCGAACAGCTCAAGGCGCGGCAGAACAGCCTGCATTTCGACCAGGCCGTGAACATTCAGTACACCTCCGGCACCACCGGTTTCCCCAAGGGCGCCACCCTCAGTCACTACAACATCCTCAACAATGGCTACATGGTCGGCGAAAGCCTCGGGCTGACGGCAGACGATCGCCTGGTGATCCCGGTGCCGCTGTATCACTGCTTCGGCATGGTGATGGGCAATCTGGGGTGCATCACCCATGGCACCACCATGATCTACCCCAACGACGCTTTCGACCCCTTGCTGACCCTGGAAACCGTAGCCCAGGAACAGGCCACTGGCTTGTATGGCGTGCCGACCATGTTCATCGCCATGCTCGATCACCCGCGGCGCAAGGAATTTGACCTGTCGTCCCTGCGCACCGGCATCATGGCCGGGGCGACCTGCCCGATCGAAGTGATGCGCCGGGTCATCAGTGAAATGCACATGAACGAAGTGCAGATTGCCTACGGCATGACGGAAACCAGTCCGGTGTCGTTGCAGACCGGTCCTGCGGACAATCTGGAGCTGCGGGTGACCACCGTCGGCCGCACCCAGCCGCAATTGGAAAGCAAGATCATTGATGAGGCCGGCAACCTCGTGCCCCGCGGCACCATTGGTGAACTGTGCACCCGCGGCTACAGCGTGATGCTCGGCTACTGGAACAACCCCGAAGGCACCGCTGAAGCCATCGACCAGGCGGGCTGGATGCACACCGGCGACCTGGCGACCATGAACGAAGAGGGCTATGTGTGCATTGCCGGGCGTAACAAGGACATGATCATTCGTGGCGGTGAGAATATTTACCCGCGCGAGCTGGAAGAGTTCTTCTTCACCCACCCGGCGGTGGCGGACGTGCAGGTAATTGGCATTCCGTGCGAGAAGTATGGCGAGGAGATTGTCGCCTGGATCAAGTTCCACCCTGGCCACAGCGCCAACGAGCTTGAACTGCAAACCTGGTGCAAGGAGCGCATTGCCCACTTCAAGACGCCACGTCACTTCAAGTTCGTCGAGGAGTTCCCGATGACCGTGACCGGCAAGATCCAGAAGTTCAAGATGCGCGAGATCTCTATCGAGGAGCAGCGCAAGACCAAGGGCTGACGGTGGGGGGCGGGGCGCAAGCGGGCGCCGCAAGCGGGCACCGCAAGCAGGCGCCGCAAGCGGGCGCCCAAAGCCACTGTAGGAGCGAGCTTGCTCGCGAAGGCGATCGTACATCCAGCATGGGTGTTGAATGCATCGACGCTATCGCGAGCAGGCTCGCTCACACGGTGGGCGATGGGCGCACCCAAACCCCAGACAGCACAAAGGGGAGCCGAAGCTCCCCTTTAATTTGTCGTTGCGTGCTCTTTTTTTATTATTAAGGGGCGGTTTATTGTTGTTTTTGGCAACCGTGGCCCTTTACCGCTGTTTTGTGCGACCCCCATGCGGGGTCAAGAGCAAACGTATTTTTTTGAGCGCTGATCTGCTTTCTCGCCAAGCGATCCAACCAGTTCGGGAGCTACCTGAAGGTAGTTTTATTGTTCTCTGCCCGGTTGCGGGTCACTGCAAGCAGCACCCTGAAAAGCACACCTTCTCCAAAAAAATCTGTTAGCTGCGTCTCTGCCGTGTTGTTTTTGTTATGTCAGAGTCGTTACGTCTTATTTTTATTAGGTTTGCCGCTTTTTTTGTTCTTGTTATGCCATAGAGATAGCAGAACCCGTGCCAACTTTTAAAATTCCTTTAAAATCAAAGATTTAGTATTTTGTCGAAAAAAACCTGGCTCAAAAACCCTGCAGGTTGTTTCCGTGTTACTCGTTTTGTTGCGGGGCGGTAACACCCCGCGACACATTTACTGGGCGCTGCGGGCCTTGGCCACGCGCGAACCCGTTACTCGCCCCAGGACGTCGCAGATCTGCTGGCCGGCCACCAGCAACTGCTGCATATCCACCCCCGTCTCGATCCCCAGGCCGTTGAGCAGGTACAGCACGTCTTCGGTGGCCACGTTACCGCTGGCGCCCTTGGCGTACGGGCAACCGCCCAGGCCGGCGATGGAGCTGTCGAACACCGCGATGCCTTCCAGCAGGCTGGCATAGACGTTGGCCATGGCCTGGCCGTAGGTGTCATGGAAGTGGCCGGCCAGCTTGTCCCGTGGCACCTGCGCGCCCACTACCTCGAACATCCGGCGGGTAGCGCCGGCGGTACCGGTGCCGATGGTGTCACCCAGGGACACCTCATAGCAGCCCATGGCATACAGCTCGCGGGCGACCAGGGCCACCTGCTCCGGGGCCACGTCACCTTCGTACGGACAGCCCAGCACACAGGACACGTAACCGCGCACGCTGACGCCGTGTTGGCGGGCGGCGTCCATGATCGGCACAAATCGCTCCAGGCTTTCGCTGATCGAGCAATTGATGTTGCGTTGCGAGAAGGCTTCGGAGGCGGCGGCGAACACCGCGACTTCCTTGACCCCGGCGGCCATGGCGTCTTCGAACCCCCGCAGGTTGGGCGCCAGCGCGCCGTAGGTGACCCCGGGCTTGCGCTGGATTTGCGCGAACACCTCGGCGGAGCCGGCCATCTGCGGGACCCACTTGGGCGAAACGAAGCTGCCGACTTCGATGTAATCGAGGCCTGCGGCCGTCAACGCGTCGACCAGCCGCACCTTGTCGGCGACGCTGATCGGCTGGGCTTCGTTTTGCAGGCCATCGCGCGGGCCGACTTCGATCAGGCGTACATGGGAGGGGAGGGACATATCAGGTTCACCTGTGGTTAGGAGTGTGAAGGCGCGGCCTGCTGGCTCTTGAGGGTCTGTTCCAGCGCCTGGACGCAGCGCTCTTCGGCGGTGTCGAGTTCCAGCTTCATCTGTTCGATGTCCAGCAGTTGCTGTTCCAGCTGTTCACGGCGCTCGCTGATTTTTGCCAGCATGCTGTTCAACTGCTTGGTGTTACCGCTGGTGGGGTCGTAGAGTTCGATCAGTTCGCGGCATTCGGCCAGGGAAAAACCAATGCGCTTGCCCCGCAGGATCAGCTTCAGGCTGACCTTGTCCCGAGGCGAGTAGATCCGCTCCTGCCCGCGCCGCTCGGGACTCAGCAGGCCTTGCTCTTCATAAAAGCGAATGGCGCGGGTGGTGATGTCGAGCTCGCGGGCGAGGTCGGAAATGCTGTAGGTCTGGCTGCTCATGGCGCGCTCGAAAAAGGGGCTTGGCGCTAAGCTAATGTCAGCTTGACGTAAACGTCAAGCTGCAAGCACTGCGCCAGCCCTGATTGTCCGATACCCGCCCTCAAGTTTGCTGCTTGTCCAGCTTCTTCTCGTGCGCGGTGACCTGCTGGCACAACTCGATCATCTGCTCGCGCATCCAGCGGTTGGCCGGGTCCTGGTCGGTGCTTTCGTGCCAGTACAGGTGCGTTGCCACCGGGGGCACATCGTTGACCGGCAGCAAGAATGATTGCAGTTCATGGCGGCGGGCAAAACGCTCCGGCACGGTCATCACCATGTCGGTTTGCTGCAGGACCTGGGAGGCCATCAGGTAATGCTGCGACCGCAGGGCGATCTTGCGCTGGATGCCCATCTTGCCCAGTGCCAGGTCGACATGGCCCAGGCCGCTGCGGCGGCTGGAAATATGGATGTGGGTCAGGGACAGGTAATCGTCGAGACTGAATTTTTCCTTGCCGGCCATGGGGTGGCCCTTGCGCATGGCGCAGACGTAGCGGTCTTCCATGAGTTTGACGTGGCGCACTTGCGGGTCGGTGTTGAGCGGCGCATCGACGGCGAAGTCCAGGCGACCGGCGGCCAGTTCCTTGGTGGTTTCGCGGCGCTTGGACAGGAAACTCTCGATGATTACGCCCGGGGCCAGGCGGCGCAGGCGCTGGAACAACGGCGGCAGGATCACCGCTTCCGTGAGGTCGGTCATGCTGATGCGGTAAGTCTTGACCGCCTGCAGCGGGTTGAAGATCCGACTTTCCTGGACCGATACCCGCAACAGCGAGAGCGCGTTGCGCACCGGGCCGATGATGTTCTGCGCCATGGGTGTTGGCACCATGCCCTGGGCCGTGCGTACGAATAGCGGGTCGTTGAAGGTCTCGCGCAGGCGGGCCAGAGCGTTGGACACTGCGGGTTGGGTAATGCCGACGATCTGCCCGGCACGGGTCAGGTTGGCTTCGGTGTAGATGGCATCGAAGACGATGAAAAGGTTGAGGTCGACCTTGCTCAGATTCATGTCACTACGCTCTTGTTTTAGGTGGGCTCGATAAGTCGATCATATATCGGTGATGAATGTTAATACACGCCGAGAATAGGCTAGGTAAATTATCAACGCTGATCTAGCATCAATTCATGCCCTCAAATACGACTTCATCACCTCGTCAAAAAAGGTAGCTGCCCATGGATTTCGCTTATTCGCCCAAGGTTCAGGAATTGCGTGAACGCGTGACTGCGTTTATGGATGCTTACGTTTATCCAGCCGAAGCCGTGTTTGAGCGCCAGGTCGCCGAAGGCGATCGCTGGCAGCCCACCGCGATCATGGAAGAACTGAAAAGCAAGGCCAAGGCCGAAGGCCTGTGGAACCTGTTCCTGCCGGAATCGGAACTGGGCGCCGGCCTGAGCAACCTCGAATACGCACCGTTGGCGGAGATCATGGGTCGCTCCCTGCTGGGGCCGGAACCCTTCAACTGCTCGGCGCCGGACACCGGCAATATGGAAGTGCTGGTGCGCTACGCCAACGAAGAGCAGAAACAGCGTTGGCTCGAACCGCTGCTGCGCGGCGAGATTCGTTCGGCGTTCGCCATGACCGAGCCAGACGTAGCTTCATCCGATGCCACCAACATGGCGGCCCGCGCCGAGCGCGATGGCGACCAGTGGGTAATCAATGGCAAAAAATGGTGGACCTCCGGGGCCTGCGACCCGCGCTGCAAGATTCTGATCTTCATGGGCCTGAGCAACCCGGATGCGCCGCGCCATGCGCAGCACTCGATGATCCTGGTGCCAGTGGACACCCCCGGGGTAAAAATCCTGCGTCCGCTGCCGGTGTTCGGCTACGACGATGCACCTCACGGTCACGCCGAGGTGCTGTTCGAAAACGTCCGTGTGCCCTATGAAAACGTGCTGTTGGGCGAAGGTCGTGGATTCGAGATTGCTCAGGGTCGCCTCGGCCCGGGCCGCATTCACCACTGCATGCGTTCGATCGGGATGGCCGAGCGCGCGCTGGAATTGATGTGCAAGCGCTCGGTCAATCGCACCGCCTTCGGCAAACCGCTGGCACGCCTGGGCGGTAACATCGACAAGATTGCCGACTCGCGGATGGAAATCGACATGGCACGCCTGCTGACCCTCAAGGCTGCCTACATGATGGACACCGTGGGTAACAAAGTGGCGAAAAGCGAAATCGCCCAGATCAAGGTGGTCGCCCCGAACGTGGCCTTGCGCGTCATCGACCGGGCGATCCAGATCCATGGCGGTGCCGGGGTGTCCAACGATTTCCCGCTGGCCTACATGTACGCCATGCAACGCACCTTGCGCCTGGCCGATGGCCCGGACGAAGTGCACCGTGCGGCGATCGGCAAGTTCGAAATCGGCAAGTATGTGCCCAAGGAAATGCTCCGTAGCGGCCAGTAAACCACGCCCCTCCCGGCACCCGCCCGCGCCTATGGTGTGGGCGGGTGCTGGCGTTTCTGTCCTAGGCCGGCAGCGCCTGCTCGCCGCGACCAAAACGCTCGCGATACACCGACGGCGCCAGCCCGACCACCGTGCGAAATGCCACACGAAAACTTTCCACACTGCGATAGCCGCACTGCTGCGCGATCTGCTCTGTGGTGTGCCGGCTGCTTTCCAGCAGTTCGCGGGCGCGGGCCAGGCGTTGCTGTTGCAGCCAGGACTTGGGCGAGGCCCCGGTGGCTTCGCTGAAACGGCGCAGGAAAGTACGCTCGCTCATTGCTGCCTGGCTGGCCAGGTCGCGCACTTCCAGCGGTTCATGTAAACGCTCGCGAGCCCATTGCATCACCCGTGACAGGTCGCTGCGGGGTGTGCGACTGACGGGGGCGGGGATGAACTGCGCCTGGCCGCCGGTGCGTTGCGGTGACATCACCAAGCGGCGCGCCACCGAGTTGGCCACCTGGGTGCCAAAATCTCGCGCCACCAGGTGCAGGCAGGCATCGATGCCGGCGGCACTGCCGGCCGAGGTGATCAACTGGCCCGAGTCCACGTACAGCACGTCCGGGTCCACCAGGATGTTGGGGTAGCGCGCGCCCAATTCGTCGGTGTAGCGCCAGTGGGTCGTGGCGCGCAAGCCGTCGAGCAGACCGCTGGCCGCCAGGACAAATACCCCGGAACAGATCGACACCAGGCGCGCCCCGCGCCCGTGGGCCCGGCACAATGCCGCCAACAGGGCGGCGGGCACCGGCTCGCTGCGGCTGCGCCAGCCGGGAATAATGATGGTGCGGGCGGTTTCCAGCAGTTCCATGCCGCCATCGGCCAATACCTGAATGCCGCCGGTAGCCCGCATCGGACCCTGGTCGACGGCGACGATCTGGTGCTGGTACCAGGGGAAGTCGAACTCGGGCCGTGCCAGGCCGAAGATCTCCACCGCAATGCCAAACTCAAAAGTGCAGAGGCCGTCGTAGGCCAGGATCGCTACAGAACCGGGGGTGCGGTGCATTTGGCGGAAAGTTCCCAGTGAGTGTCTTGTGCGCCACTGTAGCGCTTCAGGTCGATTCGATACAGTGCTGGCAAGCCCACACTTGCTTTGGAGAACACCCATGACCAGCCTGGTTCGCGCCATTCCTGCCGCCCCTTGCGCCGTTGCGCTGATGCATTTCAGCAACCGCCTGACCTTTGAAACCGATTGTTCCGACGTCTTCAGCAGCCAGGAGGCGGGTGCAGTGGATTTTGTTCTGGTGGATGTGCGTGGGCCTTTGGCTTACCAGCGCGGACATCTACCGGGGGCGATCAACATTCCCGGCCGCCTGATCACGGCCGGATTGTTGGCGGGCTACCCCAAGGACACTTTGTTCGTGGTGTATTGCGCCGGCCCCCATTGCAACGGCGCCAACAAGGCCGCGGTGAAACTGGCGGCGCTGGAGTACCCGGTCAAGGAAATGATCGGCGGTGTGACCGGGTGGCTGGATGAAGGATTCGAGTTGAGTGACACAGGCGCAGCGCGGGCCGAGGTGGCGATTGGCTGCGAGTGTTGAGCGTGCGTTACCGGGAGGCCGCGGTTGCGGCGAGGTGCCACTGATCCAGCGTCACTTGCAGCCAGTCGTACACCTGGCGGTACGCCGCGCTGTGGTCCTGGTTGCGGGGCAGGGGCGATTCGTCGGCGAAATGGACGTTGAGCTCGGCAACCGACTCGGCATTCCATTCCGGGTGGAACTGCAAGCCGACACGGGTCGGGCCGACGTCATACATTTGCTCTGCACATATCGCGCTGCTGGCCAACAGCCGGGCATCGGGCGGCAGGTCAATCGCGTCTTCGTGCCACTCAAGGACCTTTAATGCCGCGCCATCGGCAAAGTTGACGGCGGTCCAGCCGGTTTCAGTCGTGGCCATGCGCCGCACCTGGCCGCCCAGGCTCAGGGCCAGCAATTGCGCCCCCAGGCAGATGGCGAACACCGGCGCCCCCTGCGCCAAGCTGGCAGCCAGCCACTGGCGTTCTTGCGCCAGCCACGCGGGACCGGCGTTGGATTCGTAAGGCCCTCCCAGGATAATCACCGGCGTCGCACTCGCTGCAGGCAGGTGCCCGAGGTCAGCGCGGAATATCTCCAGGGTCAGGCCCCGGGATTGCGCCCAGGTGGCAATGGCTCCCGGGCCTTCGGCAGGGTGGTGCTGAATCAACTGCAATGTATTTGAAGGTGCGGACATGGGCTGGAAACCGTCGCAGGTGAATGTCGGACTGCGCAGGCATCATGACGCAAAGCGTCGCGCGTCTGTAGGCCATTTCAGCGCGTCGGCGCAGGGGGGGCATTGACGCTCCTACCTTCGCCACTTTTCTATAACTATTTGTCGCATATACACAATTTGCTCGCTGGGTGCAGCTCTAGACTGCCGGCCACTTCGATAAATACTAGCCACAAGCTACCGTCGAAGTTGCCAATAAGAGTCTCCGCACACAGGAGTTATAAATGAAGAAGCTAGTGATGTTCGGTGCTCTGGCACTGTCCGTGTTGTCCCTCTCGGCTGTAGCCGCAGACGCCAAGCCGATCCGTATCGGTATCGAAGCCGGTTACCCGCCGTTCTCGATGAAAACCCCTGACGGCAAGCTGACCGGTTTCGACGTGGACATCGGCGACGCGCTGTGCGCGCAGATGCAAGTCAAGTGCACCTGGGTCGAGCAGGAATTCGATGGCCTGATTCCCGCGCTCAAGGTCAAGAAAATCGACGCGATCCTGTCGTCCATGACCATCACTGACGACCGCAAGAAGAACGTCGACTTCAGCATCAAGTACTACCACACCCCGGCACGCTTCGTGATGAAGGCTGGATCCGACATCAAGGACCCGCTGACCGAGCTCAAGGGTAAGAAAGTCGGGGTTCTGCGTGCCAGTACCCACGACCGTTTCGCCACCGAAGTGCTGCAGCCGGCCGGTATCGTCCTGGTGCGCTACGGCTCACAGCAGGAAGTCAATTTGGACATGGTCTCCGGCCGCCTCGACGCGATGCTGGCCGACTCGGTCACCCTGGACGACGGTTTCCTGAAAACCGACGCCGGTAAAGGTTTTGCGTTTGTTGGCCCGACCTATGAAGACGCGAAGTACTTCGGCGGCGGTGCGGGCATTGCCGTGCGCAAGGGCGATAAGGAGCTGGCGGACAAGTTCAACACCGCTATCACTGAAATCCGCGCCAATGGCAAGTACAAGCAAGTACAGGACAAGTACTTCAATTTCGACGTTTACGGCGAGTAATTTCAGCGTTGGAAAAGGTGGCCACCGTTGATACGGTTGCCACTTTTTTTACAAGCACCGGAGTGCCGGCCCAGCAAAAACCACAGATCTCGGCAATACCCCCATCCCCCGTAGCAGCTGTCGAGCCCACGAGGCTGCGTTCGAGGACGCAGTCCTTGCCGCCCTTGACCAAGGTCGCTGCACTCCGGCCTCCATCCATTCCCCACTTCCGCTCGCATGCTACGCTGCCCCGCGAACCCGCCCGATTAAAGGAAGGTCCATGCTCAAGTTGTTTGCCGTATTTCTGTTGCTGGTATCCCCGGTCGTCCAGGCCCAATCGGTGCTGCACGACGATCTGCCGCTGCAATACCTCGAACAATCGACCCCCGGCTCGGCCAATCAGCCGCTGGTGATTTTTCTTCATGGCTACGGCAGCAACGAGGCGGATCTGTTTAGTCTCAAGGAGGGATTGCCGGCGTCCTATACCTATTTGGCAGTACGTGCGCCGCAGGTGCTGGAGCAGGGCAGTTATCAGTGGTTTCACAAGAAGGGGGACGGGGCGTACGACGGCGACAGCGATGACTTGCAGCGCAGTGCCGCGTTGCTGGCGGACTTTGTCACGAAGGCGGCGAACAAGTATCACACCACGGCCGATCGGGTATTCCTGGTGGGCTTCAGTCAGGGCGCGATCATGTCTTACGAGGTCGCGCTGCGTCATCCCACGGCGGTGCGTGGGATAGCGGCGTTGAGTGGCAAGGTGCTGCCGGTGCTGCGCAGTCAGCTCAAGGCCGACCCGGCGCAGGCCTCGCTGGCGATTTTCATCGGACACGGTACGGATGACCAGCGCTTGCCTTTCACCGATGGCAGTGACGCCAACAGCCTGTTGTCGGGGCTGGGCCTGGTGCCCGAGTTCCATGCGTATCCGGGGCTCGGGCACAGTATCAGCGAGCGGGAGATCGAGGACCTCAACGCCTGGCTGTTACGACTTAATCAGTAGCTCACCGGGTTATTTTTCGCCGAGGATGCTCTTCACCAGGGCCGCGTGCCCGGCCTGGTCGTCGGCGCGGGAGATGATCTGAATCAGCATCATCTGCGTGCCGGAGCCGGCCAGCAGGCTGGTGTTGAGGGTCGGGCCGCCGCCCTGGGTGGCAGTGAAGTCGATCTGGCGCAGGCCGAGGCCTTTGATGGTCAGACTTTTTTCGCTTTGTTTGTTGAAACCGGCCAGGGCTTCGCGTTGCTGGCTGGCGAAACCGGAGATGGACTCGTCGAGAAATACTGCGTCGTTGTCTTTGACGCTGAGGCCTTCGGGCAGGGTGTTTTCGGCGATGATCAGCACGGTTTTGCTTTGCTGATTGGTGTACATGGTGCCCTTGGCGCCGGACGTGCCATTGGACGCATCACCGCCGGGCAATGGGTTGGCAATAAAGCCCTTGGGTAGGCTGAAGGTGAATTTGTTGCCCAGCACCGCGACTTTTTCCGCGGTTGCAGTCTTGGTCGTCGGCTGGCTGGCGGCGTAGACGCTGGCGGCGCCGAAGGTGGTGAGCGCTGTCAGCAACAGAACAGCGGCTTTACTGACGATGATTTTTTTCAGCAGCGACATGCGAGTCTCCGGGTGTGATCGCGCGGGGTGACGATCATCCCACGGGGTCCCTCACTCACTCCAGCACGAACTTGCCGGCGGCTCGGTCCTCAGGGTTTGACCGACGGCGCCGTCCCGCTGCGCAGGTGTGAGGGCGCGGCCCGCCGCTTGGTTAGCAGCAGCATCACCAGCGCCACCGCCACTGCGAGCACAAAGGCCCAGCCGCCCCAGCGCGGCAAGGTCAAGGCCAGGGTCAGGCAAAAGGCCGCGAAGGCGTACATGCCGGTAGCGGTGGCGCGGAGCAGCGCGGCGGTGAATGCCGGCCCCCGGGTTTGCTGGGAGAACACCGCCATTACGCTGCCAAGCACCGGGAACACCGCGAGCAAACCGCTCCAGCGCTCACCCAGGGTGCTGGCGAACCAGGTCACCGCCAGGGTCAGCAACGCCCCGGCCAGCATGCGCAGCAACAGTTTATCGGACTTCGGCGCGGGGCCTGCGAGCAAGGGCTGTACGGTGGGGAACAGGTGGGGTGCCGCGAGCAAGGCGGTGGCCGCAGCGATCGTCGACAACAGCAGCGACGCGGGCAGCACTGACAGCACTACCGCCACCAGGCTCCAACTCAACAGGGCAATCAGCAGCGCCGCCGGCCAGTTGCAGCGTTGCGCGGCCTGGGCGTAGACCACGCAGAAGGTAATCATCGCCGCCATGGCCGACAGCGCCGCAATCGCCGACTGGGTCGCAAATGCCGGACCTTGCTCGACCGCGAGGAAAAACAGGATCGGCCCGACCACGACCGGCAACCCCGATAGCCATCCCGCGACGCTCGGTCCCCAGCGCTTGCCGGCCAGGGAAATCAGCAGGAGAAAACCGGGGATCAGCACGAGTTTCAACAGCAGCACGGAGCGTTCCTTGTTCGATGGCGGGGCACACAGCATACAAGGCTTCGCCCTGGCGCCTGAAGCCTCTAACCTGCAACATCACCGCGGCGAACAGTTGGCTGATCGTGCAACTGCTGCGATAAACCCGCTGCGCCTTACTGGTCCCAGTAGGGCACCGTGCCAAAACGCTCGACGAAAAAATCGATCACCGCGCGCACTTTCACCGACAAGCGTCGACTGCCAGGCCAGAGAATGGCGATCTGCTGGGGTTCGAGGCTGTTGGATGCCTGGAAGTCGCCGAGCACCTGCACCAGCTTGCCCCGGCCCAGGGCCTCGCCGATCAGCCAGGAAGGAAACATCACCAGGCCCATACCCTGTTCGGCAGCCTGGGTCAGGGTGTCGGCGTGGTTGCCGGTGAGTGGACCCCTGACCGAATAGGGGGTCCAGTCGCCCTGGTCCTGGCGGAAGAACCAGCGTTGCAGACCGGAGTCACCCTTGTAGGCCAGGCATTGGTGCCGCACCAGTTCCGCGGGATGCCGAGGGGTGCCATGGCGTGCCAGGTACGCTGGGCTGGCGGCGACGTGATAGCGCTGCGGCGCGACCACGCGGCCCTGCATGCTGGAGTCGTGCAGGGCGCCGATGCGAAACACCAGGTCGCAGCCTTCCTGCAGCGGATCGACGTAGCGGTCGGTTTGCTGGATATCCAGTTGCAGCCGGGGATATCGCTGGCACAACTCGGCGATCCAGGGCGACAGGTGCAACTGGGCGAACACCACTGGCGCGTTGATACGCACCAGGCCACTGGGTTCGCTGGCCTGTTCCTGCAAGGCTTGTTCGGCTTCTTCCAGTTGCACCAGCACCAAGCGGGCATGCTGGCCGAGCAGGCGCCCGGCTTCGGTCGGGGTCACAGCCCGGGTATGGCGGTAAAGCAATTGCTGACAGAGGGCCTGCTCCATTAACTGGATCTGCCGCGAGATCGATGAAGGCGCCAGGCCTTCGCGGCGCGCGACCTCGGAAAAACTGCCGTGATCGAGAACCGCGACGAACAGCCGTAGCGCCTTGAAACTGAGTTCGTTGAGACCTTGCATGTAGCAGCCTGCTGTGCGAGTTGCGCAAAAGTGTTGTCGACAGAGTCGCATTTATCGCAAAGGTCGGGCAATTGATAATGCCCGTCATTCTTTTCACCCTTTGCAGGAGTTGTCATGTCTTCAGGTTCTATCAGTGAGGCCACCGGGGCCGCTGTCACCCCGCGGCCTAACCCACTCACCCGCCTGTTGCTGCTACCGCTGGTGATCCTCGCGGGCATGGGCCTGTCGGTGGAGGCGGGCTTGCTGGGGCCGCTGGGCGTCCAGGTGGGGCATTTGTGGGCGACCCTGAGCATTTTCGGGGTTGGCTCGGCCATCCTGTTTCTGGTGTTGCTGTTCAGCGGTCCGCAACCGGGGCCGGCACTTTGCAGCTTGCCGCGCTGGCAGTTGATCGGCGGGTTGCTCGGGCCGATGTACGTGGTGGTGCTCACCTTGGCGACCCCGGTGATCGGGATTGCCATGACGATGATTGCGATCCTCTCCGGCCAGGTTGGCAAGAGTGTGCTGATCGACCATTTCGGCTGGTTCGGGGCCGCGCGCAAACCGGTCAACCGGGAGCGCTGGTTGGCCTTGCTGCTGATCGTTGTTGCTCTTGTCCTGATTGCGCGGGGTTGAACATGAATCTGTTTGGGTTGTTGCTGGTGGTCGTCGCGGCCGGTGCGGTATTGAGTGTGCAGGCAGCGATCAACGGCCGGCTGGGCCAGGCGGTCGGTGTGTTGCGCAGTAGCCTGTTGACCTTTGTGGTGGGAGCCATCACTACCGCCTTGCTGATTCTGTTCTTCGAGCCGGCCCATGCCGTCAGCCTGCTGGAGGTGCCGAAGTGGCAGCTCAGCGGAGCGCTGTTCGGCGTGGTGTATATGCTGGTGATGGTCGGCGCCGTGCCTCGGGTCGGAACGGCGGTGGCGACGGTGGCAGTGATCGTCGGCCAGTTGGGCATGGGCATGCTGATCGATAATTTCGGCTGGCTGGGTAATCCGCCCATCGAGTTGTCCACCAATCGCCTCCTGGCCATGGTCTGCCTGGGGCTGGCGCTGGTGTTGATGTACCGCAGCAGTAGCCGGCAGGCCGCCTGAGGTTTATCGACTACCCTCTATCAGGAGCGAGGGCCGCAAGGGCATGTCGGTGGGTGCGGTCAGTGCTTGAGAGGCGACCTTGGGTTCGCTTCTGGACGACCACACCCATGGAGTCAGACTGATGAAAGCAGACACCTGCGCCTGTCCCAACTGCAAGTGCAAACTGGGCGAGCATTCGATTGTCCGGCATGGCAAGCACTACTGTTGCGAGGGTTGCGCCAAGCATCATGAGCACGGCGAAGCCTGCACGACGGCGGGTTGCCAATGTGCCAAAGGGACTCACGGCTAGTGGCTACGACCTCACCGTGGGCGCCATCTCGGCGCCCGCGGCGAGGTCGTGCACGCTTCAGCTGGTGGGCCGCCACGTGACGTTTTCGATGCCGAACTTCTCCGCCGCCGGCTTGCTGGTCTTCTTCACTTTCTCTCGGCCGAAGCGGCCAATGCGCCCAACCCCAGCGTCGCAACTGGCCCAGTGCCAGGCCTCGGCGTTGTCCATCTTTTCCTGGCGGATGATGAAAGACTTGGGCACACCGTGAAGGGTGTATTCGATGACGAACAATTTTGCGTTGATCATGTGCCGCTATTCCTCCCTGTCGTACTAGAGTGATCCCCCGTCGCTGGAAAAATTCATTCCAATTGCTCGGCGGTCCTCAATGGGCTGGTTGTCGAGTGGGGGCAATGGGCTCTGTTAGACTGGCCGATCTTTATCTGCCGAGGTGCCCCCATGAGCGAGCCCATTCGCCTGACCCAATACAGTCACGGCGCAGGCTGTGGCTGCAAGATTTCACCCCAGGTGCTGGAAGTGATCCTGGCCGGCAGCGGCGCCCAGAACCTCGACCCGAAACTCTGGGTGGGCAACGCTTCGCGCGATGATGCGGCGGTGTATGCAATTGATGAAGAGCGCGGCGTGGTCTCGACCACCGACTTCTTCATGCCGATTGTCGATGACCCCTACGACTTCGGCCGAATCGCCGCGACCAATGCCATCAGCGATATCTACGCCATGGGCGGCGATCCGTTGATGGCGATTGCCATTCTCGGCTGGCCGGTCAATGTACTGGCGCCGGAGATTGCCCGGGAAGTGATTCGCGGCGGCCGTGCGGTGTGTGACGAGGCGGGTATTCCATTGGCGGGCGGTCATTCGATCGATGCCCCGGAGCCGATCTTCGGCCTGGCCGTCACCGGGCTGGTGCAAAAGCGCCACATGAAGCGCAACGACACCGCCACCGCCGGTTGCCTGCTGTACCTGACCAAGCCGTTGGGGATCGGCATCCTCACCACCGCAGAGAAGAAGGGCAAGCTGCGTGACAGTGACGTGGGCCTGGCTCGCGACTGGATGTGCACCTTGAACAAGCCTGGGAGTCGCTTCGGCAAGCTTGACGGCGTGACCGCCATGACCGATGTCACCGGATTTGGCCTGCTCGGGCATCTGGTGGAAATGGCCGACGGCAGTGCGCTGACTGCTCGCATCTACTACGACCGCGTGCCGCGCCTGCCGGGTGTCGAGTACTACCTGGACCAAGGGTGTGTGCCGGGTGGCACCCTGCGCAATTTCGACAGTTATGCCAGTAAGCTCGGGCGCGTCCAGGAGCTGCACAAGCGTGTGTTGTGCGACCCGCAGACCAGTGGCGGCTTGCTGGTTGCCGTGACACCGCAGGGCAACGAGCAATTTCTGGCGGTGGCCGCCGAGTTGGGGTTGGACCTGGCGCCTATCGGTGAACTGGTCGAGCGACAGAGTAACGCGGTCGAGGTGATTTGATGCCCGTCGATATCACCGATTACCGCGACATCTTTCTCAGCGAGCGGCCGATGATGGACACGCGGGCGCCGATCGAATTCACCAAGGGCGCGTTTCCCGGGGTGGTCAACCTGCCGTTGATGACCGACATCGAACGTCAGCGTGTCGGCACCTGTTACAAGCAGCAAGGCCAGCAGGCGGCCATTGTCCTGGGGCACCAGTTGGTCTCGGGGGGGATCAAGGCCGAGAGGATCCAGGCCTGGGCCGATTTCGCGCGGGCCCATCCCGAGGGTTATCTGTATTGCTTTCGCGGAGGCCTGCGCTCGCAGATCGTCCAGCAATGGCTCAAGGACGAAGCGGGCATCGAATACCCTCGGGTTGGCGGTGGCTACAAGGCAATGCGTACCTTCCTGCTGAATACGCTCGACCAGGCCGTCGGCCAGTGCGATTTCGTCTTGCTCGGTGGCATGACTGGTACCGGCAAGACCGATGTCCTCACGCGTTTGAACAATGGCCTGGACCTGGAGGGACATGCCAATCACCGTGGCTCCAGCTTTGGCAAACGGGCGAGCGGGCAGCCTTCCAATATCGACTTCGAGAACCGCCTGGCAGTAGATGTACTGAAAAAGCGCGCCAGGGGCATCGAGCAGTTTGTGCTAGAGGACGAAAGCCGCATGGTGGGCAGTTGCGCCTTGCCGTTGCCGCTGTATCAGGGCATGCAGCGTTTTCCGATGGTCTGGCTGGAAGACAGCGTGCAGGGGCGGGTAGAGCGCATCCTGGGTGATTATGTGGTGGACCTGTGCGCCGAATTTGTCGCGGTTTATGGCGATCAAGGCTTTGCGCAGTTTTCCGAACGCTTATTGGGCAGCCTGAACAACATTAGCAAACGCCTGGGTGGCGAGCGCCACCAACGGCTATTCGGCTTGATGGAAGCGGCGTTGGCCGAACAGGCACGCAGTGGTGCGGTGGAGCTGCACCGCGATTGGATCGAAGGGTTGTTGAACGAGTACTACGACCCGATGTACGCCTTCCAGCGCGAGAAGAAGGGGGATCGAATCGAGTTCGCGGGCGAGCATGCCGCGGTGCTTGAATACCTGCGCGAACGCAGCCGCCGGCAGGCTTGAGAGCAAGGCGCTGACCGTCCAGCGCCTGCCACGTGCCTTACAGTACGAGCGCGCCGATGAGCCCGCAGATCACGCCGACCAGCATGGTCAGCAGGGCCACGGTCACCAGCACCCGGGTGTCGAAGTCTTTGCGCAGCATCAGCAGCGACGGCAGGCTGATGCTGGGCAGGGTCATCAGCAACGCAACCGCTGGGCCGGTGCCCATACCCAGAGCCATCATGGTCTGCACGATGGGGATTTCCGCAGCAGTGGGAATCACGAACAAGGTGCCGACGATGGCCAGCGGTACCAGCCACCACAAGCTGTCGGCCATCGCCCCGTCAACGTGGGGAAACAGCCAGACCCGCGCGGCGCCGAGCACCAGTACTGCCAGGATATAGACCGGAATGGTGCTCCAGAACAATTGCCACAGGGTGCGAATCCAGCGGCCGAGGAAGGGTTGAGAATCCGTGGCGCTGACGTTGGCCACGGCTTGCAGCGCAGCTTGCGGCACTTGCTCCGGCCGCGAAATGCGCTGGGCCACCAGCGAAACCCCCAGCACCAACACGATGCCGGCCACTAGTCGCAGGGCGGTAAAGCCCCAACCCAGGACAAAGCCCATGAACACCAGGGTGGCCGGGTTCAGCACCGGGTTGCCGATCCAGAATGCCAGCGCCGCACCCACGGACACGTTTTGCCGGCGCATGCCGGCAGCTACCGGCGCGGCGCAACAACTGCACATCATGCCGGGCAGGGCGAACAGCCCGCCGCGCAGGGTCGAGGCGAAGCCCGCGCGGCCGAACAGGCGCAGCAACCAGTCCCGCGGGATCAGTACTTGCAACAGGGAGCCGAGGATCACCGCCAGGACCGCGGCCTTCCAGATCGCCAGGAAGTACACCTTGGCGTACGTCAATGCGGCGGCCAGGGGCGCGGTTTGCGCGTCGTTGAGAATCGAAGCGCCAATGCTGTGGCTGTCGGCAGCGGTAAAGGCCTTGAAGTAGTACGGCGACCACTTGACGTAGTAGAGGCCAATGCAGGCCACCAACAGGAACAGGGCCGGCTTGCACCAGAACGACCAGCCCCGGTTGGGGGTGGTTAAGAAGTTGGACATACAGGGGTTCCAGGGAGACAGGTCGCGCATCATACCTCACCCTGGGCCCTGCGCTGGTGTGGCCGCCCTGTCAGGTCGGGCAGCTCTCCTGGCCGTTGTCCAGGCCCTGCTTGTAATGCTGGCTCTGCAAGGTGGCCTTGCCGTTGTGCCAGGTCAGCGTCAGGACGTACATCGAGTCGAAGTCGCCGGACTCCCAGTCCTCGGTGATCGACTGTTTGCTGCCCACCGCTTCGCGCGCCACCTTGTTGATCAACTCCGGCAGGTAGCCGTGGGACCAGGCGGTGTAGATGATCGAGTTGTGGTACTTGTCGTGGAGCAGTTCGTCCGCCAGTTCACTGGTGTCGTTGGCGGAAAACTCGATGTTCACCGGCAGGCCCAGCTTGATTGCGCTCGGGCTGATGGTCATCAGGGGGCGGATGTAGCTGTAGGAGTTGTCGAGCTCGCCTTCCTCGACATTGCGGGTCGGGTTGGCGGCAAACACGAAATCGGCCTTGCCGAATTTTTCTGGCAGCAGCTGCGCCAGGTCAATGGCGCGGTTCAGGCCCTGGCAATTGAGTTGTCCGAGACCACCGGCAGGTTTTTCCGCATGGCGCAAAAACACCAGGGTCTGGGTGCCGTCAACCGGCTGGGCGCGACTTTCGCTCGACTCCAGCGACAGGAGCAGGGCGCAGGTAGTCAGCAGTGCAGGGAGGAACACGAAGGCGCGTTGCTTCAGGCGTTGGGTGATCTGCAGTGGGTTTCTCATCAAGTAGTAGTTCTTCAGCACATTCAGGTTAAGGCTGACAAACCTTTCCACCGCAAGCTCCCGGCTTCGGATGGTTTTCCATGTCGTTGGGCGAGTCGTCTTGCGCGCGCGCTGCCTTCAGAGTCCGCTGAGGGCGATTGGTTCGATTGGAATCTGCGGGCGCGCACTTTATCCGGGGTAGCGGTGAGGGTGGCGGAAGGTTAGCGACATAATGTTTCCGATTTAAGATGCCGGCGTTGGCAGGCTCGCTATAAGCTAGCCCGCGTACAGGCCGGCCGTGTGCCGCCGGTTAGGCCAAAATTCAGCCGTTAAATTGTCACTGGATGTTCACTATGACCGATTTGTCAGCCTTCCCGATTACTGAAAAATGGCCTGCCCAGTTCCCCGAGTGGCTCCAACTCTACTCCTTGCCGACGCCAAACGGGGTCAAAGTCTCGATCATGCTCGAAGAGATCGGCTTGCCGTACGAGGCCCATCGCGTGAGTTTCGAGAGCAACGACCAGATGTCCCCGGCGTTCCTCTCGCTTAACCCCAACAACAAGATTCCGGCGATCCTCGACCCTCACGGCCCTGACGACAAGCCGTTGGCGCTGTTCGAGTCCGGCGCGATCCTGATCTATCTCGCCGACAAGAGCGGGCAACTGCTGGCCCAGGAATCAGCGGCACGTTACGAGACGATTCAGTGGCTGATGTTCCAGATGGGCGGTATCGGTCCGATGTTCGGCCAGTTGGGCTTTTTCAATAGATTCGCCGGCAAGGAGTACGAGGACAAACGTCCGCGGGACCGTTATGTCGCCGAGAGTAGCCGCTTGTTGAAGGTGCTCGACGAGCGCCTGCAAGGGCGCGACTGGATCATGGGCGAGCGCTACACCATCGCCGATATCGCGATCTTCCCGTGGGTCCGCAACCTGATTGGTTTTTATGAGGCCGGCGACCTGGTGGGGATCAATAACTTCCCCAATGTGCTGCGGGTGCTGGAGCGCTTCCTGGCGCGTCCGGCGGTAGTGCGTGGGCTGGAAATTCCCAAGCCCTGAACCGGTACGCCACTGCCTGGCGCAGTGGCGTACCTGGGCGCTGGGCTAGCGGTTATTGGCCGCGAGCTTGAGGCCAAAGCCGATCAGTGCGACGGCTGCCACTCGAGTGGCGACCGTTCGGGCCAGGGGCAGGGCCTTCAAGCGGATGGCCGCGGCGTTGCCGATCAGCACCAGGGCGCCCTGGTACAGCAGGCTGATCACGGTCACGTGGAGCATCATCGCCACCAGGGTCATACTCGACGACCCTGGGCTGATGAACAGCGGGAAGAACGCCACGAAAAACAGCATGACTTTCGGGTTGGTCAGGCTGATGACCAGGGCGTTGCGCAGATAGGTGCGTGCCGAACGTTGCGGTTCCAGCCCCGCGTCATTGTGCGCCACGGGGCTGCGCAACATTTGCACGCCCATCCAGCACAGGTACGCTGCACCGAACCACTGCAGGCCTTGGAACAGCAGCGGGTTGGCAGTCATCAGCGCTGCCAGGCCGGCGGCAGCTGCAATCATGTAGGCCGCGTCCCCCAGCAGGGTTCCCAGCACCGCGCCAAAACCGGCGCCGATGCCGTTGCGGGCGGTGGCATTGAGGATGGCAAATGTGCCGGGGCCGGGGATCAGTTGGAAAATCACGATCGCCGCGATAAAACTGCCGTAGTTGTGTATCTCAAACATCAGGGCTCACTCCGTATCCTTCGGGGTTTGTCACCCGGGTGGGTGTGCTAGCCAGATTAGTTGAGCGGTGAATAAATGTCAGGGGGTGACGGGGCTCGGGTTCTATTGTTACCGTTTTCGCAATAAACTCTTGCGTTACCTGCATTTGTGCCAGCAGGGGCGAGGGGCATAAGCTCGCGCTTCCAGCACTTTTTGTCTTGTCCAGGCCATTGGCCTCCTGCCAGGAAATTTCATGTCCAGCCAGTTCCCCGAAGCCCGTCCACGCCGTTTGCGGCGCACCCCGCAACTGCGCAAGCTGTTCCAGGAAACCGAGTTCAGTCTCAACGACCTGGTGCTGCCGATCTTCGTCGAGGAAGAAATCGACGATTTCGTACCGATCACCAGCATGCCGGGAGTACGACGGATTCCCGAGTCGAAACTGGCCGGTGAAATCGAGCGCTACGCCCGGGCCGGTATTCAGTCGGTGATGACCTTTGGCGTGTCGCACCACCTCGATGGCAACGGCAGTGACACCTGGCGGGAAAACGGCCTGGTGTCGCGCATGGCGCGGATCTGCAAGGACGCGGTGCCGGAAATGATCGTCATGTCCGACACCTGCTTCTGCGAGTACACCGACCATGGTCACTGTGGCGTGATGCATGGCGCCGAGGTCGACAATGACCTGACCCTGTTCAACCTTGGCCAGCAAGCCGTTGCCGCCGCGCGTGCCGGGGCGGATGTGATTGCCCCCTCGGCGGCCATGGACGGGCAGGTCCAGGCGATTCGTCGCGCCCTGGACGCAGCCGGCTTCAGCCAGACGTCGATCATGGCCTATTCGACCAAGTTTGCCTCGGCCCTCTACGGCCCGTTCCGCGAGGCAGGTGGCAGTGCGCTCAAGGGCGATCGCAAGAGCTACCAGATGAACCCGATGAATCGCCGCGAAGCCGTGCGCGAATCATTGCTGGATGAGCAGGAAGGCGCCGACGCGCTGATGGTCAAGCCGGCCGGTGCCTACCTGGACATCATCCGCGATATTCGCGAAGCCTCGCGGTTGCCGCTGGCGGCGTATCAGGTCAGTGGCGAGTACGCGATGATCAAGTTCGGCGCGGCCGCCGGGGCGATCGATGAAGAGCGGGTGGTGCGCGAGAGCCTGGGCGCGATCAAGCGTGCCGGTGCGGACCTGATCTTCACCTATTTCGCCATGGACCTGGCGCTTAGCGGAATCTGACCCGCAACGGGCGCGCGCTCAGCTCAGGAACGGCTTGATCCCATGGCCGTGAAAATAGCGCTCGATGAGTTTCGGGTCGGCGCCCGGGTCGGCGAGCGCCACGTAGCTGTCGGGCCGCAACAGGTAGAACCCATTGCGCGCCAGGCCGGCTTTGGCATGGGCGGGTGAGTAGGCGAACACCTGCAGCGCCAGGTGATGTTCGTTGCACCAGGCGCGCATTTCCCCGCTGGTGTCGCCGTACACATGCACCTGCCAGGCGGGGAGGGCGAGGCTGGCAAAGTTGTCGCCGTCAGCGTCCTGCACCCACGGCAGGCGATCGCCACCGAACACTGTGCCGGCATGCCCCGCACTGAGTGGCATCGCCCGGTAGTTCAGGGTGATTTGCGACACGGTGCGAAACAACCACTCGCGAGCCCGCTCCAGTGCCGCCATTCTGGGTAACAGCAACGGCGCCACGCGGGTGCGCAACAGATCGGCGATGGCGCCTTCGGCTGTGACGAAGCTGAACACCCGATCGGTGGTGCTCACCAGTTTGCGGGCAAAGGCCATGCGTTCGATTGCATAGCTGTCGAGCAGGCTGTGGTTGGCGGCGCCGTTGAGCACCGCTGCCAGTTTCCAGGCCAGGTTGATCGCGTCGCCAATTCCGGTGTTCATGCCCTGGCCACCGGCCGGGCTATGTACGTGGGCGGCGTCACCGAGCAGGAATGCACGGCCGCGGCGAAACTCGTCCGCGACTCGGTGATGAACCCGGTAGGTGGAAAACCAGTTGACCCGCTTGACCTCGACTTTCAGGTGGCTGATGGCCCGGCTGCTGACGTCTTCAAACCGCAGGGTCTCGGCCTGCTCGGCACGTTCATCCCGTACCGTGCCGATCAGTCGCGCACGGCCGGTACCTGCCAGCGGGAACACGGCGAGAAAGTCTGCTTCATCCAGGTCCACGTGCAATTCGCCATTAAAGGCCGGGCCTGCGCCGTCGACGTCGGCCACATAGAACACTTGTTGGTAGGTGCCGCCGGGAAAGCCGATGTCGAGGGTTTTGCGCACCCTGGAGCGGGCGCCGTCGCAACCGGCCAGATAGCAGCTCTGACAGCTCTGCAACTGGCCGTCGGGCAGGCGCAGTTGTGCGGTGATGCCACCGTCATGCTCGCTGAAGCCCAGCAGTTCGGTGTCCCGCTCTACCTCGACGCCGAATTGTTCGAGGCGTTCGATCAACAGTCGTTCATGTTGATCCTGGGGGTAGATTTCCAGGAAGGCGTAGGGCGTCAGGTCCTTGCCGATGGCGGCGAATGGCAGGCGCACCGTGGGTTCGCCCTTGACCCACAGATTGACGGCCGGTACCTGGTGGCCCTGTTGCACCACGGCCTGGTCAAGGTCCAGTTGCCGATACAGTTCCAGGGTTCGCGCCTGCACTGCCAGGGCGCGGGAGGTGGTGCCGGGGGCGCTGGTCTTGTCGAGCAGGCGCACACGGATCCCCAGTTTGCTCAGCCAAAGTGCCAACACCAGCCCGGTGGGGCCGGCGCCTACGATCAGTACGTCGCTGCGGTGCATGGCGTTACCCTCGGTGGAGAGTCCCGCGCAGGCGTCAGGTCTAGAAGAACGCCAACGTCAGGTTGACACTGATGCCATCGCCTTCGGGCCGGTTGACGGAGTCGAACTCGGGCACCCAGCGGGCATTGACGCTTGCCTGGGCATCGGCAAACTTGCCGCTCCAGCCCAGGTACGGGCCGAGCCCGGCCGAGTGGCCACGAAAGCCGTTCAGCTGGTCGGCCGTTGGGCCGTCGTCGTCGGTCATCTGCTTGATTACGCCGCCCACCACGCCAGCCGCCCAACCGTTGCCCAGGCCGTAGGTCCAGAGACCATCCAGACGAACGATACTGCCGTTCTGGTAATCCGTGGCATCGTTTTTGGTATAGAACTCGAACGCGCCCAGCAGGCTCAACTCGCCGCCATTACCCAGCAGGTGGGTATAGGCCATGGTTGGCATGAAGGTATAGGTGTTTTGCCCGGCGTTGGCCAGGCGATCCTTGTCGTAGGCGCCGGTCGGTACATAGATCGGCAACGACAAGGCAATGTGATCGGTGGCGCTGAAGTGGTAGCCGGCGGCGATCGGGGTGATCAGGGCATCGGCAAACTGGGTAGCGTAGTCGGTCTCGCCGACGGAGTTGCCCCTGGGGCCGGTAAAGTCGGCTTCGGCGTCGGTGTACTGCAGGGGCAGGCCGACCGCCGAGGCGAAGTTCCACGGGCCTTTGCCAGTGTCCCAGATACGCGTGATGTTGGTCATGGTGTAGGAGACTTTCATCTTCAGGCCAGCACCGACTTCGCCGCGCACCGGTGCCGCCTTCTTGCTGCTGAGTTCGCCGTCGTAATAGATACTGGTCATCGACATCACCCAGCCGGGTTCCGGGGGAATGATCCCAGCGTTGGAGTAGACGATCTGGCCAGTAATCGGCCTGCCGACGCTGCCTTCGGTGGCAAGCACCGAAGGGCTGCCGGTAAGCAGCATAACCAGCAGCGGCAAACTCGCGAACGAAACTCTTGTCATGGTGGATCTCTTGATCACGTTTTTAGAATGTACGATGGCGCGCGGCCGTCAGGGCGTGAATAAAGTCTGGAACCGAATCGGCGGCAAATCCCCACCCAATGCAAGGGGGGCTCAGCGCTGGGCAAACGCCAGGTTCAGGCCCAGAGCGGCAAACGACGCGGCAAATCCGCGGCGCAGCCAGTTCTGGACGGTAGATGACTCGATGACGGCTGTGCGAAAAAAGTTCGCCAGTAAGCCATAGATCACAAACACCGCAAAGGTCATCAGCATGAACACTGTGCTTAAGGTGAGCATCTGCACTGTGGCCGACGGCCCGTTGGGCGTGATGAACTGCGGGAGAAACGCCAGGAAGAATATCGTCAGCTTGGGGTTGAGCAGGTTGAGCAGGCCAGCGCGCAGCATGATGGTGCCGCCACTCAGGTTGAGCGGAGCATCGCTGATAGCAAAGGCCGTGCGATCGCGCCAGGTGGCGTAGGCCAGGTACAGCAGGTAGGCGACTCCGGCAAACTTCAATCCCTGGAACGCCAGCGCGCTGGTATGCAGGATCGCCGACAGGCCCAGCATCGAGGCCATCAGGTGCGGCACGATCCCGCCCGTGCAGCCCAGCGCCGCGTAGACGCTGGCTCGTTTGCCGGCGGCCAGCGCAGTGGAGAGGGTAAACACCACGCCAGTGCCGGGGATCAGCACCACGATCAGTGAGGTCAGCAGAAAATCCATTGTCAGCATGCCAGCGAACTCCAGTCGGTGATCGGGTGTCAGAGCACCCGCAAGCAATCGTTCATTGAAGTGCAACGCGGCTTGCTTTTCCATAGGAAAACACCGGAGTGTAGTGCGTGTCACTCGCCCGGTCGGTCAAAAGGACCCTTGAGCCACTCCATGCAAGCCAATCAATTGATCATCAGCCTCGCCACACTGCTGTTGCTGGCCGGGTGTGCGAGCCAGGGTAGCCGCGATGCGGCGCCCAAGCCGGAACAGGTCAAAGCTCAGATCGTGCGCTTGCTGCCCGCCAGTACGGTGGACCGGCAAGGTTGGGCCAACGACATCTATAGTGCGTTTGCCGCGCAGGAGATCCCTGCCACCTCGCAGAACCTCTGCTCGGTGCTGGCGGTGACCGAACAGGAGTCGACCTTTCAGGCTGACCCGAAAGTACCGGGGCTGGGCAAGATTGCCCGGGACGAGATCGACCGCCGTGCTGCCAGGGCGCATATCCCCAGTCTCCTGGTGCGGGGGGCCTTGCAGGTCAGCTCGACCAATGGCAAAAGTTACAGCGACCGGTTGAATGCGGCGCGTAGCGAAAAAGAGCTCAGCGCGATCTTCGATGACTTCATTGGCCGGGTGCCTATGGGCAAGACCCTGTTCGGCGGGTTCAACCCGGTGCATACCGGTGGGCCGATGCAGGTCAGCATTGCGTTTGCCGAGAAACAGGCGCGCAACTATCCGTACCCGGTGGACGGCTCGATCCGTCGCGAGGTATTCACCCGGCGGGGCGGCATGTACTTCGGCATCGCCCATCTGCTTGGCTACCCGGTGAACTACAGCCAGCCGCTGTACCGCTTCGCCGATTTCAATGCCGGTTGGTACGCCAGCCGCAATGCGGCATTCCAGGCTGCGCTGAATCGCGCGACCGGCGGCTCCCTGGCCCTGGATGGAGACTTGATTCGCTACGGTTCGCTGCTGCCGGGCTCGACTGAGCTTGCAGTGCGCAGCCTGGGTAAACGCCTGGATATGCGCAACAGCACCATCCGCGATCAACTGGAGCTGGGGGACAGCCTGGCTTTCGAAGACAGCAAACTCTACAAGCGGGTATTCGCGCTGGCCGAAAAGTCGCAAGGCAAGGCGTTGCCCAGGGCGGTGCTGCCGGGGATCGAGCTACAGAGTCCGAAAATCACCCGCAAGCTCACCACCGCGTGGTTCGCCAAACGTGTCGATGAGCGTTATCAGCGGTGTATGAAGCGCGCAGCCGCGGGCTAGTGCAGAAAGTAGACGAAAAAAAGCCCGGCAGAGTGTGCCGGGCTTTTTGTTGAGTATTGCCGACCGGCAATTCATGCACGGTTCTGGGTCAGGCGATCAGAGCCACCTTCGGCGACGCGGTTCTGTTGCAGGCGGTCAGAGCCACCTTCGGCGACGCGGTTCTGTTGCAGGCGGTCGGAGCCACCTTCGGCGACGCGGTTCTGTTGCAGGCGGTCGGAGCCACCTTCGGCGATCACGGCTGGTTGCTGCATGGCGGTGACGGGTTGTGCGAGGTCGGCGGCGAATGCATTGGCGGCCAGTACGGAGAGAGCAAGGCTGAGGATGAGGTGGCGTTTCATGAGAGTGTGCTCCGGGATGTCTTGGTGGGTATGGAGCCAATGTTACGCGTCAGGATTTTTAAGAGAATTTCATTGGGTCGATGGTGAACATCGATGGCGGTGATGGCGCGGGGCTGCAGGACCTGAGGCAGTGATGGAGGAGGGGTTGTTCAAGGGGGGGGCATTGCTCTTCTATATAGAGAGCTGGGATTAAGGGCTGTTTTGGGGTTATTGATAGAAAAACCAAATTAGCAGTTGACGTCAGATTCTATATGTCTATAATTCGCCCCACTTCCGGCGCAGTCGAAACGGAAAACTCCTTGATAAACAATGAGTTATGCAGTTTTCGGCAGCAGGTTGCTTCAGTTCATCGAGGCGCGAAAGGAGTTGAAAAAGAGGTGTTGACAGCAGCGTGTAACGCTGTAGAATTCGCCTCCCGCTACCGAGTGATCGGAGGCGCAAGTGGTTGAAGTTGTTGAAGAATTCTTCGAAAGCTTCTGAAAAATACCACTTGACAGCAAATGAGGCTGCTGTAGAATGCGCCCCTCGGTTGAGGCGAAAGATCTTAACCAACCGCTCTTTAACAACTGAATCAAGCAATTCGTGTGGGTGCTTGTGCTGTCAGACTGATAGTCAAAAAGATTATCAGCATCACAAGTTACTCCGCGAGAAATCAAAGATGTAACCAACGATTGCTGAGCCAAGTTTAGGGTTTCTTAAAAACCCAAAGATGTTTGAACTGAAGAGTTTGATCATGGCTCAGATTGAACGCTGGCGGCAGGCCTAACACATGCAAGTCGAGCGGTAGAGAGAAGCTTGCTTCTCTTGAGAGCGGCGGACGGGTGAGTAATGCCTAGGAATCTGCCTGGTAGTGGGGGATAACGCTCGGAAACGGACGCTAATACCGCATACGTCCTACGGGAGAAAGCAGGGGACCTTCGGGCCTTGCGCTATCAGATGAGCCTAGGTCGGATTAGCTAGTTGGTGGGGTAATGGCTCACCAAGGCGACGATCCGTAACTGGTCTGAGAGGATGATCAGTCACACTGGAACTGAGACACGGTCCAGACTCCTACGGGAGGCAGCAGTGGGGAATATTGGACAATGGGCGAAAGCCTGATCCAGCCATGCCGCGTGTGTGAAGAAGGTCTTCGGATTGTAAAGCACTTTAAGTTGGGAGGAAGGGCAGTAACCTAATACGTTGCTGTCTTGACGTTACCGACAGAATAAGCACCGGCTAACTCTGTGCCAGCAGCCGCGGTAATACAGAGGGTGCAAGCGTTAATCGGAATTACTGGGCGTAAAGCGCGCGTAGGTGGTTTGTTAAGTTGGATGTGAAATCCCCGGGCTCAACCTGGGAACTGCATTCAAAACTGACAAGCTAGAGTATGGTAGAGGGTGGTGGAATTTCCTGTGTAGCGGTGAAATGCGTA